>JAFTIL010000116.1 GCA_017456905.1 Clostridia bacterium
ATCCTGTCGGGTTATAGGGAGAAAGTGCATTTTGCGCAATACACTTTACCGTTGAAGGGATCACATATCTGTCATGCGGAGCCACTTGCAGAGACATTTGAGGGTTTTCATTTCCCCAATTCACGCCCGGGTGATAGGTAAGATAAGCATATATCACCCGCTCTCCCTCGCGCTCGATGAGGCAACTCCCTTCTGCCCGATACACAGGATTTCCCTCGTCCACCGTGAGACTCTCCAACGCGGTCATCTCATGAAGTGTGTTGACGTGAACGCTCGTCATAGAAGCGGGGATATGGATCCCCTTGACCTGGAACAGATGCACGCCGTTGGGCACCATCAAGGAGGAGGTCATGGTCATGTCCCGCAGGGCGATGACACGGTCACCGTTCATAGCGGTCTCGGGGATGGTCAGCACCATGTCCTCGGGCAGGGCGGCAATACCCACCAGGGAGCAGGTGCCGTTGCCGTGGCTGACGTAATACAGGTCTTCGTGGCGAATGATATCCCCAACATAAGCGAACTCCGTTTCTTGTGTAGGATGGTCGCTGTCTGTCGTTCCGCTGATCGGCGGAACAGGTCTGTTCGCGGCGCGTCCTGCCATAACGATCCCTGCTACCGTACCAAGGGCGACAATAGCGCAGACAGCCGCCACCACGGCGGGCTTTTCAAAGAAATCGGAAATGATATAACGGCGTTTGGGATGGATTGCGATGGGTTCTTCGGGGAGGGCAGCTTCGTCGATGAAGGCGTCATCCACCTCCCCAAAACGGGCGAACATTTGCTTTTTGTTCAGCTTCATGGGGTGATCCCCCTTTCTTCCAGATAGATGCGGAGCTTTTCTCGGGTACGCATGAGACGGAGGGATACCGCGTTGGGTGTCAGATCGTAGGCCTCGGCCAGCCGTCCAACGGAATAGGCGTGCCAGTAGCGCCCCATGAACAGACGGCGCTCCAAAGAGGGGAGAGTAGCGAGGAAGGCGTTCAACAGATCCTTCAACTCATCGGCGTAGCGCTCGTCTACCGAAAGGCATTCTGAAAGCTCGTCCAGGGCCACGTAAAAGGCGTGGTTTTTCCTTGCGTGATAGGTGTTGATGGCCAAATTTCTCGCAATACGACAGAGATAGGCCGACAGGGAGCGTGGCTTTTCCGGCGGGATACTCTGCCAAGCCTTCAGCCACGTGTCGTTGACACATTCTTCGGCGTCGGCACGATTGCCAAGGATCCGTATGGCCACCGACAGACACTTTTGCACGTGGGCTTTGTCCGCTTCTTTGATGGCCTGTTCGTTACGGGCAAAAAACAGGTCGATGATGGTCTTGTCGTCCATGGGCTCCTCCTTTCTTTGCTTTTGGGGGTGAACCCCTTCATTTATGTAGACAGGAAAAAAGGGCATAATCTTTCATACTTTTCAAAATTATTTTTAACTTGGCATCATTATAGCAGACCTTTGGCCTGTTGTCAATTCAAAGAAAAACGTCCCGATGTTTTTCCGTCGGGACGTTTTATAAGCAATTATTCTACGGAAATCACGTAATCGTACAGGGGCTGTCCGCCGTTGATCATGGAGAATTCAGCGTCGGGGAGCTGTTCCTGCATTCTGGAGAGCAGCTTGTTGGCGGCTTCCTCGGTCACGTCCGCACCGTACAGCACGGTGATGAAGGAAGCGTCGGGGAAGTTCTCCAGCATTCTCAGTACAATGGCGCGGCGACCCGTGCCCGTGTAGCCGATCTTTCTGTCGCACAGACCCATGTATTCGCCTTCTTTGATGGACATACCGTCGATGGCGGCATCCTTGACGGCGCGGGTGACCGACAGGGTGTGGACCTGGCCAAAGGCCTCGGTCATGGCGGCGGCGTTGTCCTCGGGGGAGGCAGACTCGTCAAAGGCCAGCATGGCGGCCATGCCCTCGGGAACGCTGCGGGTCTCCAAAACCACCAAGCGGCGAACGCCTTCGGACCTGATGATCTCGGCGGCCTGATTGGCTACCATGATGATGTTCTTGTTGTTGGGCAGAACGTAGACCACCTCTGCCTTGGTGCGATGTACGGCATTCAGAATGTCGTCGGTGGAGGGGTTCATGGTCTGACCGCCTGTGACGATCTGGTTGACGCCGAGATCGCGGAACATATTGGCCGTACCCTCGCCGAGACACACGGCGACAAAACCGACGGGGATCTCCACGGCGGTGGTGTCGATGGGCGTTTCGGTGGCTTCCTCGCCTGCGGCGGTCAGCGCGGAGTGCTGACTCTTCATATTCTCGACCTTGACGGTCTCAAGAGCGCCGTACTTGAGGGCCTCGCTGAGTACACGACCGGGATCGTTGGTGTGGATATGCAGCTTGATGATCTCCTCGTCGTCGATGAAGACCATGCTGTCGCCCCAGGGAGAGATGGTGTCGCGGAAGGCGGTTGCCTTACCCTCGCCTGCAAACTCCTTGGACTTGCCTACGATACATTCGGTGCAGTAAGCGAACTTGATGGATTCGCCGTCAAATTCGGCGAAGTCGGCCTGGCCCTGGGTGCCATCGGAGGCATCGTTGTCAGCAACCTCGGGAACGTCCTGTCCGCGGAGAGAAGCCAACATACCCTTGAGAATAGCCACAAAGCCGCTGCCGCCCGCGTCTACTACCTTGGCCTGCTTGAGGACAGGGAGCATTTCGGGAGTCTTGTTCAGGACCTCCTCAGCGTTCTTGACCAGAAGCTCGAAGAAGGCTACGGGATCGTCCTTGTAGTTCTCGGCCTCGGCCTCGGCCACATCGGCACAGCCGCGCATGACGGTGAGGATGGTACCCTCGGTGGGGACGCTGACGGCGCGATACGCCTCGTTGGTACCGCTGCGGATCGCCTTGGCGATGTCCTGTGTCTCGGCCTTGTCCAGACCCTTGAAGGCCTTGGCCATACCGCGGAAGAACAGGGACAGAATAGCGCCCGAGTTGCCGCGGGCAGAGCGAAGCACGCTGTCGGCTACCTTGCCTGCGGTTTCGGACAGAGGGCCGGGGGCAAAGTGGATCTTGCGGACGGGCTTCATGGTCAGACTCATGTTGATGCCCGTGTCGCCGTCGGGTACGGGAAATACGTTCAGATTGTTGATCTCGGTCTTTTGACTGTCAATGGAATTGGCTGCGGACGCACACATTTTTTGGAATTGTTCGCCGTCGATAACCATAGTGTTGACCTACCTTTCGTTATATTCAAGGAGTACGCCAAGGGAAACTTGTTTCAAAAAGTTTCCCTTGGAACCCTTCAAAAACATTCAAAGCAAAATGTTTCTTATATGGGGGTGTGGGGTACAACCCCAAAAATCACAGCAGATTTGCGATATCCAGAATCAGCTTTTCGGTCTTGTCCCAGCCGATGCAGGGGTCTGTGATGGACTTGCCAAAGCCCTCCTCGTTGATCTTACGGGCGCCGTCCTCGAGATAGCTCTCGATCATGAAGCCCTTGACCAGCTTGGAAATATCGGAGTTGTGGCGGCAACTGTGCAGGACCTCCTTGCAGATGCGGGGCTGCTCCAGATACTTTTTGCCGGAGTTGGCATGGTTGGCATCCACGATCACGGCGGGGTTAGCAAGAGTGGTCTCTGCATACAGCTTACAGAGGTGAGCCAGATCCTCGTAGTGGTAGTTGGGGTGGCTGACACCCTGCTTGTCTACGTAGCCGCGCATGATGGCGTGAGACAGGGGGTTGCCCGTGGTGTTCACCTCCCAACCGCGGAACAGGAAAGTGTGGGAGCCTTGAGCGGCGGTGATGGCGTTCATCATGATGGACAGGTCGCCGCCTGTGGGGTTCTTCATACCTACGGGGACGGAAATACCACTGGATACCAGGCGGTGCTCCTGGTTTTCCACAGAGCGTGCGCCGACGGCCACGTAGGAGAGCAGATCGTCCAGATAGCGGAAATTGGTGGGATAAAGCATCTCGTCAGCGGTGGGAAGACCGAAATCGGTGATCACGCGGGAATGGAGCTCGCGGATGGCCAGAATACCCTTATACATATCGGGTTTTTCATGGGGGTCGGGCTGATGAAGCATACCCTTATAGCCGGCACCGGTGGTACGGGGCTTGTTGGTATAGATACGAGGTATGATGATGAGTTTATCGGATACCTGCTCGGACACGCGCTTCAAACGGGAGACGTATTCGATCACGGGTTCTTCGCTGTCAGCAGAGCAGGGGCCGATGATGAGCAGCTTTTTGTCAGACTCACCGGTAAAAACGCGGCGGATTTCTTCGTCGTTGGCAGTTTTCTGCATAGCGGCTGCAGAAGAGAGGGGGTAGCGCTCCTTGGTTTCCTGGGGAATGGGGAGCTTGTGAATGAAATTCATGGACATCTGAAATCATCTCCTTAGAGCAAAAACGCGAAAATCAGCTAGTGTTAAACACAAGTTTTCATTCTATTATACCCCGATTTTCCTCAAATGTCAATATATTTCAAAGGATTTTCAAGTTTCCAATGAAAAAATCGTGATATTGCAAAAAATATTTTGTGAGTTTGGACATACTTTGTCATGAAGCACAAGAAACAACTTTTAAAAAATCAACGGCTCCTCAAAAAAGTCATGCTCCGCCCAAGCTTTTCACCTTCCGAAAGCACGCCCAGCGTCACCATCAGATGAAGCATCGCATAGGCGGCTTTGCCTCGGATCCCCGAGGCTTTGGCGTATTCTGCCGCTGTGAAGGGCTCGTTTCCGATGCTTTCGGGCAGAAAGTAGAAAGCATAGTCCTCCGGCTCGTAGAGCCGCACGTCGCCGAGCAGGGAGACGGGAAAGCGCTCGTATTTGCTTGCACGGATCTTTTTTTCTTTACCGTAACCGTCCAGAATGCGGTATTCCTCGATCTCCAAAAGCAGGAGTCTTAGGGAAAATCTGGGATTGTCAATGAAATCCTTCAGCCAATATAGCTCTTTTGCCACGTCCTTGACACGTCCGCGCCTGTTATTTCTCGTGCGGCTGACTACCTGCCCATTGTCGGGGTCTATCCAGGACAAATATTTGCTGCCCGCCATGGGATGCACCACGGTAATATTGCAGGCGGTGTGGTCGAGATACCATTGAAGCTTTTTCTTTAGAGGATAAAACCCGCCCGTCTGCACCTCGTAGATATGATCTCCTACCAGCACGTCGGCCACCATTTTGGTGTTGACCGAGGCACCGTCCTTTGACACAATATCCCGCAGGGGGATCTCGTGGGTGGTCACGTCCTCGCAGAGATACCGCTTGATGACGGCGTGGAGACGTTTTTCCCGCAGGGTACCAATGAGAGGAGCGCTTTCGTCGGCGGTAGGACTGTGGCTCATGGTATGCCAGGGCATGGCCGAGACCTCGCGGGATATACGCTCGAAATGGAGCTTTTCCGCAAGAGTGGGCTCGCCCTCGAAGGACTGAGGTGCTTTTTTGACTTTTTTCTTTTCGGTGGCCATGGGGACTCCTTTGAGAATGCAAAATGCAGAATGGAAAGAGAAGATAAGTGGTTGTTTAGCTTCTTTTCGCTTTTCTCTCCTCGTCGAGAGAAAAGTTAGTAAGATAAACAACAATTTATATTATAACTAACCGCCAAAATCCTCAAAATCTGCTACACATGATTTCGCCCGCCTCGACGCATAGTAAGAGGGGTAAAACCAAAAAAGCAAGCGCAAGAAGGAAGAACAACATGAAAAACAGATATATAAAGCTGCTGTATGTGGTCATCACGACGATACTGCTGATCGTGGGGAGTGTTGTGGGGGCGTCGGCGGCGGGAACAAACGGCAGTGCAGTTGGGGCGGGTCAGGTCTACCTCGGTGGGATGCCCTTTGGGGTGAAGTTCAGCACCGAGGGCGTGACGGTCGTGGGCTTTTGCGATGTAGAGGATGCTCCGCGGCAAGGGAACCGTACGGTCAATCCTGCCAGAGAAGCAGGCATACAAATAAAAGATGTGATCACCCACGTCAACGGTGCGCCCTTGACGTGTGCGGAGGACTTGACCAAAGCGGTGGAGAACTGCGGCGGTAAGCCCCTTGCCTTGACCATCCGCCGTACCACTGCGAAGTCAAGCGCCACGCGCAACGTAAAAAATGATAAAAGTAGCCGAAAAACCTTGACGAGCGAGGTGCTGGTCATCAACGTGGCTCCCGTCAAGAGCCAAGGCGAAGGGAAATACAAGACGGGGCTTTGGATCCGCGACAGCGGTGCGGGCATTGGTACCGTCACCTTCATCATCCCCTCCACCAATGCCTTTGCGGGGCTTGGTCACGGTATTTGTGACGGGGACACGGGTGAACTGATCCCCATGCAAAGAGGGCAGGTCACCGACGTGACCATCAGCGGCATCGACCGCGGTGAGGCGGGCGATCCCGGCGCCATCAAGGGCTATTTTGCTCCCGGCAAAACGGGGACCTTGGTGGGGAACACCGATTGCGGTGTGTACGGCATTTACGCCAGCCGTCCTGCAAGGGCTACAAAAAAAGTGAGTATTGCCCCTCGTGGCGAGCTGCACGACGGCAATGCCACAATCCTGTGTACCTTGGACGATGGCAATCTGGGGGCCTACACGGCGATGATCAGCCATATCGACATGGCGGCGCAGGGCTCCAAGTGTTTTACCATTACCGTTACTGATCCCAAGCTCATCGAGAAGACGGGCGGGATCGTGCAGGGAATGTCCGGAAGTCCCATTGTCCAGGACGGCCGACTCATCGGTGCCGTGACCCACGTGCTCATCAACGATCCTACCACGGGCTACGGGATCTTTATCGACAATATGCTGAGAGATATGCCCGAACTTTTGAAATAAGAAACAGGGTCGTCACGAGGTGATGACCCTATTTTAACATATATTCGGGAAAATTTCAACGATTTCTAAAAAAACTCCTTGTTCCAACGGCGGATTTTTGTTGGATGTTTCCCTTGACACGCCCGCTTGATTGTAGTATAATTTTTTTATCATAGGAGACGTGAATGCCTCCGCAAGATGTGGAGGATTGCACTATGAATCTCAAGGAAAACCCAAAAAAGCCCATCATTCTCATCGGTATGCCTGCCTGTGGCAAAAGCACCGTCGGCGTGCTTCTTGCCAAGCGGCTGGGCTATCGCTTTGTAGACTCGGATCTCCACATTCAGGAGGCCGAAGGCAAGCTTTTACAGGATATCATCAACGAGCAAGGGATGGGAGCATTTATCAAGATTGAGGAAAAGGTCAACCTCGACCTCGGCACACCTCAAAGCCGTTGGGTCATTGCTACGGGCGGAAGCGCTGTCTACAGCCCCGCAGCTATGGCGCATTTCCGCGAGATCGGCACGGTGGTATATCTGAAGCTCTCTTATAAAACGGTCCGTCGCCGTCTGGGGAATTTCTCCCACCGCGGCGTGGTCATGCCCGAGGGCTATACCCTCCGCCGTCTTTATGACGAGCGGTGTGCCTTATATGAAAAATACGCCCACATCACCATTGAAGAAGCACCCCCGCCTGCGTCGGAGCCTTGTGTTGATTCCGAAGCGCGGAAAAAGCACAGACGCAGAAGCATTGACCAGACACTTGAAGTTTTATGCGGCACGTTGGGTGTGGAATAAATTAGTTTGAAAGAAGGCGAATCTATGTCCTATCAAAGAATTCTCACCATTCAGGATATTTCCTGCCTGGGTCAATGCTCCCTGACCGTGGCGCTCCCTATCCTGTCGGCCTGCGGCCACGAGACCTGTATCCTTCCCTCGGCGGTGCTGTCCACCCATACTGCGGGGTTTAAGGATTACACCGTCCGTGATCTCTCCGAAGATCTGCCTGCCATCTCTGCCCATTGGGCCAAATCCAACCTGTATTTCGACGCCATTTATACGGGTTACCTCGGCAGCATCACCCAGATCGACGACGTGAAGAACATCTTCAGAACCAACGCCGCCGTGGGTTGCATGAACATCGTTGACCCTGCCATGGGCGACAACGGCAAGCTCTATCCCGCCTTTGATAAGGCCTATGCCAACGCCATGAAGACCCTGTGTGCCGAGGCGGATATCCTTTTGCCTAATATCACAGAGGCTTGCTATCTTACCGATACCGAGTATCGCGAGAGCTACGACCATGCTTATATCGAAGGCCTTCTTGAAAAGCTGTACGCTCTCATGGGAGGCAAGGGGATCGTGGTGCTGACGGGCGTGGGCTACCATCCCGAGACCACGGGCGTGACGGTCTATGCCGACGGCAAGGAGCAGTATTATCCCCATCGCCGTATTGCGCGTGGTTGCCATGGCACGGGCGACGTGTACGCCTCTGCTTTTGTGGGCGCGCTCATGAAGGGTAAGCCTGCTTTCGAGGCCGCCAAGATCGCCGCTGAGTATACCCTCCGTTGCATTGAGTACACCCAGGACGATCCGACCCATTGGTACGGTGTCAAGTTCGAGCCTGTGCTTTCTGAACTGATGGAGATGCTGAAATCATGAAAAATGCTCCTGCGAATTTCGCAGGAGCGTTTCATTTTTACAGCACGTATTTTCGGTAGGCGGAGAAAGCAGAGGGGATAGAATAACGATCAGCCATATCCTCGGCTCTCGCAAGGAGACCGTGACACAGCCCGCCCTCCAAAGACATATCGGGTAATGTCACGTCGCAGAGATAGCCCACCATACGCCAGGTGATGTGGGTGAAAACGTGCTTGCCCTCGGGGAGGGGAGTGACCTTGTGGACTCCGGTGCCCTCGGCGATGAGTGCCGCCGTCACGCTTTCGGCGGTGGCGTGACCGTCCACATGGGGAAACTCGTAAAGACCGCCTAAAAGTCCTGTGTCGGGACGGCGGCGGATGATGTAGCGGAATGTACCGTCCTCATCGGTCACACGGAGCAGAAGCACCGTCAGATCCTCAAATTTTCGCTTGGTTTTGACGATACGGACGGGAAGCTCTGATACCCTCCCATCACGCTTGGCGGCGCAGATGAGTTGCAGAGGACATTCCTGACACTTGGCGCCCCCGCCGGGGAGACAGACCGTGGCGCCCAGCTCAATGAGGCTTTGATTGAAATCTCCCGCGCCCGGGGAAGGAACGCAAGGGGTGATGGCATCTTCAATGCGTCTGCGGGTGGCGTCAGTCAGCACGTCGCCGTCATCTCCCATGACACGGGCGGCTACGCGAAGCACGTTGCCATCCACAGCCGCCACAGGGAGATCGTAGGCGATGGAGCCCACAGCGCCTGCCGTGTATCGCCCAACGCCCGGGAGAGAAAGAAGTTTTGCATGGTCAGTGGGGATGACCCCGTGATGCTGCGCCATCACCGCCTGTGCTGCCTTTTGCAGATTGCGGACGCGGCTGTAGTAGCCCAGTCCCTCCCACAGCTTGAGGATCAGATCCTCGGGGGCCTCGGCCAAGGCCTGAATCGTGGGTAGCTCGGCGAGAAAGCGGGCGTAGTAGGGCTTCACCGTCTCGGCACGGGTTTGCTGGAGCATGATCTCCGAGACGAGAATATGATAAGGATCACGGGTGTGCCGCCAGGGCAGGTCGCGGCGGTTGTGATGATACCAGTCCAAGAGCAGGGGGACGGTTTCATGGGGGAATTTTGCCATAGGTTCTCCTTTGAAGAGGGGTCGGTTCACGAGAACCGACCCCGTTGTTTATTTAAGTAGCTTATCAAAAATAAACCCAAACACATTGATATCTTTAACAAATTTGAAGATTATCGAGTTTTCATACGCGCTCAGGTTTCCCGTCAGGTAAACGATAAGGTACAGCACCGAGGCGGCCAAAGCCACGGCCAAAAGACCGCTGACGGCACCCACGGCAAGACCAAGAAGCTTGTCGCCCGTCTTGATGAGGGGGAGCTCGGTGAACTTGCCCACCAGCCAGATGATAATGGTGAGGATGACAAAGGACAGGACAAACAGAAGCACGTAACCGATGACCGTGGAGATCACGGCGGACATGGCGCCGCTGACAGAGGTGGACACGTCGGTGACCAAGGCGTCTACGGATGCGCCTGCGCCACTGTATTTTTCTTGAAAAGCTTCGGAATCCAGGAAGTTCTTGAAGATGCCGGGCAGGCCCTCCAAAAATTCGTCCACGTTGGTGACGGCGTTGCCTGCCAGCTCGGAGATCTTTCCGTGTACCCACTCAAAGATGGGGGGATTGATGAATTTTTCGTCGATCCAGCCCGAGAAGGCCGAGCCGAAGATGATGGTGATGATCACAGCCAGGACAAGGCGGCCCAGGCTGAGAACCATCTTCATAAAGCCCTTGAAGTAGCCACGGATGGCCATAAATGCGAAAAGGGCCAAGAGAATGACGTCAAATACGATGTTCATATAAATATATCCTTTCATTTATTGGGAAATTTCTGTGAAATCCTCCGTATTCAGCCGTTGAGCGTATGCGGGACCGCAGGCCAGGAGTCCGCCATTCTCCGTGACAAGGAGAGTGAGCGTATCCCGATGAGCCGTGGCTTCAGAAAGCTTTTTTCCTTTGCCCGATACATACAGAATATGCTCGCGCGAGCGGATATATACGTTCTGGCCTTCAAGCAGTATTTCCTCTGCTTGGCCCGCCAAGGCTACGTTGGCGGTATACACAGATCTGCCGTTTTTATCATAGACTTGAAGCACGCTGCCGATAAGGTTGTCCCGTGTGCGGCAGAGCAGGGCAAAATAGCTGTCATTGACGTCGCAAAGGAGAGGCACGGTGTCCTCAAAGGGCGTCTCAGATACAAGACTGCCATCGTTTTTGTAGATGCTTAGGCGGTCCTCAAAGATCACGGCCAGGCGGTTATCGCCCAGAAAAGCGGCGGATAGGGCGGAGGTGTTTTCCGTAACCACAGTGATCTCTTTGGGGTTCCCCGCCATGCAAAGGGTCAGCTTGCTTTGGTATCCGGTGTCGGTCAAGTCGTAAGAGAGGATGGCCAAGGTACGGCCGTCGGCGCTGATGGACAGGGCGGTGACGTAGCCGCTGATATTGGCGATGGCACGGACGTTCATATTGCTTCCGTAGTATACCACTTGGGAGGTGTATTCCCGAGAGCGGGTCAGAATGGCAAAGGCCCCTTCTGCCGACATACAGCCGTCATAAATAGGATATTCCGTCAGCTCCTTGTGCAGACGGACAAAAGCGTTATATACGGCGAAGCCGTTCTCTCCCCGGCTGAAGGTGAGGAAGGTCTTTTCGCCTGCACGCACACAGGGGCGGGACATGGAGACGTTCTCTGACAGGGTCTGCTTGCCCGAGCCGCTGAGGACGGTGATCTCCTGCCCACCGACCACGGTAAGTCCGCCGCGATAGATGGCGAAATCCGCTTCCGCGTCCGAAATGGGGTAGCTCAGATAATCCGCTTCGGATTGAGCCGTCAGCGTAGCGGCACCCACGTCCTTGACCAGATAATACAAATTTTCGTAGGTGATGAGGTGACGACTGCTGAGAACGGTCACCACCACGAAGGTAAAGAGGATCATATAAAGCACGATACGGGCCAGGTTGAAGCGCTCGGCCAATCCCGTATAATAGGGAACCGAAGGCGCTGAGAAATCAATGGGCTCGTCGCTGACGATACCCTCTTCGGGCAGACGTGTGAATTTTCGGAACAGCCCTTGTATGCTTTTCCAGATGGGACGCAGAAGATCCTTGGGCTTACGGTGTTTGGTGCTCATGGGGTATCACCTCCTTGGTACCCTGGAACGTGGGGATCATCATAAAAAACACGGTGAAGGTACAATCCGTCGGCGGGGGCGGTACGTCCCATGGCGCGGCGGTCCAGGGTGGCAAGACGTTCGGGGATGCTGTCTGGGGGGATCTTGCCCAGGGCCACGTCCACCAGCGTTCCCATCATGATGCGTACCATGTTGTAAAGAAAGCCGTCGGCACGAACCGCAAAGAACACGTGATCCCCCTCCCGCCATACGCGGGCAGACGAGACGTGTCGGGTCTTGTCCATGATCTCGGAGCCCGAAGCCATGCAGGCGGAGAAATCCCGTCGGCCGACAAAATGCTGCGCAGCAAGATCCATTCGGGCCACCGCCTCGTCATCAAGAGGCTGAGGAATATGCCAACTGCGTTTGTGCTCGAAGGGACAGCGATAGGGTGCGTTGTAGATCTTGTAGACGTATTCCTTGGAGCTGACCGAATAGCGGGGATGGAAGTCGTCGGGGACCCACCGTGCATAGCCCGCCGCGATGCTGTCGGGCAGATGGATGTTCAGAACGGCGGGGAGCTTGTCTACGGGAATGGTGGTGACAAGGGGGGCGCCGCCCTGTCCCGTGATGGTGGCACAAAACATATGAGCGTGAACGCCGCTGTCGGTGCGGCTGCAGCCCGTGATATCACAGGGATGACCAAACAAGGCTTCGGTGGCGGTGTTGAGTGCTTGCTGGACGGTATTCCCGTGTCTTTGTGCCTGATATCCGCAAAACGCAGATCCGTCATATGAAAGATATAGCAGCAGCTTCATCCGCACACCTCCTTTAGAAATTTATAGGTCGTCTCTAAAAAAGTATACCACAGTTTCTCGGATAAGTCAATCGTTTTTCGCTCGGTTGCGAAAACAATTCAAAAAGTTCTGTGCGTTTTGCACAAAATATTGATTTTGCGTTGACAAAGCCAAAGCGATATTGTATAATGTAACTAATGTGAGAACGATGTTCATCGCAGTCTTTGATTTTCTCTGTGAAAGGATACGTTTATGAAAAAATCAAATTTGAAACGATTGCTTGCTCTGCTTTTGTGCCTTCTCATGGTCGGCACCACCTTCAGCTTGTTGGTGATCCCCACCTTTGCCGAAGACGTCACCGTCCAGAACGGCACCGGTAGCCGCGAGCCTGTCCGCGTGGGAAAAACTTACTCCTACCGCGCCATTGTCAACGGAGAGTTTACAGGCTTTGGCTTCTGTATGCCTACGTGGACTAAGACTGACTCTTACGCTACACTCTCCATCTACAAATGGCTGGGCGGCTATGAGAAAACCATTGCTTCCGAACCCATTGCAAAAAAGGAATTCAATCCTTTGAAGGACGGTCAGTACCATTGGGTGGAGTTTGATCCCCAGCCCGCGGGTGAGTATCTGTTCCACATCTCCGGTGGCGGTGCCGATGTGGGTGTGTGGACCAATATGAGTCCCACTGACTCTAAAGGCTTTTTATATCTTAACGGCCTCGAGCAGAGAGGAGAGCCTGAATTGAAGATCAGAATGACCAATCCCATGCTGGAGCCCTTTGGCAATTGCGAAGCCTCCGGTGAGATCCGCAATATCAAGTACCCCTACACCGGCAATACGGGTGAGGCTGTGTTCAATATGAACGGGCCTTTCGGTATGCGTTTGAACGTGGCCTCCTCTTTCGTGGGCCTGCAGTTCAAGATGGCGACCTACATGGCCACCGACATGGAAGTGGATATGTCCGTCTACGCCTGGAAAGGTACCTATGACCAAACCATTGCCGAGACCCCCGTGGCCACGG
>JAFTIL010000117.1 GCA_017456905.1 Clostridia bacterium
CCCCTTCCTCATGGGCACCGAGGAAATCATAAGCGTGACGTGCGGTGCCCTGATGGAACAAATATTCGTCCAAGGCACGCTCGGTCTGCTCCGGCGCAGAGGGAGGCTGGGCGATGGATGTGCTCATTTCGGCTTTTTCGACCTTTTCAGTCATCATACAACACAATTCCTCTCGCTATTTTTTACTTATTATTGTTATTATATCACAAAAAAACAGGGCTGTCAATGGACGGGACGATATTTTTGCGTTTTCTATAGAATGCCCAATTTGGACGCGATTATTTATGCGAAACGATTGAAAAGCACGGCCATGCAAAATGCATGGCCGTGCTTTGATCCATATGATCCGACGGTGATTTTCTTAGTATCTTTCCCAATGGTAAACGCCGCGCTCGTCCTTTTGGTCGATGGCTTTAAAGACATAGTACATGGGCTTTGGGGCGTCCATGCCCGACGCGTCCTTCTTTCTCCGCCACAGACCTAAATTCAGGCCAAACTCAAGGGCGTTGTCGTGATGGGCGTGGAGAATGAAGGAATCGATCTCGGGGATCTCCATGACCTTGCGGTAGGCACGGCCGTAGGCACAGGCCTGCAGCACCTCGCTCTCTGGAGTCCAATGGGAGTTGAAGCCCTGCTCAGAGAGAATGATACGACGGCGCTCGCCGTTCAGCAGGAACTCGGGACGGTAGATGAACCTCGCCAGAACCTCCAGATTCTTGAAGGTGATGATGGGCGCATCATCATCGGGGGTGGCGGCCTTATCGTTCCAGAAATCGGGGAAATTCAGATCCTCGGGATATGGATGGTGGGCGATGTGCCACGGGATCTGTCCCTCCTCGGTGGCGATCTGATTGAGGTACACCAACATATCTCTCGTTTTGTAGTAGCGCAGAGGCTGGTTCTCGTCTGCGGAGGCGGTCCAAAAATGGTCGACGGAGATGTAGACGCGCATATTCGCATAGATATCTGCGGCGGTCTGCCATGTCACACGCAGGGCGGTGGCATATTCTCTCACGTACCACTCCATGCACATGTCACCCGAGTTGCACCAAATATAGCCCGCGTCCACCTCGTTGCCCACGATCATGCCCACGACCCGACCGTGTGCCATATCCTCACGGGTATAACGGTCGGTCAAAAAGGCGATGAATGCGCGATAGTACGACAGGCCTTCCTCAGTGACCAGGTTGAATGCAGAGATCAGACCCGTACCGTCCTCTGCCTTGCCCGTGTAAGAGGGATGCTTGATGACCTCCCAGAAGGCGGGGTCGATATCGCACTTCCAGTGAGGGGAATTGAGCAGGATGAAGGAAATGACGCACCCGATCTCAGAAAGCCCCACGAAGGTCTCGTCCATCTTTTCCACGTGGGACTTGCGGAAATAGAAAGTACGACCGTCATGCTCAAACTCGATGGTGTTGCCCTCCTCGTAGGCGGGCATGAGGAAATCGCCCTCGTTGACGTTGATGGCCGAGTGGCGCACGCCCAGCTCCTTCGCGTCGGCGTAGTCCACCACCTGCAGGCCCTTTTTGGTACCGACCTCGGGGTATGGAAAGGTGCGGTCGGACGCTTCGATGTCGGTAACATACTGCACACCGTCCACGATTTCTTCGTCGATCATGAGTGCATAGGAGAGGCATACGCCATCACGGCCGCAAGCAAAGCGGGAAACTGTGACGGTGTTCCCTGACACCTCGGGAGCAAGGGTAGCCAAAGGAGACAATTCATCCTGACAAATGGGAGAAAATACCGGAACCTGCACCTCGGCGTCGGGAGCGACGGGGGTGTCAAGGTTCAAACGAATGACCTTTTTATCGGCAGTAATGGATAGAATCTTCATGATGGACTCCTTTCTGTTGGGGAAGTAAATTGCACTCTCATTATAAAAGAAACCGCACCGCTTGTCAATAAAAATTTCATAGTTTTTTCCAAAAATTGTGCCGGTAGGGCCTTATCGTTTATGAATTGTTTTCAAAAAAAACACATCCTCATGAAAGATATGTGATATAATACCTACAATATGATGGGGTGGTGTACCCCGAAAGGATGTTTCTATGAAAAATAAGCACATATTGCGCACTCTGACCGCAGGAATTATGGCTTCCGTCATGCTTCTGTCAGCCTGTAACGTTACAACACCCCCTGTTGACACTCAACCCGAAAGCGGCACAGCCACTGAAACGGTCACATCTGCCAACGCCGATGCGGTTACCGAGAAAGAAACCACTCCCGAGAACAATACAACCGCCGGTGATCTCACCGTTTCACATAAGGGCGGCGTTTATACCTCAGATGTCACAGTAGAGATGACCGCCATCGGCGGAGAGACCATCCGCTACACCACCGATGGCTCGGTACCCACCCAGCGCTCCAAGGAATACAAAGAGGCCATCACGGTGGACAAGAAGGTGCTAACCCTCCGTGCCGCCCGTTTTGACGATGACGGCAACAGAATCGGGGATGTGGTGACCAACACCTACGTCATCCGTGAGGCCAAGGCCAGCACCCTCTACACCGTCATGATCTCGGTGGACGAGGATGACCTTGACGACATGATCGCGGATTACGCAGAGAAGATCGAGCGTCCCGCTCATGTGGAGATCGTCACCCCCGACGGCACCACCGTGGTGTCTCAGGACGCAGGCCTCCGTCTCTTCGGCGGCTCTTCCCGTTCACTCCAGCAAAAGTCCTTCAAGCTCATCGCCCGCAAGACCGGATATTTCGGTGAGGATGCCGCCTACGTGGGGCAAGGCACCTTCCGCTATCCCCTGTTCCCCGAACGGGTCGTTAAAGCCGGTAAAAAGGCAGGTCAGATCCTTGACCGCTACGACAGCTTTATCCTCCGCAATGGCGGTAACGATTCCCTGCTCCATACCGCCTGCAACCCCGAAGACGCCACCCTCATCCGCGACGGACTTGCCAATAACTTCGCGGCAGATGTGACCGAGGCTCTGGAATATTCCTATTCTCAGTACGCCGTGGTTTATATCAACGGCGAATACTACGGACTGCTGGACATGAGAGAAAACCTCAACGAGGACTTTGTCAAGCGTGTCTGGGGCGTGGACGATAACGACGTGGTGGTCATCAAGAGCGAGTTGGACACAGGCCGCCATTGTGATGAACACTCAAGCGGCGGAGCCTGCCGTTACTGCGGCGTATGGTTCTACTATGAGACCGATGACAGCGAAATAGCGCAGAACACCTTGAACGAATGGCTCAAATTCTGCAAGGAGATCTGTAGCAAGGTCAACGCAAGCGACGCGGAATACAACGAGGCTTACAAAAAACTGGAGGCCAACGTGGATGTCAAGGGTCTGAAGGAGTGGTTCGCCCTCAATATTTACCTTTGCAACACCGACTGGCCTCACAACAACGTCAAGCTGTGGAAGTACACAGGCGCTCCCATGGAGGGCATCGAGATCACCGACGGCAAGTGGAGATTCATGACCCGTGACATGGACATGACCATGGCGCGCTACAGCCGCCCCGAGTTGACCTCCGACCTGGACAGCCGCGCCACCGTGGACAGCTTCTGGCGCACTTTGGGCAACTATATTCCCGAATATCACAGCATTTACTCCGACAGCGGAGAAACCAAGCTCTACCCCGATTCTCTCTATCTGCAAGGTCTGTTTGCCTTCTGCATGAGAAATGACGCGTTCCGCGCCGAGTTCACTGCTTATTGCAGAGATCTGATCTCCAAGGAGAAGCAAGAGCTTCTGGATAAGCACTACGATATTCTGGTGGATCAGGTCACCCCCGAGATGGGCGCTTACATTGATCGCTGGTCTCACGTCATCGGCTCCAAATATTCCGTCCGCGACTGGACCCGCGCCCGCCGTTCCCTCACGGATTTCATGAAGAACAGACCCGCCAAGTTTGAGGCATATCTCGACCGCTGTCTGTCTATGTACGATTAAAATTTCGGGTCGGCTCAAACAGCTTGAGCCGACCCCTTTTCACAAAACTACATTCTCCGGGAGGATAACACCATGACCCAATCCAAACTCTCTTACGACATTTATCTCGACAAAATCTACGGCTGCTTCCTCGGCAAGACCGTCATCGGCACCTTGGGCGCCCCCTATGAGGGCATCAAAATGCCATTGGAGCTGCCCTTCAAGCCCGAGATGATCAATACCATGCTCCCCAACGATGATCTTGACCTCCAGGTGCTTTGGCTGGACGTGGCAGAAAAGTACGGCAAGGATTTCACCTCCGCACAGCTCCTTGAGCGCTTTGCCACACATTGTGACTACTCCCCCGGGGAGTACGCGGTCATGCGTAAGAATTTCATGCGGGGCATCCTGCCACCCGCCTCGGGCACCTTCTGCAACGATTACTACATCAACGGCATGGGTTGCCCCATCCGTTCGGAAATTTGGGCCTGTCTCGCCCCCTTAAACCCCGAGCAGGCCGCCGAATACGCATCCCGTGACGGCATTTTGGATCACGGCATGGAATCGGTGTATGCCGAGATGTTTTTGGCCGCCCTGGAGTCCGCCGCCTTTGGCGTGACCGAGGATGACTGCGATCTCTATACCCTCATTGATGTAGGTCTGTCCGTCATTCCCGAGGAATGTAAGTTCCGCACGCTGGTCACCGATACCGTGGCTTGGTGCAAAAAATATGATGATGTGAAGGTCATTCTCCGCAAGATTCTCTTTAAATACGGTCACCCCGATTGCACCAATATGTTCCAGAACATGGGCATCACCATCGCCGCCCTGCTCAAAGGCAATTTGGATGCCATCAAGACGGGCATGGACGCTCTGAACTGCGGCTTTGACACCGACTGCACTTGCGCGACGGCAGGTTCCATCATCGGTCTCATCCGAGGCGCAAAATCCTTGGAAGCCCAGTATCATTGGGGTGACATCAAGTTCGTGTTGGGCGTCAAATCCGACAGACGAAGCGACAGCGTTTTTGATTTCTCTGAAGATATTGCCCTGCTCGGTAAATCTTGGCAACCTGACCTCATTGAGGGCGGCGAGATCAAGGAGTACCGCCACGAAACCAATCCCTCTCCCCTGCGTCTCGATGTGATCTATCCCGAAAAGGAAAACGGTCTGCCCGATTGCGCCATTGGTCTCGGCGAGACTGTTACGGTCATGCTGTGCATGGAAAACGTCACCGACAAGCCCGTTTGGGTGGAATATACCGTCACGGGCAACGGCTGTGACATCAGCGACAGCCTGCAGATCGACGGAGAAGCCTTAGATGCCAAGCCCGTGTCGATCACCATTCCCGCCGATGCCGAAGTTCTGCCCGATATCAATCTTTACACCGTCACCTATTCTGTGGGGAGCTTCGAGGGGACGTACACCTTCGGCCTGGCTGCCGCCACGCCCTGGAAGGTCATTGGCCCCATCTGGCGCACCGATCCTGTCTGCACCACCGAAAAGCTGCTCTCCGTCCCCAACTACTGGCATTTGATGACAGATCCCGACCACAAGGGTGACTCCACCGACATCGTCCGCCGCTTCCACCTGAATTTCGCGGTGGACACCGAGACCGCTTATGTGGACGGCACTTCCCTGCTGTCCCCCCTGGATCCCAACAATTCCGTCACAGGCTATGAGGAGACCCTGTTTTCTCAGCGTGAGGACAGCTTCACCATTTCTGATATCTGCGGCTTCCAAGGTCCCGCCGTATACTATCTGGTTCGCGGGCTGGTGGCCGCCGAGGAAGACACGGTTTGTATTCAACTGGGCCACAACTGCCCCGTGGCGCTTTACATCAACGGCGAGTTGATCTGCGAGAGCAAGAAATGCGACTGGTGGGACGCCGAGAACATCCACGTGCAGAACGTCAAGCTTAACAAGGGTGTCAACTCGGTAGTGCTTCGTCTTTGCGAGGTGACGGGCAACGCCAAATACAATCTGATCTTCTCCGAGGGTGCCACCTGCGCAACCCATAAGATCGGGTACAAATCGGTCAACCCTCAAATATTCAGTTTTTAAAATAGTGATCCCCCTGTCTGCACAAACAGACAGGGGGATTTACTATTAAGGTGTCAATAACCGTAACTGAAATTCAAAGAACCAATGGGAGCGGCATCGCCCGTGCTGTAGAGGTTGAGGATATCGTTTTCCACATTCTGTACGTTGTCGGTGACCTTGAACTGCACGTGATAGTTGGCACCATTCAAGCCAAGCGCCTCCAAAGGCACGCGAACCACCATGGCCTTGCCCAAAACCTTCACGTCGCCCTGACCCACGCCGGCCATATCGTCGGTGGACTTGCAACGCATGATCTCGGTCTTGTCGCCGCTGATCTGACGGTTAATGACGAAGTCATAGCCGTTGAGGGTATCCTCGCCTGCGGCATCGGTGCGGATCCACAGGTTCATCCAGCCCGTGTCGCCCGCTGTGTAGGCGGTGATATCATTGACGCAAGTCACACGGAAATAGAGATATTCGCTGTCACGGAGGACGGTGATGGTATCAATGTCGTTGCGGTTGGTGTTGTCCACGTAGTTCATACTGCGGTCCATGTTTTTGAAATCTCTGGGAATGCACTCGCCCGTAAAGTCACGGTAGACGGCCTTGGAGGTTTCCCAAACAGTAGTGTCATCCTTGGAGATATCGGGAGTGGCAGGATCGTAGGTGTAATGAACGGCAGTACTATAGTTGTCGTTGTGGATGTTCATGACCGTTTGAAGGTAGAAATAGTCCTTCATGCCGTCGGAGCGGGAAGGCTCCAGGTCGCGGGAATACTCGGGGTTGTATGTATCACACATATAATAATTTTGATCCCCTGCGCGAAGCTTCTGAGCTACCCATTCGTTCCAGCCCGTGAGGAACACGAAACGGGCATCCGCCTTCTTTTCCTCAGCGGTCATGTTAAGGACAGTATCCCATTGAGCCTGGAAGTTGGGACCCTTGCGCCAGTTGTCATGATCGTTGCGGCCTCTCCACTCATCCTTCTTCTCATAGTAGGTGAGAGGTGTCCAGCCGCGGCCGCGGGAGCCTTGAATGTCAGTCATGTTAACGGTGACGTGCTGGGCACAGGACAAGCTGATCCATCCCTCCTGAGAGGTCTGCGGCAGGGAGAAATCAATCCAGGGCGCGCCGTACTCATACACAGGCTCGTTCACGGGCTTGTCGATGGGCCATTGGGTCACACGGAAATCAAAAAAATCGTACAACGCCTTCTCCTGGGCGTTGGAGGAGTTCTTGAGCTTGGCGATGACGTTATCGGGGGCAACGATCATGGGCTTCGTGGGATCATTGGGGGTAAACCAAAGATCCTTGTAGGTATCCTTCTTGTAAAAAATATCGTAGACCTGCTTAAACACGGCGGTGTCGGCATTGACCTCGTGTTTACCCAGGTAGTAGACCACCTTGGGGACGTCCCAGCCCTGATCATGATATTCCTGCAGAATGGTGAAAAGTTGGGTGGTCACGCGCTCGTAAAGCACGTTGTTGGAGGTATCCAACACCAGAAAATCCACGCCCGCCATGGTGAGCATCTCCACCTGCTTGCGGATGACCCAGGGATCCTCGCTGTTGTAGTAGCCCCATACGGGCTCGCCCCAGAAATGAGCCGCGCCCACGGGGGTGATGAAGGTATCGTAATCCGTAAAGGCCTTGTGGTGAGTACCGCCTGCGGTGATAAGATCCACATCGTAAATACCGCTGTGGTTGTCATGCTGACCCAAGGTTAAAAAGTAGAACATACCCACGTAACGGTCAGCGTCGATCTTTCCGTCCACAGGATTGATCACACGGCCGAAATCGTCAGTACCTGCAATATTCAGAATAGAATATTGAGCGGCAGTAAGATTTCTCGTATCCTCCACACGCTCCACGGTGTCCACGACAGGTGCATCGGTTTCAGACTCGTTTTCGGCGTCGGTGGGCGCTTCGGTGTCAGGAGCTTGAGTGGATGCCTCTGTAACGGGTGCCTGGGTATCAGCACTTGTAATATCGGGATTTTTTTCGCTTCCGTCACAGCTTGTCATAAAGGAAAGCAGCATCGCGGCGGCTAACGCAAGCGTCAGAAGCTGATAAGTTTTTCTCATGTCAGTCCTCCTTCTTTTTCAGTACGATGGCAACTCCTGCGATCACCGGCATCAAAACCGACAGTACGGGCACGACAGCGGAGCAACCGTCCTGCGCATCGGCAGGCTCGGTGGTTTCTTCAAGACTGGACGCCTCTGTTTCGGGCGTTGTCTCGGGCACATCGGTAACCACAGGATCTGTGACGGATTCGGTGACAGGATCTGTTGCGGGATCGGTCACAGGATCGGTAGCATCTTCCTCTTTTTCAAGCACCTTGACGGTATAAGAGGTGGTCATTTCCAACACCGTGATCTTTACCGTAGCCGTGCCGGACTTGGAAAAATCGTATTCGCACATCTTTTCCAGGATGGGGGTCTCAACCACGGTACCATCTGCATAGGTCACCTTGATCAGCAGGGTGGTCATATCCAATGTTTCACCTACGTAATAGGTATCCTTATAGCCCGGAATCACTTGGATACCGTTCGTTGTGATACAAACATCTCCCGCTTCATCTATATAGAATGCAATGGGTGAAGTAACCAAAGTATCTTTTACAGGTGTATAGGCATCCTTATTGGTACCTCCCCAGTTACCCCAGTCGTCCTTATGCCAGTTCATCCATTGGAAGCCGGGGAGAATGACGAACTCCAGGTGTTCATTCTTGATTTTGTTCAGATATTCGGGGTCATCCACGTGAAAAACCAGAGTATCGCCAAAGAAGTTAAAACGAGCCACGTTACCCTTCTCCACCAGCTCGGTGACAGTCTCGCCGCCGATGGTCACAAGATCACCAAGGGTCTTGCCGGGAACTGCCGAGGGACAGAGATTCACGGCGGAAATGGCCTTCAAGGACTCTGTATCCTGTCTGTCAAAACGAACGTGCAGAGAAGTACCGCTGCTGCCCATATTACCCGTCTTGACCGCGGTGATCCCCCCTTCACCCGTGAAGAAGGAAACGTCTTGGTCGAGGGTCAGCGCACTCATCTCACCCGTGATACCCGAGGTAGAGCCCACGCACCAAACAAAGCCCTTTTTCACAGTTACAAGCGTGATATCAGCAGGCTTCAGCGCCTTGTGGTTATCCATATGGAGCACCAGGTTGAGGCGGATCGTGCCGTTTCCTACGTCATCGTAGGTGTAGCAGGTGCGCATGAGGGCCTTATTGCCCAAAGCCTCTTTGATCTCCTTGACGGTCTTATGCTCGTAAGCCACGCCGTCCTTCACGTAAGAAATGAGGATCAGGTCCTCGTTGTGCTCGATATTGTTGTCCCAGCCGTCCTTGGTCAGACCGTTTGTATTGGGAATGAGAAAGCTCACCCGGCCAAAGGTCACACCGTCGGGCTGAAACTGCTCGCCGTACATCGGGGTCATGTCGATGGCCTCGTCAGCGTAAGCTACGGTGGGATGGGCCACCAAAGCGGAAAGAATCATCAAAAGGGCTATGAAAAGCACCGGAGATTTGCGTAAAATTTTCACGAGTAAAGCTCCTTTCAGATCAATCGTCGTTCAGGTATTGGCTGATGATATATTTCGGACGGTGCTTGGTTTCCAGATAGATCTTGCCGATATATTCGCCGATGACACCGATGGCCAAAAGCTGAACACCGCCCAGCGCCCAGATAGATACGGCAAGGAAGGCCCAGCCGGGGACGGTAGCGTTCATAAAATAGCGAATAATGGAATAAATCAAAATACCGATACTGGCAAGGAATACCAGCATTCCGAGGGTGGCAATCAGCCTGATAGGCTTGATAGACATGGAAGTGATACCCTCGGTGGCGAAAGCGATCATTTTTTTGAGAGGATATTTGGACTCGCCCGCAAATCGCTCGCCTCGCTCGTAGGTCACCTCGGTAGACTTGAAGCCAACCATGGGCACGATCCCGCGAAGAAACAGGTTTACTTCGTCAAATTCCGATAGCGCATTCAGCGCTCTGGAAGACATGAGTCGGTAGTCGGCGTGATTGTAGACAGTCTCCACCCCCATGGCCTTCATAACCTTGTAAAATCCTTGGGCGGTGGTACGCTTGAAGAAGGTGTCCTTTTTGCGGGAGGATCGGACACCGTAGACCACTTCGTAGCCCTCGGCGTATTTGTCCACCATGGCGTCGATGGCATTGATGTCGTCCTGAAGATCGGCGTCCATGGAGATGGCGGCATCGCACTCGTCCTTGACGGTCATCAGCCCCGCCATAAGGGCATTCTGGTGTCCCTTGTTACGTGAGAGGCAGATGCCACGAAAAACAGGATCGGCCTTGTGAAGATCACAGATCATCTCCCAGGTCTTGTCCTTGGAGCCGTCGTTGACGAAAACGATGCGGCTGTCGGGGGAGATTTTCCCTGCGCTCATGAGGGTATCATATTTTCCTCTCAACCGTTTGGAGGTTTCGGAAAGCACGGCCTCCTCGTTGTAGCAAGGGATGACAAGGTATAGTTTCATAGTTCACCTCAGATCCAGAAATCGAAAATTCGCTCAAAGCTCAAGAATTGCGTGGTCAGGTAGCCGTCCTTGTTCATATAGTCGTACAGCATAGCGCCGTTGACAAACAGCGCTACCACGGCAGCAAATACGAAGGCATACTGCATGATGCGTCGGGTCTGTCCCTCGGCAGATTTGACATACAGGAAGAACAGCACGGCCGCGCCGCCCAAAATCATCTGCCATGCAAAGTCGCAGCAATAGCGCACGCCGTAGCCGCTCTCCCAAATGGAGAAGATAACAGCGGCAGGAGCAGCGATGCAGACCGCCAGAATGATGGTGACCGCCTGCCATCTCTCCCGCTTTTCCAGTTTCTTGAAGGCCTGCCATGCGCCCAAATAGCCCAAAGTAGGCAGAGCTCGAATGAAAAGGCCTACAGCGTTGCGGTTGGCCACAAAATAGTAGCCGTTGACATCCAGAGTGGAGAAGTTGGAGAACACGTAGGGGAACGCGGGCTTGACAATGGGGAAAGCAAAAAGGAAGTTATAAATACCGATCATGACGAAATCCGTGT
>JAFTIL010000118.1 GCA_017456905.1 Clostridia bacterium
AGCATAAATCTTCCATTTTTTTATGTTGTAGTTATTATAACATCAATATATGAATTTTTCAAGCAATTTTCGTATTTCGATCACGCCGAAGGCGTGGATAAACAAAAAAGAACATTTGTCGCAATCCGTTTTGTTTTTGGTGGAGATAAGTGCGACAAAGTCGAATACCCTCACCTCAAGAACTGCCGCCATCAATGCCTATGTCCAAGCTCATCCCTTCTTCAAAAGCATTTCCTGGCGATACTCTTTTGGTGTGCAACCGATCTCCCTGCGGAACGTCCGATAAAAATGGGCGTAATCCGAAAATCCACACTCATAGGCCACACGGTCAGCCGTGATATTGCTGGTAGACAAAAGCAACTTGGCCTTGCGGATGCGCGCCGCATTGACGAAAACGTGGGGGGTAAGCCCCATGTTTTCCCGAAAAATGCGAATGAGGTAATTCTCACTGAAATGAAAGACCGAGGACAATTCCGCAAGGGTGGGTGGTTTTTGCAGATCCTGCGTCAGGAGGTGCACCATGTGATCAACCAGCATATCTCTCTCGCTGCGTGCCTGCCCGCGGAATAATCGGGTCAGAATGGTACAGAGCAGACCGTTCTTAACAACGCGCGGGGCGTTCTCATTCTCGGCGTTATTCAATTCCCGCAGAAGGGGGAGAAGGGCATCCGGATCGAATAGCCCCCGACGGGGTAAGGCAGGCGCTTCATCACTCCATGTGCATTCTCCGAAATGCAGATAGAAATACACGGGACACTCACTGACCTCGGGACCGTCCTGAAAGAGGCCTCTTTGCTGGATATAGTATTCTCCTCTTGAAAGCTCCACAGAAACACCGTCCTCGGTAAAGCGAAGCACACCGTCCAGCATCAGAAGCAGAATGTCGCTGGATTCCACGCGGGTGATGTGCCGCTCGTTGGGGAGAAACTTGCGGAAAGCAGACAAACGGTAGGTGGGAACGGTTTGCATGGATATGCCGCTCGGCATGATGGTCACCTCCTTACGGGTTATGCTCTTATTATACCGCGATTGTTTGATTTTTGCAATGTTTTTTGTAAAATTATTCCTGTTTTTTTGTTTTGATATGTGATAAAATTAAGGTAGAAATGAAAGGAGGTCTGTTATGTCTAAATTGCTTTCACGTATTCTCTCTCTTTTGATCGTCCTGTCCATGTTTGCATCCACCGCCTGCTCGGGAGGCACGACACAAAAAGAAACCTCTTCGCATTCTCAAGAGACCGAAACAGAACCGCCAACGTCAGAGCTTGCCGAATCCGATATCGAGACCGATCCGCCTATCGAGCTCGGAGAGCCGCGAGACATCCATGTTACAACGAAAGGAGCTATAGACAACATGAAATTTTCCTCTCTTCCTCTGGGGCAGGTACAAGCCACCGGCTGGCTGAAAAACCAACTGCTCCTTCAAGCAGAACAGGTCACCAAGCAATTTGAAAAGCTTTCCCCCGATTGCAAATCTGAGGGCGATAACCGCTCGGGTTGGTTGGGCGGCTCGGGCGAGAGCTGGGAGCGGGGTACCTACTACACCCGCGGTCTCATCGCCTCTGCTTACGTCTTGAATGACGAGGATATGAAGGTACAAGCACAGAAGTGGATCGATTGGACTTTGGAAAGTCAGGTCGAGAGCGGCGCCTTCGGCCCTTATGCAAGCGACCCCGAAAAGCTGGACTACTGGCCGCTGATGCCTATGCTCATGGCGCTGGAGTTGTATCACGACGCCACGGAAGATCAGCGTGTGATCCCCTTTTTGCAGAATTATTTTGCTTGGGAAGCCGAAGCGTTAAAAGCCAAGCCTCTGACTTCTTGGGCAAGAGTTCGTGGCGGAGACAATATTTTGGCGGTGCTGTGGCTCTATGAGAAGACGGGGGACGAGTCCTTACTTGACCTTTGCGAGGAGCTTTATAAACAGACCTTTGATTGGGAACAAGTCTATGACGAAGAGGCGTGGATGGGTACCTACCATATCGTCAACGCCCAGCAGAGCTTCAAGCTTTTCCCCGTCATGTATGCCATCACGGGAGACGAGCATTATCTGGACGTTTACTACGAAGGTATCGAAAATATCTACATGGCATCGGGACGGCAGGACGGTATGTCCAACGGCGACGAGATGAGCCGAGGCATCGACGGCGTTTACGGTAACGAGACCTGCGCCGTGGTGGAGCGTATGCTCTGCGATGAGATCGCCCTCCACCTCCTCCGTGACGCCACCATCGCCGACCATCTAGAGCTGATCACCTACAACGCTCTCCCTCAACAGCTCCTCCCGGACGGCAAAGGACAAGTCTATTTCACCATGCAGAATCAGGTCATGGCTAATCTGGGGATTCACGGCTTTACCAGCGAGGGCGGCGACCGCTCGGTCTACGGTCTTCCCGGCGGCTTCCCCTGCTGTGTCCACAACTACCAGATGGGCTGGCCTCTCTTTATCGCCTCCATGTGGATGTCCACCTCCGATGGCGGCCTTGCCGTGGGTGCCTACGGCCCCAATACCGTCGCCGCTACTGTGGGGAACGGCACAAGGCTGACAGTCACCCAGACCACCAACTATCCTTACGAGGATACAATCGCCTTGACCCTCTCTGCCGACAAAAGCGACACCTATCCGCTTTACATCCGAGTACCCGAATGGTGCACCGCTCCCTCTGTCACAGTCAACGGCCACGCCGTGGAGGCAGAGCTTGTGGCGGGTGAATACGCCGCCCTTACCGCTACGTGGGAGGACGGGGATGTGATCACCCTGACCTTCCCCGCAGAAATCACCGCCACCCTCACCGATAACAACAGCGTCAGCATCCGTCGGGGGGCCGTCCTGTTCGCCCTTGAAATCGGTGAAAATTGGAAAAAGATTGCTTACGATCCTTTTAACTGGCACATCATCCGTCAGTACCCTTCCTACGATATTACCCCCACCACAGACTGGAACTACGCGCTGGAGAACTTCAACTTTGAAGATGTAGCCTCCAATTTCACGGTCATCCGCAGCCCCATTACCGACGAGATGCGGTATCAGCTCTCGGATGTCCCCATGGTGCTGGAGGCCAAGGCCAGAGCCGTCAAGAACTGGGCGCTGAACACCGACTTGAATATTGCGGGAGATACACCTGTTTCCCCTGTCGCCGCCGACCGCCTGGGTGACGAGACTGTCACGGTGCGGCTCGTACCCTATGCTCACACCCGCCTGCGCATCACCCTGATGCCTTGGACGGGAGATCCCCAAGCTCCAAAGTCTGAGCGCCCCGACCAAAGCACCCTTTTGTTCCCCTCGGTGATTGTGCCTTTGGAGGCTCAGGGAGTAGCTGCCGGCACCACCCAATTCTCCTATACTGTAAATCTGGCCTATGATTCTCCCGCCGACCTGGCCCTCAAGGTGGAGATCAACCGCAGGGATGCGGGCACCATTACTCTGACCAAGGGCAACGGCACCCTCACGCTGGATACCGAGCTTCTGGGTACAGATCGCCATAACCGCATCTCCTTTACAACCGCCGACGGCTCTGCTATCCCCGCGGATATGACCCTCTCTTTGTCTGTGGTGATTCAAGACAACGGTATCGTCCGCTACGAGGCCGAAAAGGCCAAGCTGACGGGCTCGGCATACACCACCGGTTCTCACATAGCGGGCATTGATGACGTTGGCTCCTCCTTGACCTTTAACAATTTGGTCATCGGCGAGGGTGGTGACTATACCCTCCGCTTCTACTACGCTGCCCCCATGGGTCTGGCCACCCACACCGTCTACGTGGACGGGGTCAAGTGTGGTGTCCTGCGCTACAACGAGAACGGTAAGTCTCTGGGTTGGGGCAAGTTCAGTGAGGATATCTACGCCGACATCCACCTCACCCTCGAAAAGGGCCCCCACACCCTCCGTATTGAGAAAACCGCCGACGATGTGGGTTTTGCGGAGCTGGATGCCTTCGATCGGATCCCTTGCGCATTGACCGGCGGCGTACCCGAAACGTCTCCAAAAGACTAAAATCAGGGAAGAATCATTAAAAATGTGAGCCAATCTGTCAGGCAGATATTTGCCCGACGGATTGGCTCTTTTTGAAAAAAATTGATTTTCCCAAACCACGCTTTGTGCCTGTTTTTATTCTTCCTCCACTCTTTCCTGCGCAAAGCTTGCCGCCTGTACTTTCGCACAGCTTGGCGTGGTTCGCTTCTCCCTGGTTCTTCGTCAAAAACAAAAACGGACTGCTTACGCAATCCGTTTTTGTTTTTGGTGGAGATTGATACAACAAGGTCGAATATTTTTCCCCAATAATCAATTTTACTTTAGTGCCGCGCTTTTCTCGGCAATTCGCTTTTCAATGTCGCTCAAATCAAGAGGCTTGTATTCGTTCAGCTTCTTCTTATTGTAATTTTTTGAAAAATAATTGAGCATATAAGTCATATCCTTGACGTAATCACGAAGCCCAATATGATCATAGGCATCAAAATAAATATGCTTAGCTTTCTCGATCAGCTCATCTATGCCCTCTGTTTTACCCAAACGGAACATACAGGTCGCAATATCCAGGAGTGTCATAGCGTGATTGGCGTGAGTGCCGCCAATGGGGTAAGCATCGTATCCCTGCTTATCGGGGTACATGAATCGCTCGATCACATCCACGCTTTCTTGAAAATGAAGCATGGCATTTTCGTAGTCTTCCATATCAAAGTAACGATGTCCGACACCATCACAAGCGATGAAAAACTCCTGCCATTCGATCATTCGGAGATCTTTGGCCTCCTTCATTCCTTCCTCACCCTTGATATAGCTGGCGGACATCCGCATTCTGTCAGCCAACATATAAGGGTACATATACGGGAGAGACTCAATGATCTTGACGATATCCTCGTAATGATCCTCACCCTTTTCAATTTCTAAATACCTGTAGACGTGAACGATATTCTCCTTTGTGCGGCAGGTGCAGAATACATCTTGGGATACGCTGATGATCTGACCTCCCAGTTCAAATACCTTATTCACGATTTCCTCGCCGCGATCTACGTTATAGGCGTACAAATTGAGCAGCTCGGTTTTGAGTTGAATGGAGGCGGGATACAGCTTCAAGCCATCAAGCAAAATTTGCTCTGCCTTCTCAAAATTGTTCCAAAAATAATTTTTGTGCTCCATGCAGATCGCTTCGATCTCTTTATCGACGTTTTTTACGTCGAAGTCAAAGAGCTCATCCAGAGACACCTTGAAAAATGCCGCCAGCGTGGGAATCATGGTCATATCGGGATAGGATGCTCCCATTTCCCACTTTGAGATTGCCTGTGCGGTTATATTCAACGAAGTAGCCAATTGCTCCTGAGTGAGGTTGTTGGCTCTGCGAAACTCGCGGATCTTGTTGCCGAGATTCATATACGTTCTCCTTTGATCGGTTTCGGAGGCGCCTTCCGTACTTTTATTATACCATGCTGGTAGAGTAAAGTCAAACATCTCATTCTTGAATTTTTTCAACTATTGGTTGGGGCGGTTGAGAATAAGATAACCGCCGAGAGTGACCGTAATTGGTCGCTCTCGGCGGTATTTTTTAGTTATACATCTTTGCCGCGGTTGATGAAAAAACGTTTCACATCTGCCCAGGTGAGACGGCGGATGATGATATCTACAAGCATCAGAAGGGCGGCTATGATACAAAGAGGAATTTCAAACGTGATGACTGACCGAAGAATTCCCGGATCCTGCGTAGCTAAGTCGGTGGGGGTGGCGTCAAGGGCTCCTCCGGTGGCATCGGCAATCCCCGACAGCAGAGAATGGTCCTCCTCCCTGAAGAGATCGTATTCTCCGGAATAGGACACGGCAAACACCGCTGAGGCCGTATCCACGACTCTGGCGCGCTTGCGCCACGTTACGGTGACCTCGTATTCCCCCGATGTTCCCAAGGCAAGACTTCCCTCGTACGTAGACGAGGAGATACGGTCAAGCTGGATCTTTCGTTGCTCGGGGCCTGAGATCTCGGCCATCAACTCAAAGTCGTTACCGCCTTCGGGCAGCTCTGCCTTGACCGTTACGTGGCTGCCGTCCACGGTGACAGAGGGGATAAAGGCCGCATCGTAACGTGTGGTGGGACAAGTAGCTTTTTGGGCGTTTTTGATAAAGCTTTGCCCCGCCTCCCCCAAAAGGAAGGCCTGGCTCCATCGAGAGGCAAGATCTGTGGTAAAGCAAGCGACGATGCCCTTACCGTACTCCCAAGAGGCATAGATGGGATCCCCCGTATCAGAGGTCAGGTGTACGGTGGCGTCCTCCTTGGCGTGCATACCCACATAGCCCTTGATCTGGGGGAGCGTTGTCAAGCCCTCTGTGACCTTGTCACTCACTGCTATCAAAGGCGTAAACGGCGTTTCAAAGGCATATTGGGATGAAAAGGTCTCGGTTTTCTCTACCATGATATTAGGCAGCTCCAAGGCACTCGTGACATGGCTATAAGTACCGCCCGCCTTTTGGGCCATATGATTTAAAACCGAATTGGAATTAGTTATGTCCGACGAACCGGGTCTTCCTGAGGGCCTGAACACAACATCTCTCCCAAGTACGTTGATCTCAATGGTTGATACCAAAACCCCATGGTCCTCGTGCAATTTTTTTACTTTTCGATAGATCCTTTCATGGGTTTCACCGGGAGAGCCGTCCGATAAAAACAGCACATGTTTGATATCAGGCTCCTCCTCCATCTCTTCCAAAAGACGCTCCACCTCCTCTAAAGCAGGTGTGTACACGGTTCCTCCGGCAGAGGTGATGCCTGATATGGTAGCGGCAACCTTTTTCTTATTTTCTGCGGTCATGGGCGTAGGCCGGACCACGGTTTCAGCATCACCGGCGAAAATAACTACACTTACATAGTCGTTGGGCTTCATGGAATCCAAGGATTTAATGGCGCCTATTTTGGCTAGCTCCAAGGCGTTTTCGTAATCCATACTGCCCGAGACATCGATGACGAGAAATACGGCTCGTTTACTGCTGGTAGCACCGTAACCCAAGGGAAGCATTTTTTCGTAGGTTGTATTCGCCATGTTCCCCTTGGAAAAGGTCTTATCTCCACCCACAAAGCAAAGGCTCTTGCCGAGAAATTTCACTGCCTTATCCAGCGAGCTTTCCAAATCCGCCGGTAACTCCTGCACGTCCACGTTCATCAAATAATACCCGTCGTAATTGCTGAGGGTGGGCAGATCCGAGGGGGCGTCCTCTTGAGAGACCACCGTTACCTCGGCATCGGTGGATAGGATGTTTTTCAAGCCCTCCGCCTCCGAGGGGTTTTTCGCAATGATCAAAAGGGAGGTCTTTCCATAGGTGCGCAGGGCGGTATAGGCCTCGTTATTTCTGGTTTCGGTGTCGCCGTCACAGGTAAGAACGGCGCGGTAGGTGTGAAGCCCCGCGGTTTCCGCGGTCAGATCATAGGTTACCACCGTCTCTCCAAGGGTCAGCGTCACGGAGCGCTCTTCTATAAGGGTGTCGCCGTCGTATAAAGCAACCGTTGCCTCCCCTTGAATATTGCTTTCCAGGGTCAGGGCAATTTTCAGCTCTTCTCCTACGTAACCGCCGCCTACGGAGGACATGGTATTGATCTGTGCCTCTTGCTCCGCCTGCCCGTTGGTGTCAAAATGCATGGTGTCAATGCGTACCCCTTCCTCAGCCAGACGGCGGGCGGCGTAGAGGGCGTCTCCTGAGGTCTCCTTGCCGTCGGACAGAAGAATGATTCGTTTGTGAGTATATTTGTCCATGAGCTCCACCGCGCGGTACATGGCAGAGGTGATATCCGAGCCGGAAGCATCCGCCTTTTCCAGCGAGACCTTTCCCCATCGGCTCTTGGTGCCCACAAAGACAGTATCCTGCCCGAAAAGCACCACGCCCTTCACGTCCCGCTCCGCAAATTCGTCCAAGAGGGACTCACAGATCGCAGTCATGTCTTCCCTGACCGGAAGGGTACTTTCGGACACGTCCACAAGGATGACGGTGCTTTGTCTGTCGGTCTCGCTGGAAATGCAAAAGCCGGATGCCAAAACCGCAAGGATCAAGGCAATGACGCCGTGCAAAGCCAGCGAAGCGATGGTCTTTCCTTTGCGGCGCTTTTCCTTTTTCATGGTAAAAAAGATCACGAGAAGGAGAACGGCCACGGGGATGAGCATGAGCATCCACAGGGGGCGTTCCAATATATATCTAACGTTTTCCACGGTAATGATACCCCCATTCAAAGATCAGAAGTGAGGAAAGAAGTACGGCCACGAGAGGAAGCATACTGGAGGACAGCAGCTTATCACGGGAGCTTCTTTCAAAGGGCTTGCTCATAATGATGGAGTCTGCGCTGTAGGTCTCGTACTCCGCCTCGGGAATGAAGACAAAGAAAGACGCCTTGCGAGACTGCTTGTTCAGCTCGTAGGTCAGGGTGTGAAGCCCAGGTTCAGTCGGAACAAAGGTGGGACTTGTCCCGCTCAATTCGGCTTGGCCTTTCATGGGTTGTTTTATGGCCGCCTCCTTGGCATTCTCCTTCAGGGTGATCTCCACCGTCTCCCCCACGGTATAGGCTTTCTTGGGGAGAGAAGGCGGCAGAGCCAAGGTAGATGCGTTTCGGAGAAGGATCATAAAGGCAGGGGTCATGGCTAGATTGGTGGAAGAAATGGGAAACAAAAACAGATAATGGCGGGTGCCATTGTCCAGCACGCGGGAAAGCCCCATGACTTCTCCGGAGATGCCGCCGCATATAGATTCCCAGGATGTTTTCTGCTGCTCCGGCGGTAGTACGGTGATACCGCCGCGGGAAAAGGGTGTCTCCACATATTTATTGATGTGTACGTCCAGTATGGCGGTTTCCATGTCTTTAAACAAAGGATCCACCGTCAGATCGTCGCGCAAAAAAGCGCTGATATTTCCACCGCCTCGGGGAGAACGGGTCCCATAGGGTCTGATCTCCCCAAGGAAAGGCCGATTGATATCTGTATGAAGTTGCGTAAAACCGATGGTCAGGCTATTTTGGGGGAAGTTATCATCGCTTGTAGATACGCAACCGCTGAAAAGATAGAGGTCGTAAGCGCCGTCAAGAGAAGCATTGTAGTGCTTTTTTACGGTCACATCACAGTTGCCCAAAGCCTTGAAGCCCTCCTCGAAAAACAGGGTCTCGGTGCCCAGCACCAGCACGGTCACCTTTTCGGAGCTTTTACCCACCACGGTAAAGCGATTGTCATGCTTCAGAGCATCCTCCACGTCAAAGAAAAGCGTCGCTTGCTCAAAATTGCTTTTCTCCGTTGTAAACTTGAGCTGCATGGGCTCACCGTCCACGCAGGAAATCATGGCGGTATCCACCAACACGTCATCTACCGAGAGACCCACGGTCACCTCTCTGTCCTCCCCATAGCTGACAACGGTTCCCTCAAAGGTACCGCCCATGTGTGTGAGCGACGTAATGGCCACGTTTTTCTCGCCTCGGTGCATATTCACCACCTCGACGTTTTCCACTTCCGCATATTGGGTATCGGTATAAAACGTGACCTTGGCGGATCCCATACGGGCATAAGCCTCTCGTGCCAGCTTCATGGCTTCGTAAACGTCACATCCGCCAAAGCCACAGGCCGCTTGATCCAGCGCGTTGATGGCCTCGCCCTTGCTTCCTCCCGTTACAAGGCAGGCGGGCGTATCCGAGGCAATGATGACCGTCATGGAGGAACACGTACCGCTTTGTGCCAGTTCTTTGGCCTGGGCTACAGCGGCCTCAAAGCGGGTGACACCATCCAATTCCGTCTGCATACTGGCCGAGGCGTCGATGATCACGATTTGCCCCGAGATCTGCCCCAAGGCAACGGCGGGTTGGGTTGCGGAGAAGGCCAGCAATCCCAAAATTGTGAGTTGGAGTATAAAAGCCAAAAGGCTTGTCATCCGCTTGATGGGTAGACGGGTTTTCAAGAATCTTTCACTGAGATGCCAAAGGTAGGTGCTGGATACGTCCTTTTCCTTGTGATCCTGCTTGATGATATAAATGATGATCAGCGCAGGGATAGACAGAAGGAGCAAAAGCCCCCATAGATTTTGCATGATCATTGGATCACCTCCGCAGAAACAGCTTTTCCAAAGAGCATTTCTTCAATAGCCTCGTCGGTGCAAACGGTGAAGTATCCCGCGCCGCGGGAGGCACAAAAGCTTCGCAGCTCACTTTGGTGATACGCAAAGGCTTGGCGATAGGCCTTCAGATTGGCTTTGCTGAAATTCGACCGATAATCCAGTTCTCTGTCCTCGGGATCCCGAAGGGTATATTTCCCCAACACCTCGGGATTGATCTCGTCACGGGAAAGCACCTGAATGAGATGCACTTCCCGCCGCTTTTGGATCATGAGATCCACCGCCTCTTTCCAGTCCTGATCCGTGAGAAAATCAGAGATCAGCACGGATATACCCCCGATAGCACCGCTTTCGTGGGTGTTGTTGATGGCTTTTCCAAGCTCAGAGCTACCCTTGAAGGTTA
>JAFTIL010000119.1 GCA_017456905.1 Clostridia bacterium
TGAGGGCGCTTTGAATTTTTTCCTGCATATATGTACTCCGTTTCGGTAGTTTACGAATTTCTTCAATGTATCATGATAGCACAAAATCATGAACATCGTATTAACTGTCTGTGGTGAAAATGTGTTTGGTATCAAATGTTTTCGTGGAGTTGCTCCATGACTTTTGTGCAAGACTTACACAAAGAAAGCGGCACTCCGTGCTTGGTGGAGTGCCGCGTGTTTTATCTGCAGAGCTTTTCAATGACACAAAGGAGTGTCGTATACAACCGTGCGGTGGAGTTAATGCTCAGCCGCTCGCGGGGAGTGTGGATGTCCCACATATCGGGGCCCACCGAAATGATGTCCATGCCGGGCATTTTGGAGCAAAGGATACCGCACTCCAATCCCGCGTGAATGGCCTCCACTTGGGGCGTTTTTCCTAAAAGCTCCTGGGCGGTCTGACACCACAGGTCGCGGATGGGAGACACGGGCGCATAATCCCAGCCGGGATAACGGGCACGGTGGGTGGCATTGTCGGAAAGGCCGGTGCAGATCATAGCCAAGCGAGTCAGCTCACGCTCAGCATCATCCAAATGGGATTCGCAAGCGGAACGAGTGGAAAAGCTGAACTTCACGGCGGTAGGCGTACCGTCCTCATCACACAGCGTTTTGATGATACCCAAATTGCGGGAATAGGCCACCATGCCTTTCACGTGGGCGTTCATGGCCAACACACCATCACGGGCGAGGGTTAAAAGCGTCACCGTGCCCCAGGTGCCGTCAAGGTCAAGGATCAGGGTCGAAGCCTTTTCGTTCACGATCTCGGCGGTGCAAGAAAACTGCTTATCGGCCAAAATGGTATTGGGCTCGGCACGAAGCTTTTCCGCCTCAGCCAAAATCTCGCCGCAGAATTTTTCGGCATCCGCAACGCCGTTGCCGTCAAAATCAAAGACCAAAATCTCCGCTTCGCAATCACGGGGAATGGCGTTATCCTTGCCACCGCCGTTGATGGACACCAGATCCCAATCACAGGTAGTGGTAATATTCAAAAGGCGTCCCATGGCCTTGATGGCGTTGGTATGACCCTCGTGAATTTCCACGCCCGAGTGGCCGCCGGAGAAGCCCGACAGCGTAATTCTCACCAGCACGCCTTCGGCATCCTTGGGGGTGACGGGCTGGGTGATATCCGTACGCATACCGCCCGCGCAACCCACGGTAACGGTGCTCTCGGATTCGCTGTCCAGATTGATCATGGTCTTGGACACCACGCCGACCGCGGCAGGGTCAAAGGCGTGAGCGCCCTCCAAGCCCGTCTCCTCGGAGACGGTAAAGAGGCACTCGATCACAGGGTGTTTTTCGGGAGGATTGTCCAGAAGCGCCAGCATCATGGCTACGGCGATGCCGTTATCACCGCCCAAGGTCGTACCGCGAGCACCGATCTTGCCGTCCTCCACGAACAGGTCGAGACCGTCGGTGAGAAAATCATGCTTGCTGTCGCTGTCTTTTTCACAGACCATGTCGGTGTGTCCCTGCAAAAGAACAGCAGGCTTATTCTCGCAGCCCTCGGAGGCGGGGAGACGAATGAAAACGTTATGAACGCTGTCTCGGTGGCAATAGAGACGGCGGGAGGCGGCGAAATTTTCAATATAGGTTGCAACGGCGGCTTCGTTGCCCGACCCATGGGGGATGGTGCAGAGGTCTTCAAAAAAAGAGAAAACGCCGTGAGGCTCGTAAGCGGACAAAATACCGCGGTTTTGATGATGCATGGTGATCTCCTTTGCGATTTTACATAAAACAGGGATCTCGGGATATGCCCCGGGATCCCTTGGATTTCTTTGGTTATCTCATTTTGGCGGGGAGGCTGACCAGACCCTCGGGCATTCTGTCGAGGTAGGGCAGAAGCTTGCCTGCGCCCAGGACAGCGCTGGTGATGGGGCGCTTAGCCAGACGTGCGGGTACGCCCGTCACGTGGGTGATGAGCTTGTCGAGTCCGTGGAGCATACTGCCGCCGCCCGTGAGGATCATGCCCTTTTGGGAGATCTCGGCAAACAGCTCCTGGGGCATGGTCTCAATGATCATGCAGATGGAGTCCAGAATAGCGGTCAGAGGCTCGGAAACGGCCTCAATGGTCTCCTTGGAGGACACCACCACTTCTTTGGGTGTACCCTCGCTGAGTGAGCGTCCGCTGACGCGCATATACAAGGGCTTTTGATGCTCGAACACCTCGCCGATACGGATCTTGATATCCTCGGCTGTTCGCTCGCCGATCAGAATACCGTAACGTCGGCGGATATAGCTGACGATGGCTTCATCAAAGCGGTCGCCGCCCACCTTGATGGAATCGGATACCACGATGCCGCCCATGGATAGCACCGCTACGTCGGTGACACCGCCGCCGATGTTGACGATCATAGAGCCCTCAGCGGAGGAAATATCCAGATTGGCACCCAGCGCAGCAGCCTTGGCTTCTTCAATAAGATAGGTGCGGCGTGCGCCTGCCTCTCGGGAGGCCTCCATCACGGCCAGCATTTCCACCTCGCTGATGCCCGAAGGGACAGTGATCATGACGCGGGGCGGGATCCAGGTCTTACCGCTGGCACGGCGAATGAAATATTTCAGCATTTGCAGGGTCACTTCATATTGGCTGATGGACCCGTTTTTCATGGGTCGGATGGTCTCGATATGTTCAGGTGTACGCCCTTGGATCTCCATGGCGTCGCGTCCAACCTTGACCACACGATCGGTAGACATATCCACCGCAACCACAGAAGGCTCCTTGAGAACGATGTCTTTGCCTTCTACGTAGACCAGCACGGTGGCCGTACCGAAATCTATAGCGATATCCCGTTTCAGATCTCTTTTGAGATTTTCAAACACCGTCTCACCTCCTGTCATGTTTTTGATAAGATATAGTATTCCGCATATAGTATAACACAAACCCATGGCTTCTGTCAATGACTTTTTGGAAAAAATCAAGGAACGGATACGGTGAGAGAATGAATTTGCGTACAAAAACGAGAAAACGGTGAAAAAAATTGCCAACCCCATTGTCAAAACATGAAAAGTATGGTAAAATAGAGGTGTCCGAAAACGGAAATGCCGTTTCCCAAATTCGTAAGCAAGGAGAATTCCCATGAAAAAGTTGTTGATTTTTCTGTCGCTTCTCTTAGTCGTGCTTCTGGCGGTCGTTGCCTGTGATGAAACACCGAGCGGAGACGATCTCCCCGACACGAGCAGTCCCGGCGTTACAGATACACCTACCGAACTTACCGAGGGTCCCACGGAAGAACCTACCGAAGCGCCTACCGTGCCCCCCGAATGGCTGACCTATACGGAGACCGAAAAGATCGTTGAGATCCCCACCGAAGCACCTACCGAGGCCCCCACCGAGGCTCCCGGAGATCCCACGACTCCCGTGACGGTGCTGGGTGTTGATAAGCTGATCTCCACCCAAGGCATTTACCATCTTGATAATGGTATTGTTGACAACGGGGATTACGTGACCATCGTTCCCACGGGCGAGGATCCCTACTATTATCCGGCCTACGACTTCCTCGGCGCCCGCTACATCATCATCAAGTACAGAACCGCCAACTGTGACGGCGTAAATATGCAGGTATATCTTTCCTCTTCGGGTACGGGTCCTCAGGACGATTCCACCATGCTGGAAGGCAGACTGGTTGGTGACGGTAACTGGAACTATCTGGTGATCGACACCAAGCCCTTAATCGATGGTGGAAAGTACAACGGAAAGACGGTGTCTTACCTGCGTTTCGACCCCCTGGATCCCGGTTATAAGCTGGATGAAAACGGCAACGTTGTCATGGATGGGAACAACAAGCTCCGTGAAACCATGCCCGAGGGCGCGTCCCTTGACGTGGCTTATATCGCCTTCTGCCATGCACCCAACACCATGCAAAACCTGGAGTCTGCTTCATAATTTTTCTCTGCTCCGCCCGTGATGGGCGGAGCACTTTTTGGCATAAATTTTTTCGTTCCCCTTGCATTTGCCTCGGAATTGTGGTATCATAATCACAATGAAAACTGAAAGGAAGCCCTCCTATGAAAAAGCGCGTCATGAACCTTGTCAATTTCGTCCGCGGCTGTGAGCCCCGTCAGCCCTGGCAGGATCTTTACACCCCTATCAAAGAAGAGATCGCCATCAACAAGAGTTACGGTTTTGATCATACCGTCCTTTTGCAGTACGATGCCCTCATTCGCCCCGATATGGTGGAGCTGATGAAGGCTGAGGCCGACGAGCATATGGAGATCGGTCTTTGGTTTGAAATGGGCCGCCCCTTGACCGAGGCCGTGGGTATTGAGTGGCGCGGCCGCCCCGGCTATGATTGGGACTGGTTCGTCAACCCCGGATTCCTTCCTGCCTATACACCCGCACAGCGCGAAGCCATCATCGACGAGGCTTTCCGTCTTTTCAAGGAGACCTTCGGTTATTATCCGCAGGTGGCGGGCTCCTGGCTCATTGATACCCACTCGTTGGCTTACATGAGCGACAAGTATGACATGAAGGCGTTTTGCGTGTGCCGCGAACAGTTCGCCGTAGATGCCTATACTTTGTGGGGTGGCTACTATAGCGGCGCCTTCTATCCTTCCCGTAAGAATATGCTCTGTCCTGCCCAGAACCCCGAGGCGGGCATCACCACCCCTCTGTTCCGTATGCTGGGTCTCGACCCCATGTACGGATACGACGAGCAGAAGTATACCGACAAGGTCTGGGGCTGCCCTACCATGGAGCCCGTATGGGGACCCGGATCCAAGGCCGAGATTGTGGATTGGTATCTGGACACCTATTACAAAAATCCCTGCCTGACCCTCTCTCAGATGACCACGGGACAGGAAAACAGCTTCGGTTGGGATATGATCCAAAACGGCTACCGTATGCAGGCGCAGAAGATCGCAGCATATCGAGACAAGGGCCTTGTCTCGGTGGAAAAGCTGGGTGACACGGGTGCGGCTTATCAAAAGGCCCATAAGGTCACGCCTGCCTCTGCTCTTTGCGCCACCACCGACTGGACCGAGGGGGGCCACCAGTCCGTTTGGTATAGCTGTGCGAACTACCGAGCCAATCTCTTCCTCCACGAGGGCAGACTCTTCTTCCGCGATATTACCAAATTTGATGAGTGCTACGAGGAACGGTATCTCACCGAGGCCTGCACTGCTTGGGATGCCCGCTACGATAATCTCCCCATGGTGGACGGCCGCCTGTGGAGCAAGGACGGCAAAAACAGTGAGCTGGTGATCACCCGTCCCGTCAAGACCATGACCTGCATCGAGAAGGGGCAGTCTCTTGAGGTGGATCTGCTCTTTGCCGACGGCTGTCACGGCCTCATCATCCTGACTCCCGAGCGTATCTTGACAGAAGCCTGTGGTAATCTCTTCTATAGCACGGGCGTGCCCGATGCGGATATTGCTTATGCCGATCAGATCTTCTCCTTAACTTACCGCGACTTCCCCTATGCCGTTGCTGTGAAAGCGACGGTCAATCCCGAGGCCGATGGCTATACCCTGGGCGAGCAGAACGGAAAGATCCTTCTGGAGATGGCCCGTAAGTAATTTACTCTTGTGAAAAGAGGCGATATTTTCCCATGATCATCAATTACCATACCCATACCGTTCGTTGCGGCCATGCGTCTCATGCGCCGGATGCCGCCTATGTGGAAGCCGCCCTGGAGACGGGGATCCGCGAGCTGGGCTTTGCCGACCACGTACCCTACCCCTTTGAGGACGTGCATTTTTCAGGTTGCCGCATGAGATGTGCCGAGCTGCCTGATTATATGGCGAGTCTGACCGCTCTGAAGGAGGAATACAAAGGGCGCGTTGATATCCATATTGGTTTTGAGGCCGAGTATTATCCCGACTATTTTGACAAGCTTTTGGATATGCTGGCGCCTTGGCCCTGCGAATATCTGATCCTCGGCCAGCATTTTCTGAACAATGAGATGGGCGAACCTTACAATGGCGGAGCGACGGATTCGGTCGAGCGTCTGCGTCTCTACGGCGATCAGTGTAAGCGTGCCATGGCCACGGGACGTTTTTCGTATTTCGCTCACCCCGATCTCCTCAATTTTACGGGAGATGAGACAGCCTACCGCGAGGTGGCCCGTGATCTATGCCGTGCGGCTAAGGACTTTGGAATGCCCTTGGAGTTTAACCTGCTGGGCTTCATTGACCGCCGTCCCTATCCCCGCCGTGTGTTTTGGGAGGAGGTTTCCGCTGTAGGCAACGAGGTGATCCTCGGCTGGGATGCTCATTCGCCCAACTGGATGAAGCAGCCCGAGCGTGAGGCGGAGGCAAGAGCCTATCTTTCGTTCTTGGGGCTGACTCCTTTGGATGCTTTGGCCTTGCGCGACCCTCTTTGGGACAGGAAATAAGAGGCCGAAAAGCTTCAAGCTTTATCCACCGTTTTTCGTTTATGAAAGCAACGCCCTCGGAGATGAAATCCGAGGGCGTTGCTTTTCTTATTGAAAGTTTTTGAAAAGGTTTTCTTTGAGTGCCCTTCTCACGTGGGATCCTTCAGTTCCTTCAACACCTCGTACACGCCCCGCACGGGAATGATCTTCATTCCCTCCACCTTAAGGGGACGTTTTTCGGTGTTTCTGAAGGGGACGATGGCGCGGGTAAAGCCCAGTCGCGCCGCTTCACGTACCCGTTGCTCCAGATTGGACACGGCACGGATCTCACCTGCCAGGCCAAGTTCACCGATGACCAACAGGTCGTCTGGAACGATGCGGTCGGTGAGGGAGGAGATCATGGCGGCAGCGATGGCCAGATCTGCGGCAGGCTCTCCGATGGACAGACCGCCGACCACGTTGAGATATACGTCGTTCTGATAAAATTTCAGTCCCAGTCGCTTCTCAAGTACCGCGAGGATCAGATACACTCGGTTATAGTCCACGCCGTTGGATGTGCGCCTGGGGGAAGGGAACACCGTAGGTGTTACCAAGGCTTGTACCTCGGCGATCAGCGGCCGCGTACCCTCCATAGAGCACAGGGCGCAGTTGCCCGATACGTTTTTTGGCCGTCCCGAAAGCAGCATCTCGGAGGGATTGGCTACCTCATCGAGGCCTCGGTCAGTCATCTCAAACACGCCGATCTCGTTGGTGGAGCCGTAACGGTTCTTCACGGCGCGGATAATGCGGTACGCTTGCTGGCGCTCGCCCTCAAAGTACAAGACCGCGTCTACCATATGCTCCAGTACCTTGGGGCCCGCAATGCCACCCTCTTTGTTGACGTGGCCCACCAGTAGCATAGAAATGCCCTCGGCCTTGGCCTTGTTGATAAAGGTCAGGGCGCACTCACGCACTTGGGTGATGCTGCCCGGAGCGGAATTGATCCTGTCGGAGTAGATGGTCTGGATGGAGTCCAGGATCATGACGTCGGGCTTGATCTCGTCGGCTTCGGACAGGATCTTTTCGAGGTTTGTCTCTGTGAGGATGTAAAGATGCTCGCCCGTTACGCCTAACCGTTCGGCGCGGAGCTTGAGTTGTCCGCCAGATTCCTCGCCTGAAACGTACAGAACCTTTCTGTCTTGTCCCAAGGCGTCGGAGATCTGCATGAGCAGGGTGGACTTACCAATGCCGGGCTCACCGGACAAAAGCACCACCGATCCCAACACCAGGCCGCCGCCCAGTACGCGGTCGAGCTCGCCAAGCCCGCTCTCAGAGCGCATATAGGAGGGTGTCGTCAGCTTTTGATAAGCTGTGGCCTTGCTTTCGGACAGGGAACTTCCCATGGAGGGACGGCGGGCAGGAGACTTTTCTGGCTCGGCCTGCACGATTTCTTCTGCCATGGTGTTCCATTTGCCGCAATGGGGGCATTTGCCCATCCATTTGGGACTTTGTGCGCCGCATTCGGTGCATACGAAAATGGTTTTGGGTCCTTTCATTGCTTATCCTTTCGATCGTATCATTGTTTTAAGCTCTTCGGGGGTATCTGCCAATAGTGTTGCCCCGTGAGATAGAAGAAAAGCAGAGTCACGAAAGCCCCACGTTACCGAGACGCAGGCCACCCCTGCCGCGTGGGCGGTGAGAATATCTGTATCGGAGTCTCCCACGTACAGGGTCTCGTCGGGACTGACACCCAGCTTGTCCATAGCCATCAACAGGGTATCGGGAGCGGGCTTTTTGCGGATGCCCTCAGACTCCCGCTCACCCACAGCCACTTGAATCAGTGTTCCGAAATAATGATTGGCTAAGGCCTTGACTGCATCATCAAATTTATTGGAAACGATGGCGGTGCGGATGCCTTGATGCTTCAGCTCCGTCAGCAGAGACAAGATCCCTTCGTATGGGGAGGTTTTGTCCTGGCAATGAGCGGCGTAATAGGACTTGAAACGCGCAAGCACGGCGGCGACCTTATCGTGGGGGCAATCCCCGGGCGTTGCCCGTTCGATCAGCTTGGCCACGCCGTCGCCCACGAAGGTGCGAACCTCGTCACGGGTGCGGCAGGGAAGACTGAAAGCCGAAAGTGCGTTATTGACGGCATCTGCCAGGTCGTCCAAGGTGTCCAGCAGCGTACCGTCCAGATCAAATATGACAGCGTGGTACATGGTCAGGTCCTTTCTGAGAGCCCCAAATGCTTCTTGAAAAATACGATGATATGCGTCCAGGCTTCGGGGGTGATCTCGCCGTGATGACAGCCTTCCAAACGGTCGTAATCTACGCTGTGACCCAGCTTGCGCATCTGTGCTACGTATTCGTCCATCTGTGCTTCGGGTAAGAGCTCGTCGGCACAATCGTTGATGAGAAAATAGGGGATGTAGGGCATATCGTGGATCCGATGCTTGGGCGAGATGGTCAACAGGCTTTCTTTAATCCCACCATCATAGTCGGCCACGGCACGGAATAGCGTGCGGCGAAAATCTCCGTGGGCCTCAAAGCAATAGGGAACGTCTACGCAGGGGCAAACGGATACACAGGCGGAGGGCTTGATGTTGGCATCTGCAGAAAAGATCAGCGCACCGAGACCGCCCATACTGCCGCCCGTAACCACCCAGGGGGTGTCTTGGGGCAGGTGATATTTCTCTCTGATGGCGTGAGCAATCAGCTCGCAGCAGCGTACGGCACCTCGGTTCATCCAGCTCCAGGGGCCCGGGAAGGTATAGGCAACCAAGATACCCTCCTTGCCCAGCGTCTCGGCATAGCCTCCGCGGTATTCGGCAAAATCCATGATGCCGCCCATACAGGAGCCGCCGCCCAAGCCCGGAAATTCCAGAATGAATCCACGGACGGGCAGCGTGAGGACGGACTCGTTGGTGTTGCAGAAAAGGTGAAGGGTGGATGAATTGATGATGTTTCGATCTTTGTTCATATATCCTCCTTGTGTAAGGGCGGCAGAGGGATCATCCCCACGTATTCTTCAATATCTTCTGCCGACTCTTGAAAAATTTGATCATAAATTCATAATTATCCTCGGTCATGCCGGGGTCGTAACCGTACCACCGCTGTTGATTGAGGGCAAGGGACGCTTCAATGGTGTCGTGATATGCTTCCAGATGTTGGATCAGTTCTTTCAATACGTCGGCATAATGCTGATTATATCTCGCTTCTACCTTGCTTTTATAGCGGCTGCCCATGAG
>JAFTIL010000120.1 GCA_017456905.1 Clostridia bacterium
GAATGACGGGCAGGACGTCCAGCACCATCCACTCCAGCTTGTTGCCGGAGGTGCGGAAGGCCTCGATGACCTCCAAACGCTTGATGATACGGGTCTTCTTCTGACCGGTGGCACGAGCCAGCTCATCCTTGAGCTTGTCGGACTCGGCCTGTACGTCGATACCTGCCAGCAGCTCCTTCACAGCCTCGGCGCCCATGCCGACGCGGAAGCCGTTGCCATAGCTCTTGCGGTACTCGCGGAGGTCGGACTCATTGAGCACCTGACCCTTGCGGAGGGTGGGACAAACGCCCGCATCCAGCACCACACACTCGGCGAAGTAGAGCACCTGCTCCAGCTGCTTGGGGGAAATGTCCAGCACCAGAGCCATTCTGGAGGGAATGGCCTTGAAGTACCAGATATGAGACACGGGGCTGGCCAACTCGATGTGACCCATGCGCTCACGGCGCACCTTCTTGGTGGTCACGTCTACGTGGCAACGCTCGCACTTGATGATCTCCTTGCTGTGGGAATTCTTATACTTTCCGCACATACAAGCGCCATCCTTGGTGGGACCAAAGATACGCTCGCAGAAAAGTCCGCCGACCTCTGCCTTCAGGGTACGGTAATTGATGGTCTCGGGCTTGATGACCTCGCCGTAAGACCAATTTCTGATCATTTCAGGAGACGCGAGACCAATTTTAATGGAAGAAATTTCGTTACGTTCCACAGTTACTTCTCCATTCATTCTATATATATTGAGAATTATACGGGTAATGATTCACAGGGATCGGGGTCAATCCTCGTCCATGACGTCATAGCTGCCGCCGAAGCCGTCAAAGACCTCTTCGTCCTCGGGCATTTCGTCGGTATCAAACAGCTCGTCGTGCTCGACGAGATAGGAGTCGCCAAGCTCCTCGGTCTCGAGACTCTGACCAAGGGCAGACTCAATGGCCTCCTGCTCAGTCTCATCCACAAAGCTGCGAGGTGTCTTGCGGCGGTAGGGAGCGTCGTCCTCGTTGCAAAGGGTGGACAGCTCGATCTCTTCGCCCTTGTTGTTCAGCACGCGAACGTCCAGAGCCAGAGCTTGGAGCTCCTTGACCAGCACCTTAAAGGACTCGGGAACACCGGGGGTAGGAATGTTCTGACCCTTGATGATGGCCTCGTAAGCCTTACGACGACCGTTGATATCGTCGGACTTAACGGTCAAGATCTCCTGCAGCGTATATGCGGCACCGTAAGCCTCCAGGGCCCAAACCTCCATCTCACCGAAACGCTGGCCGCCGAACTGGGCTTTACCGCCGAGAGGCTGCTGGGTCACGAGAGAGTACGGGCCGTTGGAACGGGCGTGGATCTTATCGTCTACCAGGTGGTGGAGTTTGAGATAGTACATGATACCCACGGTTACGGGGTTATCGAAGGGCTCGCCGGTACGGCCATCGTAAAGCACAGTCTTACCGTCGAAGAGGCGGAGCTTGTCAGCCACGCGGAGGGACTCCACGTAAGCCTTGTCAGCCTTTTCCTCAGGAGACAGCAGGCGGTAGTCCTCCTTGCCCTCCTCGTTATAGATCAACTCGAAGAGCTCCTTACCCTCGGGATCCTCACCTGCGAACAGGTTACGGCTGTAACCTGCCATACGGAGGCACTCGGAGATGTCCTTCTCGTTGGCACCGTCGAACACGGGGGTCATGATCTTCCAGCCCAGCTTACGGGATGCGATACCCAGGTGAACCTCAAGCACCTGACCGATGTTCATACGGGAAGGCACGCCCAGGGGGTTCAGCACGATATCCAGAGGAGTACCGTCGGGCAGGAAGGGCATATCCTCGGGAGGCAGAATGCGGGAAACGACACCCTTGTTACCGTGACGGCCTGCCATCTTATCGCCCACGGAGATCTTTCTCTTCTGGGCGATATAGACCTTGACCACCTTGTTCACGCTGGCTGGCAGCTCGTCGCCGTTCTCGCGGGAGAACACACGAACGTCCACGACCACACCGGATTCGCCGTGAGGCAGACGGAGAGAGGTATCTCTCACTTCTCTTGCCTTCTCACCGAAGATGGCACGGAGCAGTCTTTCTTCAGCGGTCAGCTCAGTCTCACCCTTGGGGGTGATCTTACCAACCAGGATATCGCCCGCTCTGACCTCGGTACCCTTCTTAACGATACCGTCGGCGTTCAGATCCTTCAGGGCGTCGGCACCTGCGTTGGGCACTTCGTGGGTGATCTCTTCGGGACCCAGCTTGGTGTCGCGGGCCTCGTGGGAATATTCCTCAATATGCAGAGAGGTGTAAACGTCCTCTCTTACCAGACGCTCGTTGAGAAGAACGGCGTCCTCGTAGTTGTAGCCTTCCCAGGTCATGAAGCCAATGAGGGCGTTCTTACCCAGAGCCACCTCGCCGCGGGCAGTTGCGGGACCGTCGGCGATGACCTGACCTGCCTTGACCTGCTGACCCTTGCGAACGATGGGTCTCTGGTTGAAGCAGGTACCCTGGTTGGTTCTCTTGAACTTACGCAGGGGATAAACTTCCTTGGTATAGTTGTCGGTCATGAGCACGATCTTGTCGGCCTCTACGTGATCCACGTAGCCGTCGCTCTTGGCGACCACCACCACACCGGAATCCACGGCGGCCTTGTACTCCATACCGGTACCGACAATGGGGGAATCGGTAACCATCAGCGGCACAGCCTGCTTCTGCATGTTCGCACCCATCAGTGCACGGGAGTTATCGTCGTTCTCAAGGAAGGGGATCATAGCGGTTGCCACGGATACTACCATTTTAGGAGATACGTCCATGAAATCAATGCGGGACGCATCCATAGCAGAGATCTCGGTGCGCTCGCGGGCAGTAACACGCTTATTGACGAAGCGGCCCTCGTCATCCAAAGGCTCGTTGGCCTGTGCCACAATGTAGTTGTCCTCAACGTCAGCGGTCATATAGACCACCTCGTCGGTGACTCTGTGCTCGACGGTGCCATCGGGCAGGGTCTCGTGGACCACCTTACGATAGGGAGCCTCGATAAAGCCGTAATCACTGATGCGGGCATACGTGGTCAGATAAGAGATCAGACCGATGTTAGGACCTTCGGGGGTCTCGATGGGACACATACGGCCGTAGTGGGTGTAGTGTACGTCACGGACGTCGAAGGATGCGCGGTCACGGGACAGACCGCCGGGACCCAGAGCGGACAGACGGCGGCGGTGGGTCAGCTCGGCCAGGGGGTTGTTCTGGTCAGCAAACTGAGAAAGCTGAGAAGAACCAAAGAACTCACGGATCACGGTGGCCACGGGACGGATGTTGATAAGCGCCGCAGGGGTCAACTTATCGTTATCCTGGGTGGTCATACGCTCCTTGATGATCTTCTCCATACGGACGAAGCCGATACGGATCTGGTTCTGGAGCTGCTCGCCCACGGAACGGATACGGCGGTTACCCAGATGGTCGATGTCATCCATGGTGCCTACGCCGTGGGTCAGGTTCAAGAGATAGTTAATAGAAGCAAAGATATCGTCCTTGGTGATGTGCTTGGGACAAAGCTCAGCAATTCTTTCCTTAGCCATAGCCTTGATAGCATCCACGTCACCTGCACAAGCCTCGGCGATCTCCTGCATGATGGCGATACGCACGCGCTCCTTGATGCCGCAGTCCTCAAGATCGAAGCCAACGATATATTCAGGCTCCAAAGTGTTGTTGGACAGCACCTTCATGGTCGTACCATTTTCCAGGAGGACCACAGCCTCGTTAACACCTGCGCGCTCGATCTGAAGCGCCAGCTCGGGGGTGATATAGGTACCTGCCTCGCAGACCACCTCACCCGTCAGGGGAGAGATCACAGTCTCGGCCAGGACGCAGTTGGCGATACGGCTGTGGATAGCCACCTTGTTATCAAACTTATAGCGGCCCACGGGAGCGATATCGTAACGCTTGGGATCAAAGAAATAGTTGTTGATGAGGGTCTCGGCAGACTCAACGGTAGCGATCTCGCCGGGGCGGAGCTTCTTGTAGATCTCCTTCAGCGCTTCGGTATGAGCCGTAGCGGGAACACCTGCCGCATTGGATGCGGCGGCCAGCTTTTCGCAATCGTCGCGCTCAAAGGTGGCGACCAGGCGCTCTTCGTTACCGAGAAGGGCATACACAGCCTCTCTGTCCTCCAGCTCTGCCTCCAGAGCGCGGATGAACATGGTGATGGGCACCTTACGGGTCTTGTCGATACGGACGTAGATCACGCCGCTGGAATCCACCTCGTACTCCAGCCATGCGCCGCGGTAAGGAATGACCTGGGCGGCATAGGTGGGGTTACCCGTCTTGTCGATCTCGGAAGAATAGTACATACCGGGAGAACGGATGATCTGGGAAACGATGACACGCTCGGCACCGTTGATAACGAAGGTACCGGTCTCGGTCATGAGGGGGAATTCGCCCATGAAGATATCGTTCTCGACCACGTTGCCCGTCAGGCGGTTGGTCAAACGAACGGTTACACGCAGGGGGGCGGCGTAGTTGACGTCGCGCTCCTTGCACTCCTCCACGGTGTACTTGGGCTTGCTATCCAGATTGTAGGATACGAATTCAATCAAGAGATTGCCCGAAAAGTCTGTAATGGGAGAGACCTCCTTGAGGACCTCGCCAAGGCCTTCCTCAAGAAACCACTTATAGGATTTGGTCTGGATCTCCACCAGATTGGGCAGGTCAAGGTTGAAGCGGGTACGGGAAAAGGACATTCTCGTGTTTTCACCGAGCTTCTGCTCTTTCAGATTGATCATGAATCAAATCACTCCATTCAAAATCTTTATGAGTTTGGGATACGGGATATCGGGACACACGCTGTGCTTCGTGACTGTCCGCATAGCCGGCAATCTTTTTTGTACTCAGAGGGATTTTTCTGCCGCAGACCGCACCTCATCGGTTTAACGAACGACCGAAGGGCACTTCAAATGCCGTGATACGTTCCGTGGGCCGGCAGAACAATCGTCATTTTGCACAAAATAGCCATGCCCGCAAGCAGCAAAACCGTTGTTTGGCGCACAGGTTTCCATACTGCAAGCGATTATAATGCAGTTTAGTATTTTATCATAGAAACCCCGATTTGTCAAGAGGTTTTTTTGATTTTTTTCATTTTTCACAAAAAAATCCTGTCCGTGTCGAAAAATCGCCGGAAGTTCACACGCTTTTTTCAAAAAATACATACGGAAAATGTTTACAAATCAAAAAAAATATGATATACTATTATAATCTATGAGTATGCCTACTGAAAGGAGGCTCTGTTTATGAACCAAACGACCCCAAGGAACGAGACGCCTCCGTTATCTCTTTGTCCCATTCCCCGCCGCGGGATCCCCGGCGCCCCCGGCGCGCTTCTCTTCATATTACTGTCGCTGTCCACGCTGGTCCTCCCCCTGTGGACACCTCTGCTCTTCCCTGCGTCGAGGATCGCCTTTGTGGGAGATTTTCCCAATGCAGATACGTTGATCGAAGGCTTCTCCCTCGTATATCTCCTGATCCTTGCCTTCTACTTTCATCGCACAGGCAAATTGGCAGGCCGAGGCTCACGAGGGCTCACCCCTCTGATCGTGCTATCAAGCTTTGCCTGCTTCGGGATGTACGGTTCCCTGACCCCCGTCGTCTGGGCTTTCGCTCTTTTCTTCGTCATCGGCGAGGGTGCCGTCCTTCTGGCCACGGCCAACCGCTTGACTGCCCTGCTCGCCCCCTTGATCCCTCTGCTGACCTTTGCCATCTCCCTTGCCCTGTGGAGACGTGCCGATATTGCCGCGCTGGCCTTCCTCCCCTGGCCAACCGCCCTGACTCTGGCACTGGGCACCCGTTCCTCGGCGAGCAAGGAAAACGGCCTCACCCGCGTGGGCGTCATCTGCGCTGCCTCCCTGACCCTCAGCGTAACGGCATTGCTCTTTGCCACTTGGTTTGCCTATCGGGCCTTTGGTTCCCTTTCTTTGGAGGTCTTGACCCAAAAGCTGGATCTCCTCCGCGGCGAGTTGGCCGCCTTCCTTCTGAATTATCAGATCGCATACGGCGATACCGTGGTCGCGCCCCTGGCAGGAAAAGAGGCCGAGGTCCAAAACGCGGTCAACGGTTTTATCAACACCCTGCCCGGCACGTTGATCGTCGTGATCAACGTGATCTCCACGCTCGCCCAAATGCTGACACTCTCGGGATTGCACGCCTATGGCTTTGGCAACAGCGTCACGGGTCGCGTCCGTGATTTCCGTATCAGCGCCGTATCCGCCGCCGTCTATATGCTCTCCTGGATCGTAGCGCTCGTGGCGGTGGGTGACAATTCCTCCTCCACCGTGATCGGCACCGTGGCCGAAAACCTGTATATCATACTCACCCCCGGCCTTGCGTTGGCAGGTATGTTCCGCCTGCTCCGCACCATGGCCATGCAGGGCGCCCGCCTCGGTTGCGGCTTCTTCCTCCTCATATTTGTTCCCTGTCTCGTGCTGTATCTGCCCGCCGTGGCAGCACTGAGCGAGGCTGTGATCCTGGTCTTTGGCCCGCTGGTGGCCAAGATCAAAAAAACGGCTAAAAAGCCTCCCTCCGATCCTCCCCCTAATTCCCCTAAGAATGACAAGCCCCTCTCGGACGAGGAGCTATTTGAGATTTATTGCCGAGAGCAAGAGGAGCAGCGCCGCGCTCGGGAAAGGCAAGAGGATCACCACAAAGACGACGACAAAAACTGACTGCTCCATCTGAAAATCATACAAGAAAGGATCTATCGGAATGAAAAAAGATCTCCGTGAAGTCTCCGACCGTAACGCCGATGCGCCTCGCGCAGACCTGCGTCTCCCGCTTTTGGTCTGCTCTGCCGAGGGCTTGGTCCTTTTGCTGGTCTACACCCTCCTTGTATATTACCAAGCCCCCCATCCGCTCACCGTAGGCGTTGCCTTTGTGATCGCCTATGCCCTGTCGGCAGCAGGCTTCTTTGCCGTGTACGCGTTGAGGCAAACCAAGCTCAGCCGCGACAGCGCCATGATGGATCGCCTCAACAGCGACGTCTACCGCCTCTTCCGCAACACGGTGGATCTGCCCTACGCCATCATGAACAGCGATGGCCGCATCAGAGTCATCAACGGTGCAATGAAGGACATACTTCGTTTCCGCTCCCCCATATGCAACATTCCCTTGGAGGACGTCTGCCCCGGCCTGTCCATCAAAAAGCTATTGGCCGCTTCGGGTCAGTCCGACATTCTGCCTATGAACGAGGCCGAGGAGCACGCCTCCGCCCGTTTCGGCGGCGACGCCCCCGTGGTCCGCTTGCCGAACGGCCGCCGCTATCTGGTGGAGCCTTACCTCTTCCCCCGCCGCGGTGAAAACTATTATTTCCTCATGTTCCGTGACACCAACGATTATCTGGACCTGGTGGAAAAGACCAACCGAGAGCATCCCGTCCTCGCATACATCATGCTGGACAACCTGCAAGAGCTAACCCAATTCGTCCGCGCCAACTACCGCGCCACCGCCAACGAGATCGAGGCGGCATTGTCGGAATGGGTGGGCGGCATGAACGGTATGCTCAGAGAATACGACAGAGATAAATACCTGGCCCTCTTCTCGGAAGAAATGTTAGACCAATGCGTGACAGATAATTTTTCCATCCTTGAGACCATCATGGCCATCCGCGTGGGTGACAACAGCTTCCCTGTGTCCATCTCCATGGGCATCGCCGATATCGACGGCACCATGCAAGAACGAGAGGCCGCCGCCAACAACGCCCTTGAGCTGGCACTGCAGCGAGGCGGCAACCAGGTCGCCCTCAT
>JAFTIL010000121.1 GCA_017456905.1 Clostridia bacterium
GGTGTCACAGAGAAAATAGGAAAAATCATGGACGGCGGCCACCATGCGGGCGGTTTTGATATGCTTTTCGCCGTTCTGAAAATACTGAGACACCCGATTTTTCAGCTTGCGGGATTTACCCACGTAAATGACCTGTCCTGTGCGGTCTTTCATCACGTACACCCCCGGGGTCAGGGGAAGGCTGTTGGCGCGCTCCAAAAGGTGCGCGCGTTCCTCTTGGCTAACAGGCATATGTGTACCTCGATTGGGGAAATTTTGAATGTACAAAGAAAAACGGTACGGTTCCCTGAAGGTATCCCGCACCGTTTATCCACACGCATCCCGACAAATATTGATACAGATGCGTCTCATCCATCACCGTTCACTGTGAACGGAAAGCGGTCCTGCGCTGAGCAGATAGCGCTCAAGCCTCGGCAAAGCCCGAATCGATCAGCGCGGTAAGCCCTGCAAGTGCCTCAGCCTCATCGGGGCCCTCGGCGGTCAGCGTTACGGACATACCCTTGGCAATGCCCAGAGAAAGCACGCCGAGAAGACTCTTAGCGTTTACCTTGCGATCTTCCTTCTCCACCCAAATAGAGCTCTTGTAAGTGTTTGCCTTCTGAATGAAAAAGGTAGCAGGTCTGGCATGAAGGCCGCTGGCATTAACAATGACAACTTCGCAACTTTTCATAGTATATCTCCTGTATTTGATAATTTCGACGACTCTACAGAAGTAGTATACCAAAAAAACGAAATAAAATCAAGTGTCAATGTTGAGGATTTTTCATATGCGGCAGGGATATATTTTTATCATTTTTCACAAAACCGTTGCCAAAACTCAAGCACCTTCTCTGATGGCCGTGATCTCTACCAAAATCACAGCACGGTCAGTTCTCAAAGTGAGACGGCTACCCGAGGTAAGGTAGGTATCCATACCCGTCACCAAGAGACTGCCGTTCTGATAGACGCCTTCCAGGCAGACCATACATCCCTCGGCCGCCACACCGCCATTGGCTGTCATCACCGAAGGCGACAGGAGACGGAGGGCCATGGTGCCGTCATCGTACACACCCACGTAGCCAACGAGCTCACCGGTTTCATACAGATACAGCGGGTCAAAGGGACTGATCTCAGCCAACACGGTAGGGTTGATCTCCGTCACGGAAAAATCCACGTAATAGGGACCGGAGGCAGGGGTCACCGTCTCCTTGCGCCAATCCACCACACCGCGCAGGATTACCCCGCCCAAGGCCAGGAGGATCATGAGCAGGATCACGGTGTCCACAACTGTCCAGCGCTTGGCCTTTTTCTTTTTCGCCAAAGTATCGGCTTCATTATGGACGACGGCAGGAGAAGTGTTTTCTGCAGTCATACTTGTTTTTTCCTTATCGTTCTTCATGCGTCCACCTCCGTCAGATCCTTCAGAGAGACCACGGTTCCCTCGGCAATCAGTCCTTCTGCGCGGAATATACTGCTCTCCCCTGCCAAAAGGCGGGTGGAGTCCGCATAATATCCCTCTCCCTTACGGTAGCGAGCCTCGGTTCTGACCGTCAAATAAAGGGTCATGGTCTCCCGACCGTCCTCGGTAATGACAGGAACGGCTCGCACGTCGGTCACGATTCCCAAGCGATCACCCGAAACATCAGCAGAGCTCCACAAGTCGTGGCCCGAAAGGGCGGGCAAAAGCTGGTCGGCACGATCGTAGTCGATATTTTTTATCTCCACACAAAACTCCACGTTGCGGGACTGCCAAACGGGGGCATACAGATCCTTCACGGCCGTATAACCGAACCAAAGACCTACCCCCACGCCCGCAAGGAGCAAAAGGATCACAAGATCCACCACCACCCCGCGAATACCCGTGCGGCGGTTTCCTTTAAAGATGCGATCCTTACTTTTTTCTTTCTTGCCACGCTTCCCCGCCTTCCCAGAAGTACGCGAGAGGGGCGTCAGCGTATCCCCCGACAGGCTGGAGGCCTTCTTGTCGGCAGGCTCGCGGTCAAAAAACTCGGCCATATTAATCTCCATTCCGCCGCCATTAGCGGCACAACACAATTTGAAATTCGAGCGTGTCGCTTTGGCGACAAAAGCTTTGTCTTATTCTTGACTCACGTTCAGAATACAATCGGCACTGCTCTGATCTCTCGACATACGCGCAACAGTCATATCCCAACCCGTAAATACGGTGTTTTCGAAAGCACTGCACAGCCCCAGCGCCACCACGGCGGTCATCAGCATGGGCAGGTACACGGGGGCATCCGAAAACAAACCGTAGAGAAGCAGGGTGCCGTAGGAGAGCATACCGCCCAGCACGAGCGCATGATCCTCTAATCTTTCCACCACACGGAGGCAGGTAAAGGTCTTTTGCACAAACAGGAAAGCCATAAAAAGGAAAAGCACGAGCCCGGGGATGCCCATATCCAAAAGGATCTCCACATAGGTGCTCTGCACTCCGGTAACACCTGCGGCGGCCGCATCGGCATACAGCGGATACACCGACGAAAAAGCACGGTCACCAAGACCGATACCTGCAGGATAATCACAAACCGTTCGCCAAGCGCCGCGCCACAGGGTCTCGCGCCACGTTTGCGCCGAAGCCCAGCGGGTCAGGAGTCCGTTGATGCGATGGGGAATCAGAGTATAGGCCCAAATGCCCCCCATCGCCAGCCACGGCAAAGCCAAAATGCCCGCCGCCAGCGCACGGTGGTGATAGAGCAAGAAAAACAGAACCACACAAAGAATAGAAACAGCCAGCGGTCCATAGGCTCCCGACAGGTACAGCGTGACGAGACTCAAAAGCAACAGTGCCCAAAGGAAGAGATAGTGCCGCAAGCGCTTTCCCTTTTGCATCAGCAAGCCGACACAGAAAGGAACGGCCATCATGGGCAGACAAACACGGTAGGCGCTCGCCTGCGCGGAAAGCATATCTTTCACGGACAAAAGAGCGGCGCGAAGCAAATTTCCTCCGCGTGAACCGCCTAGCCAATCCCAAAGGCTGTCAGGCGCAAGGGATGCACCCATCATGGCCAGCACCCCAAGGAGAGTCACCACAGGTCCCACCAGACAGCGACGGAGCTGATCCCGCTCGGTCAGCAGATTTGTGATGAGAAAATACAGCGAGAAAATCACAAAGCAAAGAATGCCCGTCCACACGCTGTCGGTGGTAATATAGCCCCCCGTCATGCCCGATAGTCCTATAGACAAGGCAAAAAGCAAGACCGCCACGTCAATCAAATTGAAGCGGATGGTTCGGTGCATAAACAGGAGCTTGGTGACGTAGGAAAGCCATGTCACCGCGATCACAGCAACTGAAACCAGCGCAGACGTCCTGCTGAAGAAAAGAAATGGCAAGGTGCTGACAGACAAAATAACTCCGGTCTCGGGATACGCCATGATCATACCCGTCAGTGCCACCAAAAGACACAGCGAGGGAATCACGTAAGGATGGAACCACAAGGAAGCTACGGCACAGCCGCCTGCTGCAAGGATCGCCAGATAGGGAGACAGCAAGCGGAATATCTTTGCGGAAGGTTTCTCTTCGTCGCCGTCAACGGCTTCATCGGGAAGGCCCAAAAGACCGACGAAAAACCACCTTGTCAACCGTCCCGTCAACAGAAGTGCCGCCATGGGTTTCCCGGAAAGCAGCAGCGGAAAGCCCATCAGCATCAAAACACCGCACGGGATAAACTGCAGCGGGTCTACGGAAAAAGTATCGGCGAGAAGTCCGGCATCCAGAAAATAAGCTACCCCTGAGAACAGTCCGTTAAGCAACAGAAAGAGACCGTAAAATCTGGCGGGAGCGTAAGCCAGAAGGGAGAAAAATCCACCGATTCCGCCGAGCAATCGGCTGGATCGCACAGTCTCTACCAATTTCAAACGCGCCCGTGACATGGGACGGCAATTATCCCGCAGGGTGTGGCGGCGCTCATGATGCAGAAGCGCATCCGCACGGCGATAGGCCGTCATGGCACGCCCTAACGCGCTTTGACCAATGGCATGATACAGCCTGCCCGTCATGCCCGTCAATCGGGACCATATGATGGAACGTCTGCGGGGACGGTGCTTGGTTCTGTCCATATTTTTCTCCTTTCCGTAAAGATAGGGATATCGGGGATGGAGGAATCATTCCTCCTCTTGGGGCAAAAGATCGGGACGGTTACGCCTCGTCAGCTCCAGGGCGGCCTCGCGCCGCCACTCGTCGATCTTTTTATGGTCGCCCGAGGTAAGGACGTCAGGCACCTTCATGCCATGGTAGTCCAGGGGGCGGGTATATTGAGGATACTCTAAGATCCCTGAGGATATACTTTCGTTTTCATAGCATTCGGCGGCGGACAGCACACCCTCGGTGAGGCGTGCTACACAGTCCACCAGGATGCAGGCGGGGATTTCGCCGCCCGTCAGCACGTAGTCGCCGATGGAAAGCTCCTCGTCTACGATCTCCTCCACGATCCGGCGGTCAACGCCCTCGTAGTGGCCGCAAAGGATGATCAGATTATCGTAGCTTGCCGCCAGTTCCTCGGCCTTCTTCTGAGTCAGCACTTTTCCCGTGGGGGACATGAAGATCACGTGGCGGCGGCCGTCAAAGCCCTCGGCAAGCTGCTGATCCAGCACACCGCGGTAGCAGTTATAGATGGGCGGCGCGGCCATGAGCATTCCCATACCGCCGCCGTAAGGGGTATCGTCCACACGGCGGTTCTTGTCCTCGGAATAATCACGGATGTTATGGGCGTGCACCTCACAGGCACCGCTCTTTTGGGCTCGGCCGATGATGCTTTCACCGAGCACGTGGGTCACAAGGCCCGGAAAAAGGGTCATGATATCAAAACGCATACAAACACCCTCACTCCCCGTCAAACATTCCGTCGATGGGAGTCATACGGACGTATTCACCGGGAACCACGTCAGCAATAAAGGCAGGCACGGCGGGGACCATGACCTGTCCCTTGGGCGTATCCACCACGTAAAGAGCGGAAGCCACGCCGGGGTTGACCTCGGCAACCGTACCGAGCAGTTGGCCTTCCCTGCCCTCACGGGCGTCGTAGACGGGCAAACCGATCACGTCGGACAAAAAGTATTGACCGTCCTCCAGGTGAAAATCCTCGCGGGCAGCATAAAGCACCGTATCCCGCATGGCATCGGCGGCATCCATATCGTCAACCCCCTCCAGCATCAAGAGGATAAATCGTCCCTGCATCACAGAGGCCCTCACGATCTTGCGGGGGGTCTTGTTTTCGCCGTCTCCAATAAAAACGCGGTCAAGATCGCAAAAATCCTCGGGAGAGTCCATCCAGGGATCCACCTTCATGCCGCCCTTGCAGCCATGGGTATTGATGATCTTTCCGCATTCGAGATAGGGGTTAAGCTTGGGCATGGTAAGCCTCCGTTTTCACATATAAATAATTATTCATCATTAGTATAACATAAAATTCAATATAATGCAAGAGGGGGACGGCGATAATTTTATTTTTTCAAGGGTAAGTGTAAACAGACCGCGATATATTTATGGAATATTTTTCAAGAAAATGTTAAAAAACAGTGATATATATTGACAAAAAAAGATAACTGTGCTATGATTGCATTATAATGGCATATTATACGAATAGAATAATATGTTAATTTACATTTAAGGGAGGACTTTTTATCATGTACGGTATGATTCTGTTGGGTGCTGTCATACTGATCTGCGCTATTTGCGCAGGCTTCTCTGCCCTGCGCGGTTTTTCCAAATCCCTGGTCCGCGTTTTAACCGTGTTGCTCTCCGCCGTGGCCGCCGTGGTCACTTGCTTCGCGCTGAAGAGCTCACTTCCGACCCCCGAAGAATTTCTTATTTTGGTTGAAAACAACTTAGGTATCATCGCTCAGAATTTCGGCGGTGACACCGTTGCCATGGTGGAAGAAGTGATGGGATACGCGAGTATCTCTCCCACGCTGATTGAATTTGCCATTCAGCTCGTAGGCGCGCTTCTGGTCCCGCTTCTGTGTCTGGTTTTCTTCCTGCTGTATTGCCTTGTGACCTGGATCGTTTACTTGATCGTAACCCTGATCCTCCGTCGTCCCATGAAGGCATTCAACAAGAAAATGCCCGTGTCCCGTCTGTGGGCCGCCTGCCTGGGTCTGGCACAGGGCTTGATCATCGTGGGTATCCTGTTCGTGCCCGTTTCGGGATATCTCCAAGTAGCTGACACTGCCGTGACTGCCATGGTCGAGCAGAACGTTCTGGAAAAGGACGATCCCACCATCCAGACCGTTCAAACGATCGTGGACGAGTTGGACAACGCCCCCGTACTGTCGGTATATCGCGTACTGGGCGGCGATCTGACGACCTCCTCCCTCATGAAGATGGACGTGGCCGATATGGACGTATATCTGGATGAGGAAGTAGATTCCATCATGGTCCTGGCTGGTCATATCATGAATCTCACCAAGACGGAGATGTCTGCCTACGGCGAAAAAGAGGCTGCGATCCTCCGCGCTATCGGCGACTCCTTCGACGACTCCAAGCTGATCACCCCCATCGCCTGTGACATCCTGTATGCCGCTACCGAGGCCTGGATGAACGGCGAGGCCTTCCTCACCATTGAAAAGCCCAGCATGGGTGAGTCTGACGAGATCTTCGCGCCCTTCCTTGACGCGCTCCTGGAGATCATTCACGATGACTGTGAGATCGACCAGCTCCTGCAGGGTGACGTGAAGACCATCGCAGAAATGGCCGCCATCCTTTCTACCCACGGCGTGTTTGCCAAGATTGAGAACCCCGACGAGCTTCTGACCGTCCTCAGCGGCGGCGAAGTCATCAAACCTCTGGTCACGGAGCTTGGTAAAAACAGAACCATGAAGCTCCTGATCCCCGAAATGACCAATTTGGGTGTGCGTGCCATCGGACAGGTTTTGAGCATTCCCAAGAATACGGAAGCTGTCTATGACTCCTTTATGAACGAGGTGGCAGGCGCGCTGAACGAGCTTGACCAGTCTGCTGACGCACAGCAGATCGCCGATCTCTCCAAGCGTCTGGACACCGCCTTTGACGAGGCAGGTATCGTCATT
>JAFTIL010000122.1 GCA_017456905.1 Clostridia bacterium
CATCCTCCTTGTTTTGGATATCGGGTACGTTCAAAAGCTCATCCTTGTTATTCAAAATATAATCAACGGCTCCACTGTTAAGAACGCCCTCAAAGCTATAGCCCGAAATATGCGACTTGATAAACATCCGATCCATGACGGCGAGCTGTGACAGCACGATCGCCATATCCGCTTCATACTGTGCCTTCAATTCAGGACTGGCGTTGACCAATGCCATATAAGCCTCGTAGGCTTCCAGATCACTTTGATATTTTGTCCACGCCTCATAGGCAGCCTTCTGCTCCAGATAGGCATTCATGGCGGCTTCCTTCGCGTCGTGATCCTCCCACCATGCGTCATACACAGCCTTCTCTTTCAAATAGTCTTCGTAGGCTTTGGTAGCCGTCACCCACGCATCGTACGCCGAAAGATAAGCATCATACGCTTCTTTTTGGGGCGTCCACAATCCCAACGCAGTTTCATAGAACTCCATGGCAGCCATCAGCGATACGGCGGCCTTGTGAGCCTCGTTGACCATCTCCAAGGCAACATCCTCGGAAAGCGTGAAGGACGCGGCAAAATAGACCTTGATGGACTGGTCTTCCTCGCCTGCCAGATAACCGCGGTACAGTTCCAGATCAGAATCATAACTCATATCCGTGATTTCGCCCGTTTCGGTATTCTCGGCAAGCAAGGGCATCCACATGACGGTAATGCCATCAGTTGTGGTATAGACATAGTCGTACGCCAACACCAACACGCCGTCACCGCTCACGTGAGCGTAGGTCTTGTCGCGGGGGATGGCGGCAGTATACAAAACGTATCGGCTATGGTTGTTCAGATAATCAATCTCTGAAGCGGGAATACCGCCTAACAGTCCCGCCACCACCTCACCTTGCGGCATGACGGTATCAGTACCCTCGGGATCTGTAAAATAGTAAGACAGCGTTTCATCCCTTGTCTCTGCTGCGACAGGGTTCAAAAAGCAGGTGATGCTCAAAGCGAGAGAAAGCGTCAAAAGCACCCAACGTGCTATATGATTTTTCAGCGAAACGGATGCTCCGCTGCGAGTTTTCCGTCTATGTATCAATAATTGCATATTCATCTCCAACCTGCCTCTCGGCAGCACAAAGATATTTTTCAATTCGCCCGTGTTGCTAGATCAAACTCCACGTTCGGGGAGAATCGTGCTGAACACAATAATCCATGGTTAAGTATACCACATAATACGATAAAAATCAAGATGATTTGGGGGTAAAAAAGCAGGACGCACTCAAAAAAGAGTGCGCCCTTTGATTATTCATCTTCTTCAGTATTCTGCGTTTTCAGTTGTGCCGCGAGCATCATATCCTTAACCTTCATGAGCCGCGTGGTGTTACCGCGTTCATTTTCCTCAAGCTTCATCTTGATGGTCTTGATGGTCTCAAGGTAGCGGGGCATCATGATATACTCCAGAGCATTGACACGGCGGCGGGTCTTTTCGATCTCCTCCGCCAGCATTTGCGCGGTCTTTTCCAGCTCCGCCATGCGGACGAGATCCGTGAGGATCCCGTTCAATTCCCTCAGAGATGCATCCAATTCGCCAGAAGTAAAGGCCATGCCGTAGTTATAGCTATCGGAACCGCCCTCGCCCGTAACCTCCAAGGAGTATACAGGAACGGTCACGCTCATGAGGTTCTTGTAGGATACGTCCAACCGCCCTTCCCTTTTAGAAAGAAGCATGGCCTCCTTGAGCATTTGAGGACTGCTCACCGCGCTGGCGATGCTGAAGCTGTTGTGCACGGCACCCAACGCCGCCTCGACGCGAATACGAAGCTCCTTGTCCTCGCGTACCACTTCGAGAAAGCGCTTCATCAGCTCGTCGCGCTTGTCCTTCAGCAGCTTGTGACCGCGGCGGGCAGTTACGTAGCGAGCCTGCACCTTTTTCAGTTCCATTCTGGTGGGATTTACTCTGAGTTCAGCCATGGGAACAGTCCTTTCTGTTTACAGAACAAAAATTTATAAGAGATAATTATTTCGTAAGCTTAATGGAGGAGACGATCATGGTGTCACCACCAACGGAGTAGTCAAAGAAATCAAAGCGCAAGGAATTGATGGTGCCCGTCCACCAAGTGTAATCCGACAACTTGATCTTCAGGGTATGGAATTCACCATCAGTTTCCAGATTGGCCATTACCTGGCAATCAGCTGTCTCGCTGGTCACGTTACCCGCGCACACAAAGACCTGAGTGCGCGTTGCGTGCTGGGAGTTATCGACAGAAACCTTATAAGTGATCTCCAAATAATCGTAATCCTCGGCCTTCAGCGTGTCCAGGGACTTACCGTAATTCAAGCGTACGATCGCATCGGTCATATCAGGAGTCTTGCCCACATCATTGACCACCAGCATCAGACCCTCGGAGGTCACAGATGCGCTGGCGTTGTTCGTGCCGTTAAGCACCTCCGACGACTCGGGCTTTGTGAAATCAATATTGGTATAATCCAATACGGCACCATCGCCCGTTTTATAGTAAGCGTCCTCCGGGTCGTCCGAAACAGTGATCTTGACATCACAGGACATATCCTTGTAGGTCACGGTCACGGTGGTCTCGCCCTTAGCCTTTGCAGTCACGATACCCTTGGCGTTTACGTCTATGATATTGGTGTCATAGCCCGTAAAGGTCAGATTGATCTTGGGCTCGTCCACGTAATGCTCCTCGAAGGAACCGTCGCTGAACCACAACTTGGTGCGAATCTGGGGACGGTAATCGCCGCGCTCACCCATGTAAATGGTATAACTGTCGTATACAGGCTCAAAGGCCACGGGAGGATTACCGGGAACCTCCTCCTCGGCCACCTCGGTGATGTTTACGTAGAACACGTTGAGCAGTTCATCGCCGTAGTGCACCTCCACCACAGTAGAGCCAACACCGCGGATGGTTGCCATGATACCTTCAATGGTAATGACGCTCTCATCATAAACCTTGAAGCTGACGTTCTCATCACGGCGGTCAAGCTGAATGCTTTGGAAATATTCGTCATAAACGCGAACAATAATGGGGAAGCTCTTCTTGGCCAAGCCATATTCGTATACATCACGCTGTGTACGCACCATGATATAGTTACGTTCGCCCTCAGCCACAGCAGGAGCACGGTTGACGGGATCGGGCAAGCATGCCACCTTCTTTTCGGCGGCCATGCGCTCCAGATAGCCTTCCTTGTCGGTCAGGGTCAGGGTAATGGGCTGGACACGGGTGTTCCACGTACCCCAGCCCTCACCGTATGCATAGATCACGCGGAGCTTATCAGCGTCCTCGGTCAGATTGATGTGACCGTTTCTGCGAGAGGACAAGCCTGCGTTGTGCAGGTGAGAATAGGTATCCTTACGGACAATGTCCACCAGTTCAAAATGGATACCGTCGTTGGACTCATAGAAGCCCAGCCAACTGGCGGCGCCCATACGGTCGCCCGTAGCCACGCCCACGAACTTGCCCCACTCCTCCACGTACTTAATGTCAATGGAGTCGGTGTTCTTCTCCACGACCACACCGTGGAACTGCATGGTAGCAGGCCAATTTTCGTTGGTGGCATCAGCCGTGGCGACCATGGTGTAGTCGCCCGAGGGACAAATATCGGTATAGTAGATATACAGGGTACCGTTCAGCTCCACGAAGGAAGGCTCACCCATACCGAACTTGCTGTAGTCGGTGGTGTAGTACACGATAGGCTGGGGATGCTCACCGCCCCAACCCGAGCCGTTCCACTTTTCAAAGGGCCCGTCGGGATTCTTGGAGCGTGCCACAAACAGGTTATTGCAAGCACCCGTAGAATTCAAGGTAGAGGTGTAACCCAGATAGTAATAGCCGTTGAAGTAGACCACGCCGGGGTCACAGTTGGAATAGAAGTCCATGGAGCCCTGGGTGGGGTTCAGCACCATCTTCTCGGGGGTCCAGGTCTCACCGCCGTCGGGGGAATGACGGTAGGCGATCCAGTCCCATTCGCCGTCGGCGCCGGGGGACGCAAAATAAGCGTCGATGGTACCATCGTCGTTATAGAGGTAGGTGCAACCGTAGCGATAGCCCCAATCGGTATCTTCCTTCATCTGGAAGATATCGTAGCCATCACCGGCGATAGCCACGTCGGGGGACTTCAATTCATCGGGTTTTACGATTTCAATACGGTTAGCCTCGAAATAATCCGTAGCCGCTTCGGTGGTCTCCTCAGAGCCGGAAGGCTCCGTCTCCATGGGATCGGTGGGAGTTTCAGGGGCATCGGTCACAGTCTCAACCGGAGTATCGGTCTCGGGGGTGGTCTCGGCGGGATCGTCGCCACCACAGCTCACAAGAAGCAGGAGCATGACCAGCATCCCGCAGAGCAGAGCGAAAAGCTGATTTTTTCTCATAAGATCACCTTTCAGTTTTCATCTTTTTTAGGCCAATATTTCTCCACGAATTCGGGTTTGATACGCTTCATTTCGGATCTGGGCAGGATGGAAAGCAGCTCCCAGCCGAGGTCAAGGGTCTCTTCAATGGTTCTGTTCTCGTTGAAGCCCTGGTTGATATATCTTTCCTCAAAGGCATCGGCAAACTTAGCGTAAAGTCTGTCGATGGGGGTCAGCGCGGCTTCACCCAGCACCACCATCAGTTCCTTTGCCTCTTTACCTCTTGCGTAAGAGGAGAAGAGCTGGTTCATGGTACCTGCGTGATCCTCGCGGGTCTTACCAACGCCGATACCCTTGTCCTTCAAACGGGACAGAGAAGGCAGGACGTCCACGGGAGGCATATAGCCCTTGCGGTACATCTCACGGGACAGGATGATCTGACCCTCGGTAATATAGCCGGTTAGGTCGGGGATGGGGTGGGTCTTGTCATCCTCGGGCATGGAGAGGATGGGGATCATGGTGATGGAGCCCTCGGAGCCCATCTTTCTGCCTGCTCTCTCGTACATGGTGGCCAAGTCGGTATAAAGGTAACCGGGATAGCCACGACGGCCGGGGACTTCCTTTCGGGCGGCAGACACCTCGCGAAGTGCCTCTGCGTAGTTGGTAATATCGGTCAGAATGACCAGCACGTGCATATCACACTCGAACGCCAGGTACTCGGCGGCGGTCAGGGCCATACGAGGCGTAGAAATACGCTCGATGGCTGCGTCGGAGGCCAGGTTGATGAACAGAACCGTGCGGTCAATGGCGCCTGTTTTCTTAAAGTCGGAGATAAAGAAATCTGCTTCCTCAAAGGTAATACCGATAGCGGCAAAAACCACTGCGAACTTAGAGTCAGAGCCTCTGACCTTAGCCTGTCTTGCAATCTGAGCGGCCAGATTGGCATGGGGCAGACCCGAGCCCGAGAAGATGGGCAGCTTCTGACCTCTGACCAGGGTGTTCAGACCGTCGATCGTAGAAACACCCGTCTGGATAAACTCAGAGGGATAGTAACGAGCGGCGGGATTGATAGGGGAGCCGTTGATATCCAAAGACTTGACGGGGATGATATCCGCACCGCCGTCGATGGCCTCGCCCATACCGTTGAACACGCGCCCCAACATATTTTCGGACACGGGCAGTTCAACGCCGTGACCTGTAAATCTCACCTTGGATTCAGCCAGGTTCAGTCCCGCAGAGGACTCAAAAAGCTGAACCAGCACATTTCTGCCGTTGACCTCAAGGACACGGCAGCGGCGCACTTCACCGTTCGGGAGCTGGATCTCGCCCAGCTCATCGTATTTGACGCCCTCCACCTGCTTGACAAGCATAAGAGGACCGGCCACCTCTTCGATGGTTTTGTATTCTCTAATCATGTGAATCTCCTTTCAAATGGTGGCAGGATCAGGCGCGCACAGCAGAAATGAGCTGACCCAGTTCTGCGTTGATCTGCTCTTTCACAGATGCCAGCTCGGCCTGGTAGGAAGCATAGGGTACAGCCTTGAAACGGCCGATGCGCTCACGAACGGGCAGGTTGGAGATATCCTCCACATCCACGCCCTCGGCGACGGCGGCCTTGGCCTTGTCCTCAAAGAAGAACACCAGATCCATCATGGCGTACTGCTTGTCCAGGGCTGTGTAGCAGTCCTCGTCCTCAAAGGCGTTCTGCTGGAGGAAGTCCTCACGGATAGAACGGGCGGACTCCATGATAAGTCTATCTTCAGAGGAGAGAGCGTCCATACCAACCAATTTGACGATCTCGTCCAGATTGGATTCAAGCTGGAGAGTCTTGAGGCAACGGCCCGTATATTCGGTCCACTTGCGTGACACGTGCTCACCGAACCAGCCGTCCAGGCGGTCACGATAGAGAGAATAGGAATTGAGCCAGTTGATGGCGGGGAAATGACGGCGGTAAGCCAAAGATGCGTCCAGACCCCAGAAGACCTTAACGATACGCAGAGTCGCCTGGGTCACAGGCTCGGAGATATCACCGCCCTGGGGAGATACGGCACCAATGGCAGACAGAGCGCCCTCGCGCTTATCGGAACCGATGCAGACCACCTTACCCGCACGCTCGTAGAACTGAGCCAAACGAGAGGTAAGGTATGCAGGATAACCTTCCTCACCGGGCATTTCTTCAAGACGGCCCGACATTTCGCGGAGCGCCTCAGCCCAACGGGAGGTAGAGTCAGCGATAACAGCCACCGAATAACCCATATCACGGAAATATTCGGCAATGGTGATACCCGTATAGATAGACGCCTCACGAGCGGCCACGGGCATATCCGAG
>JAFTIL010000123.1 GCA_017456905.1 Clostridia bacterium
ATCAATGGGTGCCAGCTTTTGTGCCACGAAGTAGGCAACCTCCTTCATGGTGCGGCCCTCTATGAGCAGGCACAGGTCAAAACCGCCCGACATGAGGTAAACGCTCTGCACCTCGGGGTAGTTGTAGATCTTTTCGGCGATGCGGTCAAAGCCTCGGTCGCGTTGAGGGGTCATTTTGACCTCGATCATAGCGGTGACATACTCGCGGTCGGTCTTGTCCCAGTCCACGAGGGTCTTGTAGCCTACGATCACACCTTCGGATTCGTATTTTTGAATGAGCGCACGGATGTCACCCTCTTCCTTGTTCATCATGACCGCCAGCTCGGCGGGAGTCAGGGTGGCGTTATCTTCCAAAATTTTCAAAAGCTTATCCATATTTGGTTCCTCTACTTTTCTTACTTGATTTTCTTCATAATACTCTCATAGGTCAAGCCATATCTCTCGGCAATATCTCTTGCATAGGATTTGCCGTCGGGTTTGGCGCGAACGATCTTGAAGGAGCGCTTGCCCTCGCCCAGAATGCCCGCCACCAGAGTGTCGATGCGAACGCCACCCGAGGAAAGGGCTTGCTGATTGATTCGGTCAAGCTCGGCCGCTAGCTCGTGCAGGTGGGTGGAGAAGAGACAGCGGCAACCCACGTGGGCAAGACCTGTCAGCACCTCTGCGGCAATGTAGGAGGCCTCGTAGGAGCCCGTCGATGACAGAGACTCATCCAAAAGCACCAGACTTTGGGAGGTCACCACGTCGAAGATCTCGCCGAGACGAGCACATTCCTCGCCCAGACGGCCCTTGTCAATGGTGTCATCGGCACCCGTGGGGAAGTGGGTGTAAATACCGTCGGCGGGGCTGATCTCGCAGGTCTTGGCGGGGAGATACATACCCAACTGTAACATCACTTGGCAAAGTCCGATGGCGCAGGTGATGACCGATTTACCGCCGCGGTTGGGGCCTGTCAGTACGTAAATGAGCGCGTTTTCGGGGGTCGTGTCCATGACCACGTCGTTGGGAACGACCTCTTCCCCCTCGGCCAGCTTCAGGGCCACGGCGGGATTGTATAGCTCCGATGCTCTGAACACCCGCGCTTCGGCAGGGAAGAGGGTAGGGGAGCACAAAGGACAACCACGATCCAAAAGGCTCTGCTGGAGCTGAGTGCCCTTGACGATAAACTCGATCTCGGGCATGAGGGAGAGCAGAAATTCCGTATTGTCCAACACGTAGCTCTGCACGATCTTCTTCCAGGAGCGCAGCGAAGAGCGATACACATCGTTGATGGCGGAGTTGAAGGCCAAGGACAGGGCGGTTTTCTGATTGTCGGATTGCTTCTTGCCAAAGGGAACGAGCTGAGCGATGCAGGTGTACTCGTCGTCCTTGAAGTTGAGACGCAGAATCTTGTCCAGGGTCTCGCCCGAGCGGAAGGGCTTGGCGTTGACCGACAGCACACCCGCCTGCGCAGGTCGGAGCTGTGCGTCCAGATTAACGCCGATGGTCACGCTGCGGATCTCGCGTACCCGCTGGGTCAGCTCGGTGAGCTTTTTGTTCAGCTCAGCGTAGTATTCGGACTCGGCGAGCTCGATAACGCAATCGCAGAGACGGCGGAAGGCGGTTCCTTTGATACCGTCACGGGCGGCTACCATACCCTTGTGGAGGATGTCTACACAGGTGATGTAAAGCTCGATCTCTGTCATACTGGAAAGATAGGAGGCGGTATCCTCACCGCCTGCATCCTGCTCCAGACGGCGCAACTCGGTGATGTCCTGCAGGACGGGAACAAGGCGGCGGAGCGTATCTGCCAGCACAGGATTGTTCAGCATATCCGAAAAGGTCTCGTTTCGGTAAGCGATGACTGCAGGATCGGTGGTGAAAAACTCCGACAGTGGAGTGGCTTTGGGATTAAAGATCTCAAGCATCCCAAGCTCCTGCAGGGTATACATATCAATATCGGGAACGTTCTTGCCCGACAGATGTGCTCGTTGAGTCTCACCATCGGGATAAAGCAGGCTGAAATTTTCCAGTTTCATATGTTTTGACTCCCTTTCTTTGCGGAAAGTGCGCGTTTTGTTTGAAAATAAACAAAATATTTATAAATTAACGAATTGTAGAATTAAATAATACTGACCATGGCGTGTTGTCCGCCCTCCATGACCATTACCTCGGAGAAACCCGCAGTCTGTAACAGGGCATAGCCCTTGCGGATGCACTTGCCCACGTTCTCGGGGCTGTGTGCGTCGGAGCCTACGGTGATAAGACGACCGCCCTGATCCTTGTATAGCTTGAGAAGCTCCAGTGTGGGCATGGCGATACCCAGCCCCTTCCACAGAGTGGAGACGTTCAGTTCCAGCGCTATGTCTCGGCGGATCAGCTTTTGGTAGACCGCTGTGATCTTGTCGTAATGATGCTTGAAGTCAAAGGGCTTCTTGGCCAGCGTCACATAGCGGTGAATGTAGGTCAGATGTCCCAGGGTGTGAAGTCCGTCAAAGGATAGCATCTCTAATGTCTCGTCCAGCATCCGATTAAAGAGACTGTGCACGTGGGCCTCGGTCATCATATCGTAGCGAAGCATACAGAAATCGGGGACGCTTGTGAGATTGTGGAGGGAGCCGATGACGAATTCGTAGGGGTGCTTTTTCAATACGGCTGCGGCCTCAGCGGGATACTGATGGGCGTTGCCCAATTCGATGCCCAGAGACAGATGCAGCCGACCCGTATATTTTTCCTTGGCGGCGGCCATGGCCTCCCAGGCTTCGTCAGCGGCGTAGGGGGTGTAGATGCCCTCTACCTCCCCGTTGATATCGCAATGGTCGGTGATGGCCAAATGGCTGACTCCCGTTTCCAATGCGCGACGGCACAGGGCGTCGGGGGTGGCGTCGGGGGCACCATCAAAGGAGAATTTCGTATGGGTATGTAAATCGCAGATGATCATGATAAACCTCGAGAAAAAACATATATTCCATTATATTATAGCACACTTCGGTGAATTTGTATAGGGGGTTGGAGAAAATTTTGAAATTTGTTCGTTTAGATTTGACCAACAACAATTTGTCGTTCCTGCTCCACAATTTTCTTCCCCACCTATTGACAAAATCCTCCGTTGTAGGTATAATAAGAACTGGTAATTTACCCCAAAATATCAAAAGAGAGGTTACAGATATGAGCCACAACATCCCCCGTCCCGAATACCCCCGCCCTCAATTCGTGAGAGATCAATGGATCAACCTCAACGGCGCCTGGGAATACCAGACTGACCGCGGTATGAGCGGCGATCAAAGAGGCTATCAGAACGGCGCTGTATTCACCGAGACCATCACTGTCCCCTTCTGCCGTGAAAGCGAGCTTTCAGGAATCAACGATAAGGATTTCTGCGATTGCGTCTGGTACCGCAAGAAGCTGACTTTGCCCGAGGGCTGGCAGAACGGCCGCCGCACCATTCTTCATATCGGTGCCTGCGACTATATTACCCATGTCTGGGTCAACGGTAAGTTTATCGGCGACCATATCGGTGGTTACGTGGCTTTTTCCTTTGATATTACTGAGGCTTTGGTCGAAGGCGAGAACGCCATCACCATCCGTGCCATCGACCACACCCGCACGGGAGATCAGCCCGTGGGCAAGCAGTGTCAGCAATATCATTCTGCAGGCTGCTCCTACACCCGTACCACGGGTATCTGGCAGACCGTGTGGCTGGAGAACGTGGCCAATGATTATATCGCAAGCACCAAGTACTATCCCGATATTGACAACAAGAAGCTGGTCATCGAGGCTCATGTAGTGGGCGGCGAGGGCATGACTCTGTCTGCCGACGCCTCCTTCGTGGGCGTTCCTCAGGGCCACGGCGAGGCTATTGTCCACGGCGGCAAGGCGACCCTTGAAATTCCCTTGGAGGAACTGTATCTGTGGGAAACCGGGAAGGGAAGACTCTATGATCTGACCCTGACTCTCGGTGAGGATCGCGTGGCTTCTTACTTTGGTATGCGCCGTGTGGAAGCCCGTGACGGTATCCTTTACATCAACCATAAACCCGTGTTTCAACGCCTGATCCTTGACCAGGGCTTCTATCCCGACGGTATTTACACCGCCTCCTGTGAGGGCGAGCTGATTGCTGATATCGACCGCTCCATGGCTATGGGCTTTAACGGCGCACGTCTCCACCAGAAGGTCTTTGAGCCCCGCTTCCTCTACTGGTGCGACGTGAAGGGCTATATCGTTTGGGGTGAGCACGCAAACTGGGGCCTGGATATTTCCCGCCAGACCGCTTACGAGAACTTCCTCCCCGAGTGGTGTGAGATCATGGCACGCGACTTCAACCATCCCGCCATTGTCGGTTGGTGCCCTCTGAATGAGACCCAGCCCAACCAGAATCCCCGCTTTGTACGTCTGCTGGCTACCATTACCCGCCAGTACGATAACACCCGTGCCTACATTGATTCCTCGGGATGGGTGCATATCAAGGGCGTGACCGATATCATGGATATCCATGACTACGAGCAGAACCCCGAGGTCTTTGCCAAGAAGCTGGCCCCCCTGGCAGAGGGCGGCACTTATGACGTTCATTGGCACTGCCCCTCTATGTCTATGCCCGAGCATCCCACCTTCGTGTCCGAGTACGGCGGCATCCGTTGGGCATCCAAGGAAGACGCGGGCTGGGGCTACGGCGTAGCGCCTATGTCCGAGGAAGAATTCCTGAACCGCTTCAAGGGGCTCACCGAGGCCATCCTGTTCCATCCTGCCATGGGCGGTCTTTGCTACACCCAGCTCACCGACGTTGAGCAGGAGGTCAACGGCCTTTATACTTATGAAAGACAGGCCAAGTTCGACCCCGAATTTTTCCGCAACGTATTGGAGCAGCCTGCTGCTATCGAAAAAGAAAATTGATCTTCCCAAGGGCATCTTCGGATGCCCTTTTCTTTTTCAACTGGCCTATGAGCTTTCTTTATGAAATTTGGATGAAATTCGAGTGAAGTGTTCTTGCTTTGGCGATATTGTCAAATATTTTTAAAATTTGTGCAATTTGAGTGCTTTACAATTTGGAAAGATTGTGCTATAATAACAATAAGATGACCGCTCAGGGCGATCACAATTATCCTAAAAGGAGAGAAAACTATGAAAAAAGTGCTTGCACTGATCATTGCCGCTATGATGATCGTTTCCATGATCCCCGTAATGGCAATCACCTCTTCCGCCGCTGACGTAGACGGCGATTGGATCACCTATCGTTTTTCCGATGGCTACAAGGAGCCCGAACCCGGCGAGGAGCCTTCCTATACCCCTGCCCCCGGCTTCGAGTATAACGATGAGGGCTTCCACATGACCTCCGCTGACTACACGGGTATCACCCCCTCCGGTACCATCCAGTCCAAGGACAAGGTGAACATCAAGGACGGCGTTTACATGGAGCTGCGTATCGACCAGTATCCCTACGGCGGCGAAAAAGGTGTCGACCACTGGATCTGCTTCAGCATCATGGACAGCCAGAAGGTCCATCCCGGTAACACCACGGATGGCTACGGCCAGGGCTGGCAGAGCCTTTGCCGCACCCCCGGCAACGGCGGTGCAGGTCCTCTGCAGAGCTTTGTCGTCGGTGAAGGCACGGCAGGCTGGATGCAACAGACCCCCGACCTTTCCGTCGCTCCTGCGACGGACGAGAACGGCAAGGAGATCTATACCTTTGAGATCGCTTACGACGGTTCTAACTACACCATTTCTATCGGCGGTGTTGTTGTCAGCGGTTGTGAAAACATCACCAAGCACCTCAACTCGCTGAATCCCAACGGCGAGTTCTACATCGGCGTGTCCTTCCACGCAGCTGTTGCCGATGCTCCCATGGAGGCTACCATGCTGAAGTTCGGTACCTCTAAGGAAACTGCCGAGAAGCCCGTCGGCTCCGACTCCGCGCTGCCTGAGGAGAACATCAACGTAAAGGCTCCCATCGCTGATTCCAGCAAGATCGAGACCAATATGCCTTGCCTGCTGTTCGACGCCACCGGTACCTCCTATGCCGGCGAGGTTCCCGTTTCCGGTTTGGATATGTCCGCTCAGGGCGATAACTCTTTCAAGGTTGCGCCCGCAGTTACTTCCGGCTACTTTACCTGGAACATCAGAAACTCCCTCTCTTACGAAGCATCCGATTTCCCTGTCATCGGTTTCTTCATGCACGACCCCAATGAGATCCTCTCTGCCACGGAAATTTACTATTGCGCAGGCGAAAATATGTCCGCAGGCGCCAATGTTCTGATGAGCTACTCTATTTATGATGAGGCTAACAAGCACTGGGGCGAAAATGAAGAGTACACCTTCGTGGTCATCGATATGAAGGAAATGCTGGGTGAGGAAGGCTTTGCTGAGGGTTGGTCCGGCCGTATCAACAACCTGCGCTTTGACTTCAGAGAGTTGTATCTCAACGAGCCCGTTGATCCCGAGACCGACTACTTTACCTTCCACTATGCAGGTATCTTCCGCTCCGTAGAGGAAGCTTACGCTTACCAGGATGCTTACGCTGAGAAGCTCAACCTGGGCGAGGCTGCGACCGAGGAGCCCACCGAGGAGCCCACCGATG
>JAFTIL010000124.1 GCA_017456905.1 Clostridia bacterium
GTGTATTCATGATTGTTGTGTTTCTCAACATTCGCCAAGTCCTTCAGTGCCATGATTGAGGTGTTCTTTCCAGATTTTCTATCACGGCTTGCACGACCAATGTGATTGGAATATGAAACTTTTCTCATCGAAGGCCTCCGTTCTGCAACTGATTGCCAGCGCAAGAAGCCATGAAAGTGTACCGAACAGCAAAGATTCTTTTTTTCATGCAAAACTCCTTAATTAATATGATTTGTTTTTGTTATAGCGGTTTACTATATTATTTCTGCGAATTAGAAAGCATTTCATAGTTGCTGCAACAGCCTATGGAGTGCTTTCTTTATTTATATACAATCAATACGCATCACCTCCTATGCAATAATTTGATAGACAAACAAAAAGTGCAGTCTTCACGAATAGCGAGGTAGGAACAACCTCTCCACATTCGTGAAAACTGCACTTGGTGCATTTTATTAAAAAAAGCAATCTTCACGAATCCAATTCAATATTGATTCGCGAAAGACTGCATCCCGCAACCTTCTACCGCGGTGCTAGCGCTAAGTAGAAGCGGCTTCTCGCTTCGGTCGTTTTCAGTCATCCATAGACTACCGTCGTATCTATTTGGATATGTAGACCGCTGACTGGCTGCATTACGGGGCGTCCCCCTGCGCTCGGCGCTCTAATGTTTGAGTATACTAAGAAATGCACTATTCTCAAACTTACACCTTGGCTGCCTTATTGTTCATGATTAAGCATGGGCAATTGCTCCTTTGGTAAATACAACTTATGTATCGCTTTCAAAGTGAGACAATTTTGCTTCGCCTCTATTATAACACAAATTATTAAAAAATGCAATAATAATATAAAAAATTTTTATATTTATTCTATATTCAGAATTTTTCGCTTTCCCTTGACATCTCGGCTTCAACGAGGTATAATAATAGAGATGTAATGTTAATGACGCCGACCTCTTGGGTACGGCAAGAAAGGAATTTTCAAAATGAAGGACATTTCCCGCAACCTTACCATGCTCTGTGATTTTTACGAGCTCACCATGTCCAACGGCTATTTTAAGACGGGTCTTAAGGATCGTATCGTCTATTTCGACGTATTCTACCGCAAGAACCCCGATCAGGGTGGCTTTGCCGTAGTAGCAGGTCTTGAGCAGATCGTGGAGTATATTCAAAATCTTCATTTCGACGAGAACGATATCAATTATCTTCGTTCCAAGAATCTGTTCGACGAGGATTTTCTCGCTTATCTTGCCGACTTTACCTTTACGGGTGACATCTGGGCTGTACCCGAGGGAACCTACGTATTCCCCGGAGAGCCTCTTATGACCGTTCGTGCCCCTGCCATCCAGGCACAGTTTATTGAGACCTACGTGCTCATGGTCATCAACCATGAGTCCCTCATCGCTACCAAGGCATCCCGTCTGACGAGAGCCGCCAAGGGACGTGCCGTCAGCGAATTCGGCTCCCGACGCGCCCAAGGAGCGGATGCGGCCATTCTCGGCGCCCGCGCCGCTTACATTGGTGGCGTGAACAGCACCGCTTGCACCATCGCCGACGAGGTCTACGGTGTTCCCGCCTCGGGCACCATGGCTCACGCTTGGGTACAGATGTTTGACGATGAATACACCGCGTTCAAGACATACTGTGAACTGTATCCCACCAATGCCACCCTGCTCATCGACACCTACAACGTCATGGAATCTGGTGTTCCCAACGCCATCCGCGCCTTTGAAGAGGTGCTGAAGCCCATGGGTATCACCAAGTGCGGCGTGCGTCTGGACTCGGGTGACATTGCCTACCTGTCCAAAAAGGTACGCAAGGCTTTGGACGAGGCAGGCTGGTTTGACTGCAAGATCATTGTGTCCAACTCTTTGGACGAATATATCATCCGTGAGCTCATCCGCCAGGGCGCGGCTGTGGATGCTTTCGGCGTAGGCGAGCGTCTCATCACCGCCAAGAGCGATCCCGTCTTCGGCGGTGTCTACAAGCTCTGCGCCGTGGAGGATCCCGACGGCACCATTGTACCTCGCATCAAAATCAGCGAGAACGTGGGCAAGATCACAACCCCCCACTTCAAGAAGGTGTACCGTCTTCGCGGACGTGACACGGGCAAAGCCGAGGCCGACCTCATCTGTTTGCACGACGAGGTCGTTGACGACAGCCAGCCCATTGAGATCTTTGATCCCATCAACACCTGGAAGCGCAAGACCCTCACCAATTATACCGCCACTGAACTGCTCGTTCCCATCTTCAAGCACGGCAAGCTGGTATACGATCTGCCCTCTTTGGAGGACATCCGCCGCCATTGTCAGGAGGAGCGCGAGGGGATGTGGGAGGAAGTTCGCCGCTTCACTAACCCCCACGACTATTACGTTGACCTTTCCCAGAAGCTGTGGGATATTAAGCACAGCTTGTTGAATAAGAGAAACAAGGGATAAGGAGGCCGTCATGTCCTACGAGTCCCTCGAAACCCTGGCTACCGATTGCGCCTCCTGTCAGGCCTGTCCGTTGGGCAAGACCCGCAAAAATCTCGTCTTTGGCGTGGGATCACCCACCGCCGACCTGATGTTCGTGGGCGAAGCCCCCGGTCAACAGGAGGACGAGCAAGGTATCCCCTTCGTGGGTGCAGCAGGTCAGCTTCTTGACCGCTATCTGTACGCCGTGGACATCCCCCGCGAATCGGTCTATATCGCCAACATTTTGAAGTGCCGTCCTCCCCACAACCGAGACCCGCTTCCCGAGGAGGAGGACGCTTGTATTCCCCATCTTCGGGAGCAAATCAAGCTCATCCACCCCAAAATGATCGTTTGTCTCGGGCGCATTTCGGCCATGCGGCTCATCAAGCCTGATTATCGCATCACCAAGGAGCACGGCACCTTCGTAAAAAAGGGTGCGTTCCTCATGACCGCCGTTTACCATCCCTCGGCTCTTTTGCGGGATGCCTCCAAAAAGGAGGCCATGCTCATAGACATGGAAAATATCAAAGCACAGTTAGATATTCTTACTTCCCAAAACGGCTGAATGGAGTTTCATATGACCCTGAATTACACTTCCCTGCTCACCATCATCGCCACCCTGTTTCTGCTGATGGCCTGCGGTTTTATCGCCCGCAAAATGGGCATCATTGACGACGTGGCCTCCAAACGGCTGTCCTCCCTCATCATCAAGATCGGCCAGCCCATGATGATCATTGCCGCCCTCGTCAAAGCGGAATTCTCCATGGAAAACCTCAAGGACGGACTCATCATCGTAGTCATCGGCCTGGGCGTTCACGCCGTCATGTCTGTGTTGGCCTTCGGCTTTTGCGCGGGCTTTAGGGATCTTGACGAGCGCAAGATCACCGAGTTTTCTTTGGTGTTCACCAACACGGGTTTTATCGGCTTTCCCATCATGGAGGCGCTCTTTGGCCCCAAGGGGCTTTTCCTTGCCTCCTTTTACATCATCAGCTTCCACCTGTTCATATGGTCCTGGGGCATCGCCATTTTGGCCCGCAAGCGGTCGGATATCAAGTTGACCGTCCGTAAAATCTTCATCAATTTAGGTTCTGTTCCCTGTCTCATCGGCATCCTGCTCTATATGCTGGTGATCCCCTTCCCCGATTTCGTGATGCCCGCCTTTATCGTGAAGTTTATGAGCTATCTCGGAGATCTCTGCACCCCCATCTCGGTGCTGATCACGGGTGCCCTCCTGGCCACAAGAACACCGAAACAGATCTTCGGTTCGGGCAAGATCTACTATTTCTCCGGGCTGAAATTGCTGGTCATTCCCGCCATCGTATGCGTGATCGGCAAGCTCATCGGCCTTCCCAACGACACGGTACTCTTTTGCACCGTGGAGGCCGCTCTCCCTGCCGCCGCCACCATCACCATGTTTTCAGAGCTCTACGGACTCAACGCGGGGTATGCTTCCCAGACCGTGGGTACATCCTCTCTCCTATCCGTCGGAACTCTGCCGCTGATCATCATGATCGCAGAGTGGTTTGTCAACCTTTGGTAAAAATAAACATAAAGGATTTTGAATATGAACAACAGAATTGACGACGAACGCCTGGAATTTCTGTACCGCGGCATTCTGACTCTAGACACTGTAGAGGACTGCCGCCGTTTCTTCGAAGATCTTTGCACCCCCTCCGAGCTTTTGGAGATGTCCCGCCGTATGCAGGCGGCCAAAATGCTGAAGAACAACATGGTTTATACCGAGATCGCCGCTGAGACGGGACTCAGCACCGCTACCATCAGCCGTGTCAACCGTTGCTTGAAGTACAACGACGGTGGCTACGTCAAGGTGCTGGACGATCTGGATCGGGTTTATCGGAAAAAGTAAACCGGTAAATTGTTATATAGCGGAGTAACCTCCGAACCTTTCGGGGGTCAGATGACCATGGGGGTTCAGGGGCTTCGCCCCTGCACCCCCTTAGCCACTAAACAACAACTTATCCGCCAAAATAAAAATAAAAAGGAAAATACCATGTACGACGGTTATCACGCCTTGGCTGCTGCCTATGACAGGCTCAACGCCGAGGTAGACTACGAAAAATGGAGTAGGTTCATCCATGCCTGTTTCCAAAAATATCTTCCCGCCAAGCCCGAGATTGTCCTTGACCTTGCCTGTGGCACGGGCCGCATGACCTTCCCTCTTTTAGAGATGGGCTACGACATGATCGGCATTGACGGTAGCGAGGATATGTTGGCTGAGGCCTTTTTCCGCTCCGACGAGCGCGCTGAGCGTTTTTTGGACAAAAACGGCGATCTGCCCAACGACGGCAGTTACAAGTCTCCCCTGTTTTTACAGCAGGATATGCGGGATTTCGAGCTGTACGGTACGGTGGATGCCACAGTATGTTGTCTGGACAGCCTCAACTATCTGACAGCGGACGGCGACCTTGACAAGTGCCTCGCCTGCATCCATCTGTACCTTGCCCCCGGGGGGCTTTTGGTCTTTGACATGAACACCCCCTACAAATTCGAGCATATCTACGGCAACAACGCTTACGTCCTGGAGGACGGCGCCACCGCTGACCGAGGCGCGGTGTTCTGCGGCTGGCAGAACGAATACGACCCCGAAAGTCGGCTGTGCAAGTTCTATCTGTCGGTCTTTGAAGAACAAGAAAACGGCTCTTACCGCCGCGCCGATGAGGTGCAAACCGAGCGTTGCTACACCTTGGACGAAATGACCGCTGCCCTCGACAAAGCGGGCTTTGCCCTTTGCGGTGTCTTCTCCGATTTTGACTTTTCCCCCATCACCGAGACCACCGAACGGTGGTACGTGGTGGCGAGGACGAGAAAGCGCGGAGATTGGTATTTGTGCGAAGATATAAACATTTAATTATTGACAACCTATAAAAAAACAAGGAATAAATTATTTATGGAAATCAAAAACACCATCCTCCGCGGCATGACCCAGGACGGCAGCGCCCGCATCCACGTCATCCGCTCCACAGAGCTGGTCAATCAGGCCATCGAATATCATAAGCCCTCCCCCACCGCCACCGCCGCGCTCGGCCGCGCTTTGACCATCACCTCCATGATGGGCTGTATGCTGGGCGAGGAAACCGACTCCATCACCGTGTCCTTTGAGGGCGACGGCCCTGCAGGTCGCGTGCTGGCGGTCAGCGATTGGTTGGGCAACGTGCGCGGCTATATTCAGCATCCCGAGGCTGATCTGCCTCTCAAGTCCAATGGTAAGCTGGACGTGGGCGGCCTCATTGGCGCGGGTGTTTTGAACGTCATCAAGGATTTGGGCGGCGACATTCCCGAAAGCGGCGCCGTGGCTCTGGTCAGCGGTGAGATCGCCGAGGACGTGACCACTTATTACGCCGAGAGCGAGCAGGTGCCTACCCTGTGCGCTTTGGGTGTCCTCATCAACGAAGACCACACCTGCCGTGCGGCAGGCGGTATTCTCATTCAGCTTCTTCCCTTTGCAGATGACGAGACCGTCAACCTTATCGAGCGCAATGCCGCTGATCTTGCCCACATCAGCGCCATGATCGACGCAGGTATGGACAACAAGGCCATTGCCGACGTGGCTCTCCGTGACATTCCCTATGATGTCTTCGACGAGCTGGAGGTTGGCTACAAGTGCACCTGCTCCAAGGACAAGATGGATGCCGTCATGCGCTCCATCGGCCGCCGCGAGGTGAATCGCCTGCTCTCTGAGCAAGTGGCCGAGGGCAAGCCTGAGGAGCTGGAGATCTCCTGCCGTTTCTGCAACACGCATTACGTGTATAGCAAGGACGAGCTGGACAGCATGGATTTTGCGAAATGATTTTGCGGGGTGTCTCTTGGGACACCCTTGCGCATATAGAAAGGAACTACATCATGCCCATCTACACCTCCATCGACCAAGCCGTTGGCCGCACGCCCCTCGTGGAGTTGCGGAACATTGAAAAAATATATGATCTCAAAGCCCGCCTTTTTGCCAAGGTGGAGGGCGTGAACCCCGGCGGGTCTGTGAAGGACCGCGTAGGGGTAGCCATGGTGAACGAGGCCGAGGCGGCAGGCAAGCTGACCCCCGGTTCCGTTATCATTGAACCTACTTCAGGCAACACGGGCATTG
>JAFTIL010000125.1 GCA_017456905.1 Clostridia bacterium
GGGTGTGGGAGTCTCGGTTAAGGTCAAAAGCACGTCGCCTGCTTTGATATCCCCTTCGGCGGCTGACAGCGTTGTTCCCTCGCTCACGTCTGTGACAATGACGGGAGTGGTGAGATCTATTCCCTTGGCTTTGAGAAGAGAAAGGTCTATGTCGGCTATGGGGTCTCCTACCTTGACTTGATCCCCCACCTTGACTCGTGGGGTGAAGCCCTCGCCTTTGAGTGTGACGGTTTCCAGACCGAAATGAACGAGGATCTCGGTGCCGTCCTCGGCGGTAAAGCCGTAGGCGTGCTTGGTCTCGGCGATGGAGGAGACGGTTCCGCTAACAGGGCTCAAGAGCTTTCCGTCGGTGGGGAGGATGGCACAGCCGTCACCCAGCACACGGGTGGAAAATACCTCGTCGGGGACCTTGTCGAGGGGGATGATCTTGCCGTTCAGCGGGGAACGGACGGGGGATTTCTTTTTTATTTGATCCATGATTGTTTCGCGCCTCGGGTCGTGACGAGGCATCCTTTCCAAAGAGATGATGGCGGTCTGAAAACCCTTTTTATCTATTATGATTGCCCGATATCCGTGATGTATTCTACATGAGCCTGCGGGAAATTATTAAATTTCATGAAGAATTTGGCGCGAACATTGACTTTTTCATACTACCGTGTTAAGATGGGGACAAGCTGAATTGGCTTTGAAAGGATGAGTGGGATATGGAGCTTTGGACAAGTGAGCATATAAAGACCCTGTTACCCGAGATTGGCGTGATGATCGTCTTGGCGGTGATCTTGCGGTTATGGCTGGGTAAAAAAGACCTGTCGGTGCGTATGATCCCTTTGCAAATCGTTGCGTGCCTGCTGTTGCTTTTGGAGATCGGCAAGCAGACGGTATCTCTTGTCAAGGGGTATAATCTGTACCATCTTCCCTTTCATTTCTGCTCTCTGTTGCTTTTGGCTCTGCCTGTGATGGCTTTTTATCGCGGTAAGCATCGGCAGGTGGTTTACGGTGTGGTCTCGGCGCTATGCGCGTCTGTTTTTCTTCTGATGGCCATCTATCCCAATCTGATCTATCCTGCCGGGGACGTTCAAAACTTTTTTAACGGATATTTTCATTTCCATACCGTTGTCTTTCACAATCTGGCCATGTTTTCATTTATGCTGATCGTGGCGCTGGATCCCCAGGGAACGGTCAATACCAAGCGTGAGGTCAAGGCTTTGTCGGTCTTTGTTGCGGGCTTCGGTGTGGTGGCGGCCACTATGGCTCATCTTCTCAAAACCAATTATGCCAATATGTATACCTGCAATATACCCGTGCTTGAGGAATTGCGTAAAACAGTTGGGGAGGCGATCGGTACAGTACCTACCCAGATTTTGTACGTGACCATCGTGTGTGTTCTGCAGATCGGCTTTACGCTCATGGCCTATTGGTTTTATCGGCTGGTGAAATATCTGCTGAACGGTACACGGAAAGAGCATGATGCTTGAAAAATTCCGCAATTCCTTTTAAGGGGTTGCGGATTTTTCTTATATATGTTATAATGGTAAAAAACAAAGAAAGGCGGTGTTCTATGGCAACCTTCACATCCATGCTTCAAACCATGAGGCAAGCCGAAAAATATGCCGAAAAGACTCAGTTCACAACCTATATTCTCCGAAATCTCGAAAGCAAGCGGATCAGACTGACGACAGAGGACAAGGCTGAGCTGTCTACGATGGCTTTTGCCGAGATCGCCGCCGTGGCAGGTCGCATCCCCGAAATAAAGACCTACCGTGAAAAGGACGAGGCTATCGGGTATGCGGATGATTGGGTCAGCATCGTTACTCATTGTTTTCCCTCGCCGGAGGATGTTCCTGCCGAAAAGCTGGCCGCGCTTGAGGTGTATATTTATATGCGAAACAAGGAGCGTTTCGTAGAAAACGAGGTGGACCACGTTTTTGGTGACGGACACAACAGCAGGTACGAAATGGAGCATCTGATTGAGATCATTACCCCCGTCAAGGACGAATATCAGAGGGGGATGCTTTATAACGGCATGCTTCATTATAAAGATAAGCTGAAGGACATCCCCGATGATGCAAAGGACATCCTGACTGCCTATATGGCCGCCGAGATCAAACGCTATATCAGCGGCGAGCCTAACGAGGAAATGATCAACGCCTTGGAAGTGGCTTGCGATGTGTCAGCCTATCTTTTGAATGACGAGCTGACTGCCCTTCTGTACGAGGTGCTGAAGTTGGGATATGCCAATGTCAATTATTATGCTGTCGGTACACTTCTGAAAGCAAGGAAGCGCATCCCCGACGAGGCGGTGAAGTCCTTGGCGGCCGATCTTGAATACGCCGGCATGACCTACGTCCTGCTGGAGCAGTACGGCCAGACCAACCGCTTCCCGCCCGAGTGCGCAACCGAGGAATACCTGGCCAAGAGCACCATGATCCGCTGGCTGGTCTATCCCACCGAGCTGGGACAACTGCCCGATGAGATCGAATATCTGGGCAAGGTCAAGAAAAAGGAGGTCTATCACATTTTCCGCTTCAAGTCAAATAGCGACAATTTGGAGGGTGCCCGCAAGGGCGTGTGGCTCATCGGCTGGTCGTCGGAGGAGGGCGGTACCTTCTCAGAGTTTGACCTGTACGCCGATTTTGAGCAGAAGACGGTGGAGAAGACTCTCAAGTACATCAAGCGGAAACTGCTGTAACCCTGTTATTTTAACCAATTCGTCAATAAAAAAACGTACCCCCCACGCATTGCGACAAACTTTGCGCGGGGGGTATGTTATACTTTGGGAAAAAGATGCGAAAGGAAGTGAAAAAATGAATGAACGCGCATCGTTTCTCTGCGATACTGCGGGAGAGACGCTGACGGTCTATATTCGCGGAGAGATCGACCACCACACCGCCGTGAAGGTCCGCAACGGTATTGACGCCGTGTTGTTTGAAAAGCGTCCCGCACGGCTAATTTTGGATCTGTCGGAGGTGGGATTTATGGATAGCTCAGGACTGGGGCTGATCATGGGACGGTTGTCGGTGATGCGGTCCTTAAACGGGGCTATGTGTCTGCGGGATCCAAGCAGGGAGACGGAGACCATCCTATCTTTGGCAGGCATGGAACGGCTGATCTCGGTTGAATACACCCGCGAGCGGCCCGAGCCCCCGGCCAAAAAGCCCGTGAGCAAAGGAAAAAGGACGAGCACCCGCAGAAAAACGGGGCGCTCCGACAACTCGGCGTGAGAGAAAGGAGTTAGCGTGAAAGTTCAGTGATCCAAAATCGAAGTTCACTGGATCACGCACAATTCTCCTTAAAATGGGAACCCACCCATTTTGCCGCTAAAGCGGCATGGTCGAATGACAAAATTTATTTGTGCCGCCGTGTGGCGGCGGAATGGAATTTATATGAGCAGAACAAAAAGTGCCTATAACGGCAAGGTTTTGAACAAGATTCAAATGAAATTTCCCGCACTGTCGGTCAACGAGGGCATGGCCAGATCGGCGGTGGCGGTGTTCGTATCCCAGCTTGACCCCGAGATTACCGAGCTGGCGGATATCAAATGCGCCGTTTCCGAGGCGGTGACCAACTGTATCGTGCACGGTTACCGCCATGTCGGAAGCGGTGAGGGGATGGTGACGGTGAACGTTTCTGTCCTGGAAGGGCGGATCGTCAAGATCGAGATCAAGGACAAGGGATGCGGGATCCCCGACGTGAAGGAGGCTCGTCAGCCCCTTTATACTACTGATGCGGCAGGCGAACGGAGCGGTATGGGATTTACGGTCATGGAGAGCTTTACCGATGCCATGAGGGTGACCTCCAAGGTGGGGCAGGGGACCACCGTCACTCTGTTTAAGCGGCTGTCTGCTCTGGGGCGGATCTGATACATAATGCGGAGTGCGGGGAGATCCTTTGCTCTGCCAAAACAGGAGGCAAACCATGACAGATTACGAAGCCCTCAACATCCCGGATCTGACGATTGCAAACACCGACACGCCACACCCTGAGGAACGGCGTTTTTCAAAAAATATCAGCCTCATCTCTCTGGCACAAAGCGGGGATGAAGCTGCTATGGAGCGGTTGGTCGTAGAAAATATGGGACTGGTGCGAAGCGTTGCCGTGAAATTCCGCGACAGAGGCACCGAGCTGGAGGATTTGATACAGATCGGAACCATTGGTATGATCAAGGCTATCCGCAGCTTTGATTGCGACCGTGGGACGGCTTTTTCGACCTACGCGGTGCCTTTGATCGTGGGGGAGATCCGACGACACCTGCGTGACGACGGCCTGATCCGCGTCAGCCGGGGCTATCGCCATTTGGGGATGCTTCTCATGCGGGAACGGACACGTATTGCCACCGAGGAGGGACGGGATGCGACCATTGGTGAGTTGGCCGAGGCTTGCGGCGTGACCCGCGAGGAGGCGGCTACCGCGCTGGATGCCCTGTCTCCCGTGTCCTCCTTGTCAGATAACGCCTTTGGAGAGGATTCCCCTGAACTGGGGGCGGTCATTCCCGACCAGAGCGAGGCCGACGATATGGCTCGCCGGATAGATGCCATCGCCCTAAATCAAGTGATTTCTGCGTTGCCGCCCGACTGGAAAAAGATCGTCCTGCTTCGGTATTACAGAAACATGACCCAACAGCAGGTGGCCGATCTCATGGGGCTGACCCAAGTCAAGGTATCCCGTGAGGAAAAAAAGATCATGGCCTTTATGCGGGAACGGTTGGGCGGATAGAAAAAGATGCTTTGAAAAGAGCTCGGCAACGGGCTCTTTTTTGTTCTTGAATTGGAAAGCGAAAAACAAATTCTGCAAAAAGTCAAAAATATTTTTCCGAAATTGGAATAAAACCTCTTGACAAACGGAATAAGATGGTGTATAATGATGCTATCGAAGAAAAAAGGCCCCGCAAAGGGGTTATCAAATCATAAAAGTTTCCGTTTTGGAACGCAAGGAGGATATGATGGCAAAGGCATCCAAAAAGTCTCTTACCCCTATGGTGGCACATGACGCAGACAGAGAAGAGAAGCGCAAGGCCCTGCAAACGGCCATGAAGCAGATTGAGAAGGATTTCGGCGAAGGCTCTATCATGAAGCTGGGTGACAACCAGCGCATGACCGTGCAGGCTGTACATACGGGCTCTTTGTCCCTGGACATGGCCCTGGGTATCGGCGGTGTGCCCCGCGGCCGTATCGTGGAGATCTACGGTCCCGAGTCCTCGGGTAAGACAACCGTGGCGTTGCATATCGTTGCTGAGGTGCAGAAGGCAGGCGGCGAAGCCGCTTTTATCGACGCGGAGCACGCCTTGGATCCCGTGTACGCCAAGGCTTTGGGTGTTGACACCGATAACCTCTTGGTCTCCCAGCCCGATTGCGGCGAGGATGCGCTGTCTATCTGCGAGTCTTTGGTGCGTTCGGGGGCTGTGGACGTGGTGGTCGTGGATTCTGTGGCCGCGCTGGTTCCCCGTCAGGAGATCGAGGGCGACATGGGCGCCGCTACCGTGGGTATGCAGGCGAGACTCATGTCCCAGGCCATGAGAAAGCTGTCTGCAGTCATTTCCAAGAGCCAGGCCGTGGTCATTTTTATCAACCAGCTCCGCGAGAAGGTGGGTGTGATGTACGGCAATCCCGAGACAACGCCCGGTGGCCGCGCGCTGAAATTCTATGCTTCCGTCCGTATCGACGTGCGCCGTACCGAGCAGCTCAAGAAGGGCACCGAGGTTTACGGTAACCATGTACGTTGCAAGATCGTAAAGAATAAGGTGGCGCCTCCCTTTAAGGTAGCCGAATTTGATATTCTGTATGGCAAGGGTATTTCCCGTTCCAGCGAGATCTTGGATTTTGCCATTGAGCTGGATATCATTAAGAAGAGCGGCTCCTGGTTCTCCTACGACGGTCAAAGACTGGGCCAAGGCAAGGATACCATCCGTCAGCTTGTGGAGGATAACCCCGAATTTATGGCCGAGCTGGAGGCCAAGGTAAGAGCTGCCGGCGAGGAAGCGGATCTTTTAGCGGCCAAGGATTTTGAATTGGACGAGGATGATGAGGACGAGGAGGATTACGATATCCGTGCTCTGGGCGAGGACGATGAGTAAGTCTTTTCGTCTCGTGGATGAGCTCGTCGGTAGCGGAAAAGAACAGACCCCAACCCCAACACCGTCCAAAGAAAAACGGGAGCCTTGCCACAAGCTGCTTGCATCGGATGAAGCTGTGTGGGAAACAGACGTTCAAGGCGAAGGCACCCCTTTGATCACTCACGTGACACCTATGGATGGCGGTGAGTGGGTGAGTGTGGCGGTGAAGATAGGGAAGGAACGCAAGCATTTTCGTTTGCTGACCGAGCAATATGC
>JAFTIL010000126.1 GCA_017456905.1 Clostridia bacterium
TTTAAAAGTTTTTGAGGGGGGCGGGGGAAACTTTTTTCAAAAAGTTTCCCCCGTCGTCCTTCTCATTCAACCTCCACCTCAACCCAAGCGGGGATCTCGTCCTTGAAGAGCTGATAGAACTCGGCGTTGGTGACGAGGACGATGGAATCATCCTGCGCGGCGGCCTCGGTGATGGTCTTGATGAACAGGTCGAACTTTTCCCAAGTGTAGAAGAGGTCAAGCTCGTAGCCGTGGCACCAGACGTAGAAGAGCATATCCTCGGTGCAATCGGCGGCGATGAACTCGTTCAGAAGTGCCATGGAGTCGGCATCGCTGAAGGAGCAGGTGGGATACCATGTCATGAAATACTCGGGCAGGGAGAACTTGCCAAGACCCTTGGCGGTGTTGCGGGTGGTGCAGCTACCGTAGCGGACGTTGGTGGTCTCCAGAATGGTCTTGATGTTCTGCTCGTTCCACTCGGTGTCGCCGCCGGGCCAAGCCAGACCGATGGGCTCGTAACCAAAGATCTTCTTGATGTTCTGGGCGTCGCGCTTGACCTCGTTGGTCACCTGACGCTCGCTGTAATTCTTCAAAGAAGGATGATTAAGGGTGTGGCACTCCACGTCAAAGCCGTCGTAAATACCTGACTCAATCTCCTTGCGCGTGTAACGCTGGTGAGGCACGTCGGGACGGTTGAAATGCTGGCCGACCCAAGCCCAGTTGGCACCGTACAGACCCGTGTTGATGTAGAAGGTGCAGCAATCGGCGTTGTACTTCTTGAGGATCTCCATGACCTTCTCGTCCTGGGTGATGCCGTCGTCAAAGCGGATGGTGAAATATTTCTTGGGGGTGCCGTCGCGGACGATGCCGTGATCCATCCCGGCCTCGGGGGTCTCGGTCACAGCCTCGGTGGTCACTTCTTCGGTGGGGGCCTCAGTAGGGGCCTCGGTGATGATCTCGGTTTCGGACACAGTGGGTTCCTCCTCAGTAGGTGTTTTTGTGGGGGCTTCGGTGGGAGTGACAGTCACCTCTGCGGCGGTGTCGTCAGGGGTGCTTGCGCTGTCACAGGACATCAGCACGCCCAGACAAAGGACCAGAAGGGCGGTAGTGATCAGAATGAATTTCAGCTTCATATCATGCGTTCCTCTCTTTATTAAAATTTACTGATGACCTGCTTGCAGAATTCCAGGGTCTCTCCGTCGGGCCCCTTGACGAAGGCTACGCGCAGGGTGATCTTTAACGGGTGGGAATCAAGAGACAATTCTTTTGGGGGTGTGTCAGGGGTAGCGCCGATGGAAAGCGCATGGCGGTAAGCCTCGTCTACGTTCTGTACCGTGAAGGCCAAATGAATGAAGGGGCCCTCCTCGGTGTGGGTCATGGCAGGCTTGGCAAACAGCTCCAGCTTGTTGCCGTCGCCGATGTCGAGCAGGGCGATGCGGGAATCCCCCTCGCCCCATTGGGTGTAGAGCTTGCAACCGAGGGCTTGATAGAATGCCATGGACTTGTCAAAATCCGTGGCACCCACGGCCATGTGGCCAAAGCCCATGCCTTTGATGATCTCGTTTGGCATGATGTGTCTCCTTGTTTATTTTTTGAAAATAATTTTCTGTCTGAGCTGTGTGGCCACGTTGTCAGGGGTTTTGTAGAACTTCACCAGGGGCACCAGCTTATGTCCGTGGCGCTCGGCTACGGGCTTGGGCATCTCCCAACCTTGGGTGTCTATACCCTCGGGGAGAGATACCTCGCACAGCACCAGGTCGCCGCACATATAGCGGCCGAACTCGTCGTGAACGATCCAAAGCTGACCATTCTCCTTGCGTTCGATCTCATAGTAAAGCATATCCACGTTTTCGTGGATGTACCAAAGTCCCTCAGCCAGACGCATGGTGCAGCAGAAGGGAGCCTCGTAGGTCAGCAGATACAGAGACTCATGCCCTTTGCTGTCGGGGATGGTGATGGCATCGGTGCCCGCACCGCCGTTGGAACGCTGAGCGGAGGCCAGACCGTTGTGGAAGATACGGGCGGCACAGCGGCGGTAGCTGTCCTTGCGAGTGATCTTGTAAAGCTCCAAGGCTACCATGAGGGAGTCTACGATGGCACAGGGCTCTGTCCAGGTGTCGGGACGACCCCACCAGTTGAGGTTCTGATAGGCCGCGTCCATGCCCTTGCCAAAGGCGTAGAGGTGGAAAATATCCTTGGCGGCAATAAAATATTTGGAATCCTCGGTGAGATTGTAGAGGCGGAGCATACCGCGGGCGGCGGTGAGGGTACAGTGGGTCTGTACCTTGAGGGCTACCTTGTCGATGCTGCTGTAGACCCCGATCATCTCGTCCAAAAGCGCCAGCACGCGGGCATCCCCCGTGATCTTGTATACGTGGGATAGACCGTCAATGCTCATGAAGGCGCAACCCACGTCGGTGGATAAGATCCAGTTGCCCATGACGGTGGCAGAATGGCCGCTGACACCGCCGTCGGAGGTGTCACGATCCACGGGATAGGTGCGATACTTACCCTTGGTGGGCAAAAACAGCCCTTCAGTAATAGAGATCAGAGCCTTCAGGGAAAATTCGTCTCTGAACTGCTCGTAATGCTCGCAAAGACCGCGCAGGAGCCAGGAATGACCCGAGAGCTGTTGCTCGTGGATCATCTCTCCCGCGGCAGGGCCGAAATACAGAGATTCGTTGGTGTGCTTGGGCATCTCTTGGAGCAGAGGCTCCATGGCGGGATTTTTCTCTCGCGTCATTTTATAGTGGCTGACAAAGGCCAGAAGGGCGCGGCCTTCCTTGTCACCGGGCCAGTCGGCATCGGGGGCTTGGAAAACATCGGGAAGCTGATAGTAGGATTCGCGGAGACGCTGAGCATTGAGTCGGATGCGGGCCTGCACCTCGGGGGAGTAGGGGGCATCGGGTGTTTCGCGGTGGATCATATGTACCTCTGTAATAGTGAAATTTGTCGCTGCGCGACAAGTGAAATATGCCTACGGCACATGAAATACGTTATGCGTGTGAAATTTGCCGCTTGAGCGGCAAGCGAATGTATATTTCGCTACGCGAAATAAATTTAATCGTGGCATTAAAAGATATGGTTGTGGGGTAGGGGCCCCACATGGGCGGTCAACGCATTTTGGGGTAAGATACGAACTGCCCTCGACAGATCAAGAATATATCTCTCCCTTTCGGGTATTCGATCTCTTGGTCAATTCTTTGTTTTTGAAAGTTCTTGGAGGTCCAGGAACCTTCTTTTAAGAAGGTTCCTGGTGGGGTCAAGGGGCAACGCCCCTTGCGTTCTTCTCATTCCAAAGCCGCATACACGTCCTGTTCGAAGTAGGAGGAGGTCTGGGAGCCCGCGCCGCCGTCGTAGCGGGAGTTTTTCATGTAGACAGCGGTGATCTTGTTGGCAGGGTCTACCCAGAAGTGAGAGCCGTAAGCACCGCTCCATCCAAAGCAACCCTTGGGCATCCAATGCTCTTCGGTAATGACGCGGACACCGAGGCCCCAGCGCTCTCTGACGGGCATAACCTCAAAGGGGACCCAAGGCGTACCCATTTCGCGGATGAGGGCTTCGGGGACGAGCTGTGTACCGTCGGGTAGTCTGCCGCTGTCAGCCAGCATCTCTGCAAATTTGACATAATCGGGCAGGGTAGAGCAGAGACCCGCACCGCCCGAGAACCAGGTAATGGGGAAATTCTCGAAAATACAGCCGGGGATGGTGGCACTGTCTTCGCTGATGCCAACGCCGTTTTCTTCGCGGCGGCTGTGCATGACGATAAAGCGAGACCACTGATCGTCGGTGGGGATAAAGGTGGTGTCGACCATGTCGAGAGGCTTAAAGATCTCTTTCGTGACAAACTCGTTGTAAGGCATGCCCGAGGTCAGCTCTACGAGACGGGCGCAGACGTCAAAAGCGGCGGTTGCGCTATACATCTGGGCTTCGGTGGGTTGGAAATCCAGCTTAAGGGTAGAAAAATAATTGACAATATGCGCCAGGTCCTGCCTGTCCTCGTCGGTGCCAAGCCCCTGACGGTTGCCCAGATCTCCCGCGTGGAGACCATTCTGATGGCTGAGCAGCATACGGGGGGTGAGTAGCCGCTTGGCGGGCTCCTTAGCCACCACCTTGTCATCCTTCAATTCACCCACCCACATATCCGAAAACTGCGGGAGCAGATTTGTGATGGGCGCGTCCAGATCCAAAAGCCCGCGGGATACCTGAATGAGCACCGCGATGGCGGTGATAGGCTTGGTCATGGATGCCAGGCGGAAGATGGTGTGGTCTCCGTCGTCCATGGGGATCTTGAGGGTTTGATTTTTGTAACCGAAGTATTTTTTGTAGACCTCTTTGCCGTCCTGCATGACGCACAGACCCGCACCGCCCACGCGGCCGTTGGCCTGATCGTCAGCCATTCTTTTGTCCAAAAGCTCGGCCAGAAGCTGAGAATTAAGCTGCTTCATTTGACGTGAATTCCTTTCTTGGAGAGGAGGGGCGTACACTCCCCCTCATTATAAAAATATTGTATCATACCGCCCATGATTTGTCAATAGAATTACTCTTATTTTGGAGGATATAAACAGAAAAATCCCACCTTCGTACTCGTCGAAAGTGGGATGCTCGCAGGCGGCTTGCCCGGTTTATTCCTTGATATATTTCTCTGCCTCGGCGACGGCCATTTCGTCGCACCGCTCGTTGTAGGGATGTCCCGCATGGCCCTTGACCCAAACGAAGGTGACGGTGTGGATCTCCAAAAGCTCCAAAAGGCGTCCCCACAGCTCGGGGTTGAGGGCGGGGGACTTGTCGGCTTTTTTCCAGCCTCTCGCCCGCCAGGATACTGCCCATCCTTTGGTGATGCCGTCGGTGAGGTATTTGGAGTCGGAGGTCAGAGTGACCTCGCAGGGGCGTTTCAGCGCCTCCAATGCCTTGATGGCGGCGGTCAGTTCCATGCGGTTGTTGGTGGTTTGGGCCTCTCCGCCGTGAAGCTCGCGCTCCTTTCCTTGGCAGACCAGCACGGCTCCCCAGCCGCCGGGGCCGGGATTGCCCTTGCAGGCACCGTCGGTATAAATATCAACGTGGATGAGTGTAGACATGGGATGCTCCTTTTGTTGTGATGTTCAAATGAGGTAGAGGCTCTTCACATTCTTTTACATATCTCCCTTCAGCGCTCTGGTAAACGCCGTGGGGAAATCCTCTTGGGTCAAGGCCCACATAGCGGCGGCGAAGGTGGCCTCTACGGGAACGTCTCGGGTAGTGATGACACGTTCTCCGCAGGCTTCGGCGATGCGACGGCCCACGCGGTAGACGGTGAAATCACAGGTGCCGTAAGGCACTTGGGAGGTGAGAATGAGCCAAAGACCGTTGTCGGCCAGCTCGGTGAGAATGGGGGTCAGGGTGTCGGGAATACCGCCGATGCCCACGCCCTCGACCACCAAAGCATCCAGCCCCTCGGCCATACGGGAAATGAGGGCAGGGGACATACCCGGGGTCAGATGCGCCAACGCCACGTTGGTGTTCAGCTTGTCGGACAGTCCTGCCGCCGGATATCGAACGGGCGCGGTGTGGGGGGTGATCATGACTCGCCCTGCGCGGATAGTGGCACGGTCGGGACAATTCACGCTCTCAAATGCGTCGGTGTCGGTGGTGTGGCGCTTTCTTGCGCGCAGACCGCGGATGACACGTCCGGCGAAAACAATGTGCACACCTCTCGCCTCGGGATGGCAGGCCCAAGTAAAGGCATCCGCCAGATTAACGGGGGCATCCGATCCGCGCTGTCCCATGGGGATCTGAGAACCCGTCAGTACGATGGGCTTGGGGCTGTTGCGCATGAGACAGGACAGAGCGGCTGAGGCGTAGGCCAGGGTGTCTGTGCCGTGGGTGATGATAAAGCCGTCGTATTTATCGTAATCCCGATGGATGACCGCGGCCAAGCCTTGCCACTCCAC
>JAFTIL010000127.1 GCA_017456905.1 Clostridia bacterium
AGATCTTCGTTAACCCTACGGGACGTTTCGTTATCGGCGGTCCTGCGGGTGACACGGGTCTGACGGGCCGCAAGATCATCGTTGATACTTACGGCGGCTATGCCCCCCACGGCGGCGGTGCATTCTCGGGTAAGGACCCCACCAAGGTGGACCGTTCCGCCTCTTATGCCGCTCGCTACATTGCCAAGAACGTGGTGGCCGCAGGTCTGGCCTCCCGTTGTGAGGTGCAGGTGGCCTATGCCATCGGCGTGGCTAAGCCCGTATCGGTTTTGATCGACACGCAGGGCACCGCTCGTGTGGACGAGGAAGCCATCGCCAAGGCTGTTCTCAAGCACGTTGACCTCCGTCCTGCCGCTATTATCAAGCGTTTTGATCTCCGCCGTCCCATTTACTGCCAGACCGCCGCTTACGGTCACATGGGCCGCGAGGATCTGAACCTGCCTTGGGAGGCAAGAGATCTGGCCGAAATTCTGAAGGCCGAGTTTTGAGGAGGATAACGGGGGACTTCTTAAAAAGTCCCCTTGAACCCTTGAGCGCTTTAACAAAAAGATCAAATGCTTGCGGCTGATCACCGTTTTCCGAACTCCTGCATACCCTGTAGGGGAAGGGAGGTGGGAAGATGACTGCATTTGCCGTTATCGGGCAGATGGTTTTGTCCATCCTGGCAATTTTTGGCTTGATCTTTTTATTTCGCGCCGTGTTTGATTGGTATTTTGCCCCCTGTGCCATCACCGTGGCGGTGACCATCAAAAGCAGGAAGGATGCCGATGATCTGGATATCCTGCTTTGCGAGGCCGAAAAAAGTGTTTTTCGCCGCCGAGGCGTCCCTATGGTGGTGCTGGTCTCATCAGAGCTTATGCAAGGGGAGATCGGTGACAAAGAAGGGCTTTATCCCGCATATCAAGACGTTGTGACGGCATATAGTGCCGCTGTTTACATGATTTCAGAATAAGAGCAGCCCTCCTCGGCTTGATACCGACGGGGGCTGAATGTATAAACCCTTGAAGAAAGGAGATCCCATGGCGTATAGAGAAGATGAATTTCTGCCCCAAATGTCCATGCCGGGACTGGAAGAGACCCGCCCTGACGACAACATGACCCGCATGGAGGGAACCGTAGAGCACATCATTTACTGCAACGAGGAAAACGGCTATACGGTGTTTGACTTTGGCATAGAAGCCTCGGGAGAGGTCATCACGGCCCAGGGGATCACGCCTTACGTGACCGAGGGGGACACCTTGGTTTTATGGGGGAGCTGGATCCATAGCCCTAAGTACGGACGTCAGTTTAAGGTGTCGCAGTACGAGCGGCATATGCCTGCCGACACGGCCGCCATTCTGCGGTATCTTTCGTCTCGCACCATCAAAGGTGTCGGACCCAAGCTGGCCGCCCGCATTGTGGAGACCTTTGGAGAGGATACGCTGGAGGTCATGGAGAATCACCCTGAGTGGCTTTCCGAGGTGCAGGGCATTTCTCGTAAAAAGGCGGAGGAGATCTCGGAGGATTTCAGATCCAAGGCAGGCATTCGCTCGGCCATGATGTTTTTCCGTGATTATTTCGGCGCGGCCACGACGGTCAAGATCTACAAGACCTTGGGCAGCGGGTGTGTGGATATCGCTAAGAAGAACCCTTACCGTCTTTGCGACGAGGTAGAGGGCGTGGGTTTTGAACGGGCAGACCAAATGGCAATGGCCATGGGGCTGGATCCCGAGGGCAACGAGCGTCTCATGAGCGGTGTCAAGTATCTTTTGACAGGCAACGCCCAACGCAACGGACACGTCTGCCTTCCCCGTGAAAAGCTGACGGTAGCCTCGGCACAGCTTTTGAATACCACTCCCGAGAAGGTGGAGCAGGCTGTTGACAGCCAACTGGTGCGAGGCGAGCTGATCAAGCGAAAATACGGCGGTCAGGAATATATCTTTGACGCGGCCACCGACAAGCAGGAGCAGTATATCGCCGATAAACTGGTGCTGCTGGACAAGCTGTGTCCCGCCATTGACGCAGGGGACATCCATGGTTTTATTGCCCGTGAGGAAATGAAGCGGGATATGGCATATGCCGCAGGGCAGAAGCAAGCCATCGACTATGCGCTGGAGCACGGCGTTATGATCCTGACGGGTGGTCCCGGTACGGGTAAGACCACGGTGGTCCGCGCACTTTTGGGCATTTTTTCTTCGCTGGACTTCCAGGTCGCCTTGGCTGCTCCCACGGGGCGCGCCGCCAAACGGCTGTCCGAGGCCACCTCCTGTGAAGCCAAGACCATCCATCGCCTTTTGGAAATGGATTTTTCTGAAGGCGATCGAGGGCATTTCCGACGCAATGAGCAGGATCATCTGGAGGAACACGTCATCATTGTAGACGAGGCTTCTATGGTTGACAACTTCCTCATGTGTGCCCTTCTTAAGGCGATCAAGCCGGGTGCGCGGCTCATCCTCATCGGTGACGCCGACCAGTTGCCAAGCGTGGGTGCGGGGCGCGTGTTGAACGATCTCATTGACAGCGGTTGCTTTGCGACGGTGCGGCTTACCGAGATCTTCCGCCAGGCGAGGGAATCCCTCATTGTTACCAACGCCCATGCCGTCAACGAGGGGCAAATGCCTGATCTGACGGTGAAAAATAACGATTTCTTTTTCATGCCCAGAGCCACTGATTGCGCGGTAGCCGACACCATCGTGGAGCTGTACGGCACCCGCCTCCCACGTGCTTACGGCAAAGAGACTGAAGGGGGCATCCAGGTGATCACGCCCTCCCGTCGAGGCGAGGCGGGGACCGAAAATCTCAACCGCCTGTTGCAGAGCGCTCTCAATCCTCCTGCCAGACATAAAAAAGAGCTGAAATTTCGCGAGACCGCCTTCCGCGAGGGAGACCGCGTCATGCAAACCAAGAATAATTACGACATTCTTTGGGAGAGCGAGGATGGCGAGGGCAGCGGTATTTTCAACGGCGACATCGGTACCATCCTGCGGATAGATCCTATAGAACGGGAAATGATTGTCCGCTTTGACGATCGCGAGGCTATCTATCATTCGGATATGCTGGATGAGCTGGAGCACGCCTGGGCTGTGACCGTTCACAAAAGCCAGGGTAGTGAATATCCCTACGTCATTATCCCCATGTACGCCGCACCGCCCATGCTGCTCACGCGAAATTTGCTTTATACCGCTGTGACTCGAGCACGTCGTATGGTCATTTTGGTTGGACGCGAGGATATCGTTGCCACCATGGTGCGCAACAACCACCAAACCATGCGGTACACGGGTCTCGTTCATCGGTTGACCGATCAAGGATAAGCAGGTGAAGCTATGAGAAAAACAGGACATATGTCTGTTGGACAAGGGGTGTTGATGCTTCTGTTCCCACCCAAATGCGTGGGCTGCGGAGAGCTGATGCCGCTCAAGGACGGTATGACCCACGTGTTTTGCCCCTTTTGTCGCACCAAATGGGAGGCAAGCCGTTTGGATCCTCAGGAAAGGATACTTTCATGGGATGATTCCGTGTGTGGGCTTGTCTCGGTTGTGGGATATACCTCGGGAAAGGCGGAAGGCATACCCGAACGGTTGATCTACCATCTCAAACATAAGGACGAATCCCGAGTTTTCAAATATGCGGCAAGAGAGATGTGGCCTCTTCTTTGCGACATTCTCCAAACGCGGGATGCTTCTCAAGAGAATATCCTCATTACCTATCCGCCACGCCGCCGTTCTGCCCTTGTCAAGGAGGGCTTTGACCAGGCACGCCGTCTGGCTGAGGCGCTTTCCAAGCTCAGCGGTTGGCCTGTGGAAACTTTATTGGAACGTACGTTGAGCGGACGAAGGGCGCAAAAGAAGTTGAACGCCGAGGCGCGGGCAGAGAATGCCGTAAAAGCCTATCGGATATCGCGGGACGTGGTTGAGCTTTCGAATACCACCGTGATCTTAGTGGACGATCTCTATACCACGGGCGCCACCCTGCGCACCTGCGCCGACCTGCTGATAGAAACAGGCGCCGCGAGGGTCATTTTGGCTACCTTGGGAAGGACGAAGCATCATAGTGGATAATAATATGGTGTCTCACTTCGAAAAGCTGTCTGAAAGCGATCTGCGTTGAGCCTATAAGTTTTAATAAAAAAGAGGTTGAGTCAAATGCTTGGTTTGAAAGCGATTGGCTCAGCCTCTTTGTATTGTTGAGGGATATGATCATCCGTTCCGAATGTGGGTGTCTGCATTTCCTCTATCACCCGTAACCATGTCAGGAGCATCTAAATTATCTCCGTATAATACAGACACTGCGCCAAACAGGTGACTGTAAGGCTTGGTTGCAATTCTTGTGGAATCATAATTGGGGTTGCTTTGCGCTGCGTAGCAATATTTCGAAGCGTTGGCTGGGGTGCTAGGATTCTGAACCTCGTTTGACGCCGAAGGATATAAAAATCCAAGTGCCTGAAGCGCAAAACAAGCAACTGCTTCTCGTTTGCGAATTTCTTCATCGACAATCTCAACTAAAAGCAAAAGAGAGGAACAAAGTTCCTCTCTTTTATTTTTGTGTAAAGACTACGAAAAAGATATTTTTTACGTTTTGCAATAAGGTTTCGAACTCAAACCGATTTTAGTGAAATATTCGGCGCCCGCCGAATGTGAAATAATTTCCTTACGGAAATTGTGAAATATCTCATTTTGTTCGATGTGAAATGAAATTCGCCTCCTCACATTTGCGAAGCAAATATTTCACAGCGAAGCTATTTCACTTGGCGAAGCCAAATTTCACTCGCCGAAGGCGAATTTCGTTGAAAAAAGACCAACTCACAAGTGAGTTGGTCTTTTTTCTGGCTGGGGCACTAGGATTCTGAACCTAGCCGAGCAAAGCTCGGCGGCAAGTTGCACCTACATATTTATGTTTCACAGCAAATTGTAAATTGTGCTAAAAATCGTGTAAATTTGGTCTTGCATCTCCTCCCCCGACATGGTATAATAGAAGCAGTCCACCCAATCACCCCAAAAGAAGGAGCCCTTCATGGAATACCGTCCCGACCTGATCGCCCTGAGTTCTGAGCCTCGATTCGCTCCCCCCATGTACTCGCTGATCCTTCTCAAAGCATCTGCGGTCTCCTGTGCGTTGTCGGGAGTCCGTTGCTATCTGGACGGGCACTACCTGCTCTGTCTGCACGATGAGGACACTGTGACTATCCACGCTGGGCGGCATGAGCTGTTGAACCTCAGCTTTCGTCCCTTTTTCTACAACGTCAATCTGAACCGCGAGGTGATCACCGGCGAGGAGTACGAGCATCTGCGCGCCCGTCACGGGTATCCCGACTTCCATTTGTTCCACACGAGGGATGAGGTTTTCTGCGGTATCGTCCGCCTGCGGTGCGAGGAATACGAGTTCCTGCGAGGACACTTCATCCGCGCGGGAGAGCATATTAAAAATCACGAGACAGACAATGGGTGGTCCTGCCGCGCGCGCTCCGAGCTGGTCTCCATCCTGCAGGCGGCCGAAAACTGCTACCTGGGCGGTCTGTCCGAGGGAGGACAGACCGATGTCGGACAGGAATTTCTGCGCTACATCCGCAATCACATTGACACCCCACTGACTTTGGACAGCCTCAGTGCCCGGTTTCACACCAACCGCACCACCCTGTCCCGCCGCATCAAGGAGCTG
>JAFTIL010000128.1 GCA_017456905.1 Clostridia bacterium
CACGGCGTACAAGCGGCTGCGGGGACGGATCTTTTTTACTTTCTTTTGCTTCTTATCACTCATGAAAGCGCGATTCCTTTCTCTGTGGCTATCTTTTGGATCAGGCAAAGCAGTTCGGCAACAGAGGCGTCAAAATCAAGGTCGGAATTATCAAAGATCACGGCATCGGCGGCAGGGACAGCAGGTGCAACGGCACGGGTACGGTCGGCCTCGTCGCGGCGGTTCATATCCGACAGGATCTCCTCGTAGGAGGCGGGCATTCCCTTCTCCATCAACTCCTTGTAGCGACGGCGGGCGCGTGCCTCGTTGGAGGCGGTCAAAAAGACCTTGACGTGAGCATCGGGTAGAATGACCGTGCCAATATCACGACCGTCCATGATGACGGAGTTCTCAGCGGCGATTTTCTTCTGTGTATCCAACAGAAAAGCTCTCACCTCTGGAACGGCAGACACCGCAGAGGCGTACATAGAGATCTCGTTCTGTCTGATACGGTCACCCAAATTTTCGCCGTTAAGATAGACGCACTGGACGCCGTTTTCATAACGGACCTCAATGCTGATCTCGGGCAGATAAGGTACGACATCGGCAGCGTTGTCCACGGCGATACCCTGCTCTCGGGCATAGTATCCTACGGTGCGATAAAGCGCGCCCGTGTCCACGTAAATGATCCCCAAGGCCTTGGCGATCGCCTTGGACACTGTGGATTTCCCTGCCCCGCTGGGGCCGTCGATGGCAACTTGAATGTGATCCATATATACTCCTTTGGAGAGTACGCAAGGGGGGACTTTTGAAAAAGTCCCCCCTTGACCCCCTCAAAACTTTTTAAAAAATAATGAATAGGCCAAATGATTGGACAATGGGAGATTTTTCTTTACCCTCATGGGGCCCCTACCCCATTCGTTGCTATTGTTCTGTCACCTGCGCCACGACTCCCAGTGCCGCCAGGCGGGCAGTGGAAAAGGCAATCTGCAGGTTGAAGCCACCCGTGTAGGCATCCACGTCCAGAAGCTCACCTGCGAAATACAGGCCTTCGCACAGCTTGGACTGCATGGTTTTGGGATTGACCTGCTTCACCGACACGCCGCCCTTGGTCACAATGGCTTCCTTAATGGGGCGGTGGGTGGTGGGATGGAGGGTCAGCTTTTGGATGACCTCGCCCAACTTTTTTCGCTCTTCTTTAGTGATAGCATTGACCTTTTTGCGGGGGTCGATGCTCGACAGCTTCACCACAGGCTCAATGGCCTTGAGGGGGAGCAGATCGGAGAGGGCGTTGATGAAATCTTTATTGGCATACTTTTTGAAGTCGGACAGGATGCGGGCATCCAGCTCGGCCTCGGAAAGCGCGGGTTTCAAGTTGATATATAACTCGTATCGTCCCGGCACCAGGTCGGGCATATGAGCTGAGGCGCTGAGGATGAGAGGGCCTGTTACGCCGTAGTGGGTGAAGAGCATCTCACCGAAGTCTTCGTAGATGTTCTTTTTCTTTTCTTTGTTGTAGACGGTCAGCCGCACGTTGCGAAGAGACAAACCCATCATATCCACGCAAACTGAATCTGCACACACCAGCGGCACCAGGGACGGGATCGGAGACTCGATCTCATGTCCTACGGCTTCGGCCAAGTCGTAGCCATTGCCGTCCGAGCCCGTGGTAGGATAGGATGCGCCGCCTGTGCAGAGGATGACGGCATCGGCAAAAAATTCTCTTTGCCCACAGGCCACGCCGATGATACGGGTCTTTCCCTCTCCGTCGGTCTCGGTCAAAAGACGGTTCACTCGTCCCGAGGCGAACTGAACTCCCAGCTCGCGGCAACGCTTAACGAGCGCATCCGCGATATCATGGGCATTATCCGACACGGGAAAAACCCTGTGTCCACGCTCCACCTTCAGAGGTACACCAAGGTTTTCAAAGCAATCCATGACATCCTGCGTGGCGAGCGCACTGATCGCGGCATAAAGAAAGCGGGGATTGGTGGGCACGTTGGCAAGGAAGGTATCTCGGTCACAATCATTGGTCACGTTACAGCGGCCCTTGCCCGTGATGCGTAGCTTCTTGCCCATGCGGTTATTCTGTTCAATGACGGTGACAGTTATATCACGGGACATCTCTGCCGCGCTCATAGCGGCAAACAGCCCCGCGGCACCGCCCCCGACGATGACGATGTTTTTTTTCATGATGATTATTTAGGGGTACACAAGGGGGACCCGCACTGCAAGCAGTGCTTGAAAAGTTCCCCCTTGACCCCCTCAAAACTTTCAAAAATTATAATTAGGCAAGAGATCAGATAGCGGAGGTAGTTCGATACCCCATGGGGTCCCTGCCCCATTCGTATATTCAGGCAACGCTTTTATGAGCCCTTACTGAGGATTTTTCAGATACACATCATACTCGTCCCACATGACCTCCAACTGACGGAGTCTACGGCTGACCTCCTCCTCGCGGGCGCGGGAGACAGCCACCACCAGGGCATTGAGTATGCTCATGGGGGGCACGAGAGAGTCCATAAAGGAAGCCATATCGCTCTGGGCGACCAGTACGTGGTTATCCTCCGCGGCGATGGGGGAATCATAGGAATCTGTCAACGCCACCACCTGTGCTCCCGCTTGCTTTGCATAGGACACGGCGCGGATCACGCGCTTGGAGTAACGAGGGAAGCTGATGGCGATCATCACGTCTCCCTCCCTGACGTTGAGAATCTGCTCGAACAGCTCTCCGCCCGAGGTGGTTTCGATGAGGCGGACGTTATCGAAAATCATTCTGAGGTTATAGTTGAGGAAGCTTGCCAGCGTATAGGAAGAACGGACACCGATGATGTAGATATTCTTTGCTTTGACAATGGCATCTACGGCGTTTTCGAAATGCTCACGGTTGACGCCCTCCAAGGTGCGCTTGATCTTATCCACGTCGGACATCAACACCTTCTCCAGAACGTCGCCTTCACCGATCAGATGATTGGTGACCTCCATACGCTGGAAGGAAGTGAGTTTGGTGCGGATCAAATCCTGCAACGCTTTTTGAAACTCAGGATAGCCCACGTAGCCCAGCTCCATCACGAAGCGAACGACGGTAGATTCCGACACGCTGACCTCAGAGCCCAGCTTGGCGGCAGTCATATACGCCGCTTTATCGTAATGTGCCAACAAAAAGCGAGCAATTTGTCTTTGACCCTTGGAAAAGCCGTCCATATTTTCTTCAATGACACGCAAAATGTCTCTCTTCATGGTGCAAACTCATCCTTTTCCTTGTAGAAATTAGTTGAACGATAGCTAAAAACGCCATTCGCGTCTTATTATTTTATCATATACAAAGCCAAAAGTCAATATATTTTTGTTGAAATTTACGATTTTTGCTCCAAATGGCAATCGAACTTTGAAAAAATCAAAAAAACTCTTGACAAGCAAGAAAAAGTATGGTAGAATATTGTTTCGGTACGGGTAGTTTTATGCACCCGTCTCCTTACTGTGCATAAAATTTTCAAGATGCACGGTCTTTTATAGTCCATAGGGAGGTAAACAAACATGGAAAAGATCAACAATTATTACGAGAGCCTGTTTATCGTCGATTGTGCTGACGGTGAAGAGGCTGCCAAGGCTTCGGTTGAGAAGTTCGTCGGCATCATCAATGCCAACGCTGAGACCGTTGTCGAGGTTGCAGAGTGGGGCAAGCGCCGTCTTGCATACCCCATCAACGACAGACCCGAGGGCTACTATGTCGTAGCTACCTTCAAGGCTGCCCCCGAGTTCCCCGCAGAGCTGGAGCGTCTCTTCAACATTGACGAGCACATTCTCCGTTCCGTTCTCATCCGTCTCGATTTCGAGCCCACCGCTAAGGCGCCTGTTGTCGAGGAGGCTCCCGTTGAGGAAGCTCCCGTCGTCGAGGAAGCTGTCGAGGCTCCCGTCGAAGCTCCTGCTGACGCAGAGTGATTCGACTCGTCCCAAATAAACTTTCAGGAGGTTCATGATGTCTCTTAACCTGAACAAGGTCATCCTGGCAGGTCGCATGACCGCCGACCCCGAGCTGAAGCAGACCCAGACCGGCATCGCCGTGGTCTCCTTCACCATCGCCGTGAATCGCCGTTTCGTTTCCCGCGACAGCCAGCAGGGTCAGCCCGAGGCTGATTTCTTCCGCGTTACCGCATGGAGAAGCACCGCTGAGTTTATCGCAAAGTACTTCCACAAAGGCTCCGCGATCTGCATTACCGGCAGCATCCAGAACCGTCAGTGGATCGACCAGCAGGGTCAGAAGCGCTACTCTACCGACATTGTTGCCGACGAGGCAAACTTTGTGGAGAGCCGTAATGCTCAGGACACCATGTCCGCTCCTGCAGGTGACGTTTATGCCGCACCGGCCTACGCATCTCCCGCCGCATCCGCGCCCAAGTTTGAGGAGATCAAGACCGATGACGACCTGCCCTTCTGATCTTTGATCGGATCGGCAAAACAATGTGCTAAGGCACACAAAATTTTATGAAATAGTCGTAAATATACGACAGGAGGATTAAGATGGATAGAACCGAGAACACCGCTCGTCCCGCACGCCCCTTCGTGCGCAACAAGAGAAAGAAGGTCTGCATTTTCTGCGCAGACAAGGTCGCTTACATTGATTACAAGGACACCAAGAAGCTGTCCAAGTTCATCAGCGAGAGAGGCAAGATCCTGCCCCGCCGCATCTCCGGCGCTTGCGCTAAGCACCAGAGAGAGGTCAACATCGCTATCAAGCGTGCTCGCCAGGCAGCTCTTCTGCCCTTCATCTGCGATTGATCAAAACTCGAATACCGCTTGCCAAAGGGCAGGCGGTATTTTTTATTCCCTTTTCGCCGTTTGCGGAGAGATGTACTGCAGCATCAAGGCAAGAACAAAGATAAACGATGATAAAATGGGCGAGCCCCAAAGCAGTGCATATCCCGCCAAAAGCCATAAAGCCAGAAGGCAGAGGGTGGTGGTGATCCTCAGAGCTGTTGCTGCCACCGCTGGGGAAAAGAAATAAGACAGGAGAGCACTCAGCATTCGTCCGCCGTCCAGCGTACCCACCGGCAAAAGATTCAAAAGGCCCAACCCTACAGAGGCGTAAAAAAAGTATTGAAACGGCGAATGGTCCACCCTCCCGTTACTAAACCCACACACGGCCAAGGCACAAAGAGCGTTGACGGCAGGCCCACTCAAAGCGATCCCAAACTCCTTGCCATAGGAAAGCACGCCCTCCATCCTCATACGGGCGCCCAAAATTCCCACACGCACCCCCGTTATCTTAACACCGCACACGGCGGCCGCCACGTAATGACCCAATTCATGCAAAAGGGCGGCAGGAACGACAGCAAGCCATTCCCATTCGTCACCGAAGGATATCCCCACAACGATCAGCAGGATCCAAACAACCGCCCCATAAAAGGCACGCGCCCTTTTGTTCATATCCCCGAACCTCCCTTCTTCATATAACATGAGGTGAAACAATTTGTGAATGTTTCGCAAAAATTTTTCACAGGTGCTTGACAATCGTTTGATTGTACGATATAATAAATCCATACCACAAGCAAATATATGAATAAAGAGGTAAATTTATGAATCTTGAAAT
>JAFTIL010000129.1 GCA_017456905.1 Clostridia bacterium
TCCCGCAGCTACGCCGTCGTGGACGGCCAGCAGGTGGCTACCAAACTCAGATGGTATTGATCTCAATTCTGCAAGTTCAAAGGCCTCTCACTTGCATATTGCCCTTGCTGAGATCCGCGGATGCAGCTTCGAAATACATATAATGTATATTATATGAAAATCCCCGCATAAAATCGTGCGGGGACTTTCTTTTTGATGGAAATTTGATGAAAAATGAAATTTTTTTTGAAAAAATATTCAAAATGACCTTGACAATATAAAAAAAATGAGTATACTTATAGTATATCTTTTTTTGGAGGAAATTCATCATGAAATTCATCAAGATCATGGCAGTTGCACTTTCTCTCGTGTTCTGCCTGAGTGCCTTCGCAGGTTGCGGCGGCGCTACCAACTATGCTGCTGAAAACACCGAATACGTCATCGGTCTTTCCGGTCCTCTCACCGGCGGTGCCGCTATGTACGGTATTGCCGTTAAGAACTCCGCTCAGATGGCCGTTGACGAGATCAACGCCGCAGGCGGCCTGAACGGCGTTAAGTTCAAGCTGGTGGCTATGGACGATATGCACGACGCCACTAAGATCTCTACCAACTACTCCGCACTCTACGAGGGCGGTATGCAGGTGTCTCTCGGTACCGTGACCACTGCACCCGGCCTGGAGTTCAAGAACTTGTCCGCTGACGACAACGTGTTCTTCCTCACCCCCTCTGCTTCGGGTGACGATATCCCCGCCAACCCCAACGGCTATCAGATGTGCTTCGCAGACGGTAACCAGGGTAAGGTTGCTGCTGAGTTCGTTAACGCCAACTACAAGGGTCAGACCATCGGTGCTTGCTACAAGTCCGACGAGGCTTACTCCAAGGGTATCTTCGATCAGTTCAAGGCCAACCTCGACGCTTCCGTCACCGTGGTGGAGACCAGCTTCACCGATGCCAACGCATCCGACTTCTCCACCCAGATCGACACCCTGAAATCCTGCAGCTTCATCTTCATGCCTACCTACTACACCCCCGCATCCCTGTTCATGACCCAGGCCAAGGATATCCTGGCTGCTGACGCCGTTTACTACGGCTGCGACGGCTTCGACGGTATCGACAACATCGACGGCTTCGATATCACCGAGATCCCTCAGAAGGTCACCATGCTGTCTCACTTCAACTCCAAGGCAACCGACGGCAAGGCTAAGGAATTCATCGACAAGTACGTGGCTAAGTTCGGTGCCGATACCCTGAACCAGTTCGGCGCTTCCGCTTACGACTGCGTTTACGCTATCTACGGCGCCATGAAGGCCGCCATCGACAGCGGCAAGGACATCCCTGTGAACATCAGCGCTTCCGAGCTCTGCGAGATCCTTAAGGAGCAGTTCAACGGCGGTTATACCCTCGCCGCAGGCGTTACCGGTAACAACATCAAGTGGGAGTCCACCGGTTACGTCAACAAGGGCGCTATCCAGTACGTCATCAAGGATGCCAACGGCAAGAACGAGGATGCTGAATAATTCCCTGATCCCATAAAAATGTGTGACTAAACGAATAGCTGCATATATCCCTCTCGCTGGAGGGGTATATGCAGTTATGGTTTATATGGATATGTACAATGCGGTGGCTATGGCGGCCGTATTTGTGAAGAATAGGAAAAACTATGGAACTGTTTTTGTCAACTTTGATCAACGGCCTGAGCCTTGGCGGTATCTACGCCATGATCGCTTTGGGCTATACCATGGTGTACGGTATAGCCAAGATGCTGAACTTTGCCCACGGTGATATCATCATGGTGGGTGGTTACACCATCTACGTGTTTATGGCTACCCAAAACCCCTTGCTTGCTATTCTCATGGCCGTTGTCTGCTGTGTTATTTTAGGTATTGCCATTGAGAAGGTGGCCTATAAGCCCTTGCGCGGTGCGTCGCCGCTGGCTGTGCTCATTACCGCCATCGGTGTCAGCTACCTGCTTCAGAGCTTGGCGCAGATCATCTTCGGCTCTGCCAACAAGATGGTCAACGTCTATGATTTCGGCTCTGTGAAGATCCTGGGTGTTACCATGCAGGTGTCTTCCCTGGTGACCCTCGGCGTTACCGTGGTGGTCATGGTCATCCTGACCCTGTTTATCAAGTATACCCGTCTCGGCCGCGCTATGATCGCCGTGTCCGAGGATAAGGGCGCGGCTCAGCTGATGGGTATCAACGTCAACGGCATCATCACCGTGACCTTTGCCATCGGCTCCGCCCTGGCAGCCCTGGCAGGCCTTTTCTACCTGCTTAAAGCTCCCAGCATTTCCTCCACCCTCGGTGCTATGCCCGGGATCAAGGCCTTTACGGCCGCTGTCATCGGCGGTATCGGCTCCATCCCCGGTGCGATGCTGGGCGGTATCCTTTTGGGTCTTGTGGAGTGTATCTCCTATAAGATCACCGCCATCGCCCCCTATACCGACGCCATCGAATTCTCTATCCTGATCATCATTCTCTTGGTCAGACCTACCGGCTTCCTCGGTAAGAAGAGGAGGGAAAAGGTATGAAACTCGGAAAATTTAAGATCAATCATTATATCAACTATATCGTCATCGGTGTTCTCACCGCTGTCCTTGCCGTCATGACTCTGACAGGCGGACGACTGGACAGCTCCCTTTTGTTCCTTCTGGAGAAGGTGGCCATCAGCATCATACTGGCCGTGTCCCTGTCCTTGGTTGTCGGCTTTCTTGGAGAGCTTTCTCTGGGTCATGCAGGATTTATGTGCGTGGGCGCCTATATCAGCGGTAAGGTAGCCTCCCTGTTGGTCGCATCCCTCGGTAACGGTATTCTGACCTTCCTCATCTCCCTGCTCGTGGGTGCCGCCGTGGCCGCTCTGTGCGGTATCATCATCGGTATTCCCGCTCTGCGTCTGCGCGGTGACTATCTGGCCATCGTAACGCTGGCTTTCGGTGAGATCGTCAAATCCATCTTCCAGAACACCTCCGACGAGACTTTCGGCGGTGCCCTTGGCCTCAACACCCCCCGCTTTGATAAGAAATATCTCTTCATCATCGCCTTTGTGCTGGTGCTGATCACCCTGGCCGTGGTGCAGAATTTCATTCGCTCCAAGCACGGCCGTGCGGTCACCGCCATCCGTGACAACGAGATCGCGGCGAAAGCCAGCGGTATCAACGTCACCAAGTATAAGCTGTTGGCATTTACCATGTCCGCTACCTTCGCAGGCATCGCGGGTGTGCTTTACAGCTATAGTAACTACACCGTACAGAGTGCCAAATTCGGTTACAACTACTCCATCGAGATCCTCGTGATGGTGGTGCTGGGCGGTATGGGTAACATCAACGGCTCCATCATTGCCGCTACCCTTATTACTTTCCTGAACACCAAGCTGGCCACCGTACTGACGGGTGACCTGGCGGTGCTGCAGAACCTTCTGTACGCCCTGATCCTCATTCTCATCGTGATCTACAACAACGCCCCCGCCCTCAAGAGCTTCCGTGATCGCTACAATCTGAACGTGCTGCTCAAAAAGCTGCTTCGACATAAGAGCGATCCCGCCAGCGTGGAGGATGACGCGGCTAAGTGGGATGTGGTGCCTACCAAGATCGAGATGAACGAGGTTCTGTCCATTGATATGGTGCCTCCCGAAATGAAGGATAACACAGGAAACGGAGGTAAAGACTGATGGCAGATTTCATTCTTGAAACCAAGGATCTGGGTATTTCCTTCGGCGGTCTGAAGGCCGCCCAGGATGTGAATATCCGCATTAAGAAAAATCAGATCTACGGTCTCATCGGCCCCAACGGCGCGGGTAAGACCACTATCTTCAACCTGCTTACGGGGGTGTATAAGCCCACTGCAGGTACTTTCTATCTGGACGGCGAGGAGCTCAAGGGGCTGTCCCAGGAAAAGATCAATCACAAGGGCATCGCCCGTACCTTCCAGAATATCCGCCTGTTCAACAACATGACCGTGGTGCGTAACGTTATGGTGGGTCTGCATAATCAGCCTGAGTTTAAATGCACCGTCATTGAGACCCTTCTGCGCCTTCCCCGTTATTTCAAAACGGAAAAGGCCATGCGGGAACGCGCTAAGGAGCTGCTTCGTATCTTTGATCTGGAGAACGAGCGCAATCAACTGGCCTGTAACCTGCCTTACGGTAAGCAGAGAAAGCTGGAAATTGCCCGAGCCTTGGCTACCAACCCCAAGCTCCTGCTCCTCGATGAGCCCGCCGCGGGCATGAACCCCCATGAGACCGAGGATCTGGTCAAGACCATCAAGTTCATCCGTGACAACTTCGACATGACCATTCTGCTTATCGAGCACGACATGAAGTTCGTAGCAGGTCTTTGCGACGAGATCACCGTCCTCAATTTCGGTACCGTGCTGGCAGAAGGCGACACCAAGACCGCCCTTAGTGACCCCGAGGTCATCAAGGCCTATATCGGAGGGTAAGACCATGGCAATGTTAGAAGTAAAAAATCTTGAAGTATACTACGGCGTGATCTGTGCCCTCAAGGGCATCAATTTTGAAGTCAACGAGGGCGAGATCGTCACCTTGATCGGTGCCAATGGCGCGGGCAAGACCACCACCATGCAGAGCGTGGTGGGTCTGATCCCCAAGCGAGGAGGCTCGGTCACCTTTGACGGCCACGATATCACCAAGACTCCCTGCCACAAGATCGTTCACTTAGGCATGACCCAGGTGCCCGAAGGCCGCCGCATCTTCCAGGAGCTGACGGTGTACGAAAACCTGCTCATGGGCGCGTATTCTATGAAGGATCAGTCGGGCTTTAAGACCGATCTTGAGGCCATCTACACCCGTTTTCCCCGCCTCCACGAGAGAAAGAACCAGATCGCGGGCACCCTTTCGGGCGGCGAACAGCAAATGCTGGCTATGGGACGCGCCATCATGAGCCATCCCAAGCTGCTCATGCTGGATGAGCCCTCCATGGGCTTGTCTCCTCTGCTGGTTGACCAGGTCTTTGAGATCATCAAGGATATCAACCGCGACGGCACTACCATCCTTTTGGTGGAGCAGAACGCGGGTAAGTCCTTGGCCATCTCGGATCGTGCCTACGTTTTGGAGAACGGTCAGATCGTGCTTACGGGCACAGGTAAAGAGCTGGCGGCCAGCGAAATGGTACGCAAGGCTTATCTGGGCGGTTGATAGCGTATGCGTTATTTAAAAGATGCCCGAGTCCTCATGGTGCTTGCCATGGTGATCTTCGGAACCATCCCTTTGTTTGTTCGGCATCTCCCCCTTTCCTCGGGGGAGATCGCTTTATACAGAGCCTATATGGCGGTGCTTTTGGTGGGCGGCTTTCTTCTTTTGACCAAGCAAAAGCTGCCGACGGCCGCCTTGAAGCAAAAAGGCCGCC
>JAFTIL010000130.1 GCA_017456905.1 Clostridia bacterium
GGCCGCCGAGGCCAAGGCGCTGGCTGACGCCGCCGCCGCTGATCCCTTCGTAGCCGAGATTCTCTCTGCCATCGAGGCCCGCAAGGCTGCCAAGAAAGCAAAAAACTTTGCCGAGGCTGACCGCATCCGCGACGAGCTGGCAGCCAAGGGAGTGACCCTCATTGACACCGCACAGGGTACGACCTATAAAATTGATTAATTTCCCAAAGGATCGATCATGATAGATTTTCTGAAAAAACACAAAAGCGTCATCCTCTACATCATCTTTGGTGGACTCACCACCGTCGTCGATTGGAGCGTGTCCTTCCTGCTTTACTATTTCTGGGGCGAGGCCATTGACGCCACTCCCCTCCTGCTCCACGGTGCCAACGTCATCGCCTGGGTGGCCGCCGTCACCTTTGCCTACGTGACCAACCGCATCTGGGTCTTTGAGAGTAAGCGACGGGGCTTTCTCCCCATTTTGGGCGAGATCGGTGCCTTTGCTGGCGGCCGCGTGCTGACCCTTCTGCTCCAAGAGGCCATCATGGCCGTCTTCTGCACCTGGCTGGGGCTGAACGAATATCTGTTCAAGATCATCGCCGCCGTGCTGGTGGTCATCCTCAATTATTTCATCAGCAAGCTGCTGGTATTTCGCAAGAAAAAGAATTGAATGACCGTAGGGGAGGGGTTTCCCCTCCCGACAAAGGGATATTGTTCCAAATCGGGAGGCGTAACGCCTCCCCTACCCAATCGCAAGACGGGCGCACACATAGGAGCGCCCCTACCGACAACGAGAAACGACCACATTCCGTAAAGGCGCATTCCATATGCGCCCTGCAAAAACAGAATCTTCACGGGCGGATATGGAATTCGCCCCTACCAAATCATACTGTCAAGGAGGCTTACCATGGATTTTCTCAAGCTCTGCGCCGACCGCTATTCCCTTCGCTCCTTTGCCGACACGCCCGTTTCCGACGAGGTGCTGAACCAAATTTTAGAGGCGGGCCGGCTCGCCCCCACCGCCATGAACCTTCAGCCCCAGCGGATCTTCGTCATCCGCTCCTCCGAAGCCCTTGAAAAGATGCGTGCCGTCAAGAAATGCTACGGGGCAAACACCATTCTTATGATCTGCGGCGACACAGAAGTGGCCTGTAACCGCCCCAAGGTGGATCATTGCATGGCCGAGATGGATTGCACCATCGTCACTACCCAGATGATGCTGGCCGCCCAATCCTTGGGTGTGGGCTCCTGCTGGATCTGCGCCTTTGACGTGCCCGCCATGGCGAAGGCCTTTGACCTGCCTGAGAACCTGACCCCCTATATCCTCCTGGCCTTGGGCTATCCCGCCGAGGATGCCGCCCCCGGGCCGAGACATTTTGAGCGGTATCCGCTGGAGCATACCGTGACGGAGCTGTAAGGCGGCACTTCAACTACAGGTTGTAGCCTTTTAAATCGAGGCGCGCTTGACAAAAATCTCCCGATATGGTATCATTAAAGTGAACCACACGGGAGATTTTTTGACTTTTCCGCATGCACGATATTTTTTGAAAGGAGCCCGCCATGGAGATCGACGAATCCCGCATCGGTTACGTTTGTATTCCCCGCTTCGCCTTGGCCAAGCGCGTTGGTATTCTGTGGCTCTTTGAGTTGGCAGCTTGTATCACAGGCACAGGGGTCTTTCTCATTGATACCATTTTATTGCTATTGGTACTCGTATGGGTGAGTCTGAAATTTCTCCCTGTATGGAAGCTCTATTATAAGGCCGCCTCTCTCTATATCATCCTTCTTTTGAGTTTTGTCCCCGCCCTGCTTTTGGGTTGGATGATCCGTGAGATAATCCTATGGCTGATCATGTTGTAAAGGAGAAATTTTCAATGAGTGCAAACGAAAGCTATTCCCTCATCTACCCCCAAGGCTACCGCTACGACGATAAGGATCTCGTCCGCTCTGAGAGCAACGAGCTGATCCGTCGGCTGGGGGCGGATTGGCTCTTTTACAACAAGACCATACGCATCACAGACCATCTTACCGCCAATCCCGAGGTGATCGCCTACCGCAGGGACACCCTCCGTGAGGTCATGGAGCGTCCGGTGCTTCTCAGCTTGATCCGTGGCGCGGCCGACCGCCTTTCCGAGATCAGCAGTCTTGTGCGTGTTAAGGAAAATCCCAACCTGTCTTACGAGGCGCAGTTTTATAGCGTTCGGGAGCTGGAGGTCTATCTTGATCTGGTGGATTTTCTGGACGATCACCTGAAACAACTGGACTCCGAGGGAAAGCCTTTGAAAGCGGAGGGCCTTATCGCCTTCCGCGACAGCGTGAAGGAAAGAGTTCCCGTTTGTCAAAAGCTCCGCCAAGGCGTGGAACGCATGGCCACCTCCATCCAGAATATCAAAAGCGTAACCATCGCCTTTAATTTAGATTCGGAGCTTTCTCCTTACGAGGCAGGGCTCCTGTCCATCAACACCGAGCCCGTGCGTTCGGGCGAGCTGATCGATCGATTGCTGAATTTTGAGCTTTCCAAGGGGGATATGACCGCCCTCGCTCCCATGACGGCCGTTTCCAAGCGTATGACGCCCCGAGAAAAGGCAAGCGTGGACATGGTGTTCATGAGTGCCATGAAAAAGGTCTACGGTGGTCTGCTCCGCTCCTGGGCTCCCTCGGTCAAGCAATACGTCACCTCGGGCGGTTGCGTCTGGCTACGCCTTTTGCCCGAGCTTCAATTCCTCTGTGCCGCGGCAGACATGATCCAAAGTCTCAAGGACAGCGGTCTGCCCCTCTGCTGGGCAGAGATCAGACCCACCGAAGAAAAATATTTTTCCGTTAAGGGTCTCTATAACCCCGCCATGGCCATGAAGTTAAAGGATAGCGATTCTCCTCTCTCCATCAGCCGACGCATGGTCTACAACGATATAGATTTTGACAACGAAGGGCGAATCTACATTCTGACAGGTCCTAACAGCGGGGGCAAGAGCGTGTTCACCTGCGGAGTGGGGATCTCCCAGGTTATGTTCCAGCTGGGTCTGCCCGTGCCCGCCAAGGCCGCGATCATGAGCCCTGTCAATGGCATCTTCACCCATTTTGCCCAAGACATCAAAACCTCCACCGAGGACGGACGCTTGGGCAGCGAGTGTCAGCGCATGAAGGAGATCTTTCAAAAGCTTACACCCTACGCATTGGTGCTTCTGGACGAAACCTTTTCGGGCACGGGTTCCTACGAGGGCTCCTATCTGGCGGCGGACACCGTAGGCGCGCTGGCCGCGCTTGGCGCCCACGCTATCTACTGTACCCATATGCACGAGCTGACCGCCCGTCTTCCCGAGATCAATGAAAACCCCCGCACCCGTGCCAAGGTTGACACCCTGGTGGCGGGCTCGGGGCTGGGAGATATTCGTTTCTCCATCACCCGCCGTCCTCCCGACGGCAAAAGCTACGCTTCCCGCATTGCGGAAAAGTACGGACTTTCCTACGACTCCCTGCTTCAGGGAAAAATCTGATCAAATCGGAGGATCACACCATGAAAAAACTTTTTATCAGTGCCGACATTGAAGGCACCTGCGGCATAACCGCATGGGAGGAGACCGACGCCGAGGGGCGTAATTACGATTATTTTTGCAAGCGCATGACCTCCGAGGTCACCGCCGCTATCGAGGGCGCGGAGCAAGCGGGGTATATCACCACCGTCAAGGACGCCCACGATTCCGCCCGCAACATCGACCCCATGGGGCTGCCCAAGTCTGCCACACTCATCCGCGGCTGGGCCAGAGATTGCTACTGTATGATGGGGGGCCTGGATCAGGACAGCTTCGACGCCGCGGCCTTCACGGGCTACCACAGCGAGGCCGTCAACGAGGGCAATCCCCTGTCCCACACCATGACGAGAAGCGTCCAGCGGGTGACCCTCAACGGCCTGCCTTGCCCCGAGTTTCTCATCAACGCCTACATGGCCGCCTATCGGAGCATCCCCATCGTGTTCCTGTCGGGAGACAAGGCGCTGTGTGACTTTGCTCAAAAGCTCATCCCCGGCATCACCACCGTGGTGGCCAAGCAGGGTCACGGCTCGGCGGTGATCTCCCGCCACCCCGAGGTGGTCTGCGACGAGATCAAGGCGGCTGTGAGCGCGGCTCTGTCCAAGAAGGATCTGTCGGATTGCTACCTGCCCCTGCCTCCTTACTTTGAGCTGGTGGTAGAGTACAAGGACTGGAACACCGCCCACAGCTATTCCTTCTACCCCGGTGCCGTCTCGGTCGACCCCAAGACCGTGAAGTTTGAGTCGGACGACTACTACGAGGTCATGCGGTTCATGCATTTTTGTCTGTAAAGATCAAGCCCGTCAAGCAAGACGGGCTTTTCATATTGCCTCTTGCCAAACGGCGAATTTTATGATATAATAAGTATGCCAAACGAAAGGAGGTGTCCCATGACCCTCATTTTATGTCTTGACGACGAAAACGGCATGATGTTCAATCACCGCCGCCAAAGCCGCGACCGCGTGCTGATCGCCGAGCTGCTATCCCACGTCGATGATGGGCGGCTGTATATCAGCCCCTATTCCGCGCCGTTGTTCCCTGCCGAGGCCAAAAACGTCACGGTGGCGGAGAATCCTTGTGCCGCCGCAGACGATCACGCATACGCTTTCGTGGAGGATACCGACCCCGCTCCCCATTGGAGCCGAGTCTCGGAGATCATCCTCTACCGCTGGAACCGACTCTACCCCGCTGACGTTACGTTCACACAGGATATGACCGACTTTCACCTCATCGAGACGTCCGAGTTCGTCGGCTCGTCTCACGATCAAATCACCAAGGAGATATGGAAAAAATGAAATTTACCCACGCAAAATGGCTATCTGTTTTAGCTTTACTGCTCGTCACCTTCGCGGTGCTGGCAGGCTGTAGCGAAACGAATCCCCCCGCCGTCACCGACGAGCCGCTCGACACCGCCATCGTCACATATCCCTCAACAGAGGCCCCCGTGACAGAGCCCGCAACGGATCCCGAAACCCTACCGCCCGAGACCGAGGCAGATGCCACGGAAGAGACGAATGCAGCCTCCGATCCCGTGACAGAAGCACCGACGGAGACCTCCACAGAGGCTGAAACAAAGTACTATCAGGGATGCCCCCTGCATCCCGGCCAGCCTTGCGAGTGTGCAACCGAGGAGCCTACCTATGCCCCTACGGAAGAACCTACCGAAGAACCTACCGAAGAACCTACCGAAAAACCCACCGAAGAACCTACTGAAGAACCTACTGAAGAACCCACCGAAG
>JAFTIL010000131.1 GCA_017456905.1 Clostridia bacterium
TCAAATTTATTTCCGACAAGATCGGCGTTATGTACCTGGGCTCCATGGTGGAATTCGGAAACAAGAAGGACATCTTCTCCAACCCTCTCCATCCCTATACCAAGGCGCTGTTCTCTGCCATTCCTAACCCCGATCCTGACAAGAAGATGGAGCGTATCGTGCTGAAGGGAGATATCCCCTCGCCTGCCAACCCACCCAAGGGTTGCCGCTTCCATACCCGTTGCCCCCACGCCACTGAAAAATGCAAGACCGACGTGCCCGTGTACCGTGAGTACGAGCCGGGCCACTTCGCCGCTTGCCATTTGCTGTCCGATGAGGACTAATGGTTTATGAGTAAAAATAACAAGAAAAAACAAAAAAAGAAACGCGAAAAGATCACCTGGATCGACGACGGCTCTACCGTAGCCGATATGTCGGGTGTAGGCAGAGGCTTGGGCGGCAACCGCCAAGGCAAGCCCAAGCCGACCACAAAAAAAGGCAAGCCTATGAACCGTTTTCAAGAATGTGCCGCCACCTATTTCGGTGCTATGAAAATGATGTTCATTCCCATGCTGGTGGTGCTGGGTATCATCTGCCTTGTGTTTCTCGTTCTCTGGATCCTTATGGGAGGGCTTAGTCCCGCCATGATGGTGTAGGGAATACACAAGGGGGAACCTTCTTGAGAGGAGGTTCCCCCTTGAAACCCTTCCAAGAACAGCAAAATAATTTTGCAAAGTCAAACATTGAAAGGATAATTACGATGAAAAGATCCATCAAATGCTTATCCCTGGTTATGGCGCTGGTGCTCATGCTGGCTGCTTTCACCATGACTTTCTCGGTCTCCGCTGTAGAGCCCATCACGGGCGCGGATACCGTTTATTCCGAAAACATCAAGTTGAACGGCGAGGACACCGGTGTTACCCTGACCCAGATGATCCTCACTTCCGGCTCTAAGTACAGCCTTTCCCGTGAGGGCCTTGTCAACGTCATTGACCTCAATGATGCGGCGGGTGTGACCCTCAAGGTGCTCAATGGCGGTTCCTACAACTGGAGCAAGGCGACCATGGGTACCTCTGCCCTGAAATACAACGAGACCCATACCGATTCCACTGTCATTGCTGCTGTCAACGGTGACCCCTGGATCGTGTACCACACCGACTATGACGGCGATGGCGAAGCATCCACCGGCGGATCCGTCAAGCACGTGTCCGTGTCCCGCGGCCTGCAGATCATTGACGGTGAGATCTGGGCCACTGCGCAGATCAATGACGAAAACAATCTGGCCAAAAAGGACAATGTGGAGCGCGGCACCCCCGCATCTCAAGGCCCTGTATTCGCCATCTTGTCCGACGGCTCTTATATGATTGGCAAGCCCAATATTTCCATCAAGCTGACCAATGATACTCAGTCAACCACTTCTGTGGTGCAGGGTATCAACCGTCTTCCCGCGCCTAACTCCATCATCATCTACAATCAGCGCGGTGGTGCCGAGTCCATGGCTTATGAGGATGCCTACGAGCTGTATATCGAGTCCTCCGACACGGCTTTCACCCTGACAGGCAAGGTCACGGGTACGGTCAAGCGTATCTGTGAAAGTGGCGATCCCGCAGAGCGCCCTGCCATTACCGAGAACACCATCGTGGTATCTGCCCGCGGTAACAGCATTAAAAACCTCGAGGGCAAGTATGCCGTGGGTGATAAGGTATCCTTCACCTGCACCGTGGGAAGCGACGCCATGAGCTCTTCTCAGAAGGCCAAGTGGCCCACCGTTATCGATGCCATTGGCGGTTTCTTTACCCTCATCGAGAACGGCCGCTATACAGGTCAGCAGGGTAATAAAACCAAGTATCCTTGTTCCATCGTGGGTCTCCGAGAGGATGGTTCTCCCCTCTTGATCTCTACCACGCCCAGCGACGACGGTACCCGCTCGTCCTGCACCATGGAGGATCTTTCCCGTATGTGTGAGGAGCTGGGACTTAAGACCGCTATCCTCTTTGACGGTGGCGGCTCTACCACCATGGTGACTCTGTCGGGCGATAATCTGGTACGCCGCTCTGCCGCCGTGGACGGCGCTAACAGCGTCCGTGCCGTTATCAACGGGTTGGCCGTTGTCTGTGAAGGCGTTGATGCCGCTCCCGGCAATCTGGAATCCTATAACACTGCCTTCTTGCCCGATCCCGAGGGCGGATACGTTCCCGAGGAGCCCGATCCCGAGGACAGCGCCCTGAAGACCACTCCCTCCTATTCTTACCGCTATATTGCCAATACCAGGGAGATCAACCACGTCAAGTATATCGAGTTGCTGGGCATGCGCGATCCCAACTACAGCTCCTCCTGGACAGCGGATCAAAAGGCCGCATCCATTAAGCCTGCGGTCATTACCGGCGAGGTTTTCCCTGAGGACAATAAGGTGAAGATCTCTGGTTGGGTATTCGTCAACGGCGGCCAGGGCGATCTCTATTGGTCTGTGGACGGCGAGACTTGGTATCCCTGCACCGATACCGTCCGCTCCAACGCCGACGACAAACTCGCGCAGGATGCGGCGGGTGCTGGCAATTTGACCTCATCTCACGCGGCCAACGCAGTTTTTACCGATGCTACTGCTGATCTTTCAGCTTACGCAGGTCAGACGGTTAAGCTTCGCTTTGGCGTGGTGGCGGCAGGCAATACGGAAAAGCTTTTGCATTTCCTGACCCTTGAAAACGTGGCGGTTCCCGAGTCCGAGACCGAAGCGCCTACGGAGGCTCCCACAGAGACACCCACCGAGCCCGAAACCGAAGCTCCCACCGAGGAGCCCATCGGCGTGTCTACCGAGATGCCTACCGAGGCGCCTACGGCGGCACCCACCGAGCCCGAGGTCACTGAAGCCCCCAAGACTCAGGAGAAGAAGGGCTGCGGCGCATCCTTGGCTGTGAGCCTTGTGACGCTGGTCACCATGGCAGGCGGCGCGCTGATCCTGAAAAAGAAAGAAAAGTGATTTTTTAAGAAATTACCTCCGACGCTTCGAGCGTCGGAGGTGTTTTTTTGCTTACAACCGTCCGTACGTATTTTTCAACTTCAAACCTATTGCAATTTTTCCGAATATATGATAAAATAAAACGATTGATTTGATTTTTCGGAAAAGAGGTGAGCATATGCTGTTTGGCAAGCACATCAACAAGTATTATCTGAGATATCTACCGGCCATTTTGCTGGGACTTTTAGCGCTCTTGTTGGTGGATTATATGCAGCTTGTGATTCCAGAAATGTACCGTATGACGGTCAACGGAATCAACGACGGCGTGGTTTTGCATGATGGCGTTGAAAAAGCCTTCACCATGGAGTTTTTGCTGGACGAGATCTGTCTGCCGCTCATGGTGGTGATTTTGGTGATCGTGTTCGGACGTTTCCTTTGGCGTATCTGCTTCCGCGGCGCGGCCATCAAAATGGAGACCAACCTGCGCGGAGAAATGTTCGACCATTGCAAGGACCTGTCTCAGCAATACTATCAGGTCAACAAGGTGGGCAACCTCATGACCCTCTTTACCAATGATCTGGAAACTGTGCAGGACTGCTTTGGCTGGGGTGTGCTCATGTTCTTTGACGCCGTATGCCTCGGTATCATGGCTCTTGTGAAAATGTACCGTATGGATCCCATGCTGACGCTCCTGTCTCTTATCCCCATGGCTTTCCTGTTGATCATCGGTGCTATCCTAGACCACCGTCTCGAAAAAAAGTGGGATGCCCGCCAGGCGGCCTTTTCCTCCCTGTCGGATTTTTCCCAGGAGAGTTTTTCCGGTATTGCCGTCATCAAAGCCTTTGTCAAAGAAACGGTAGAGCTTATGTCTTTCAAAAAGCTCAACCGGGACAACGAGGACACTAACGTGGCTTACACCAAGATCTCTACTCTGCTCAATATCTTCGTTACCCTGTTTGTGGAGTCTGTGATCTGTGTGGTGTTGGGTTACGGTGGATACCTCGTGTGGAATGGTACCTTTAACGCAGGTCAGCTTGTGGAGTTTATCGGCTATTTTACCTCCCTTGTATGGCCCATCATGGCTGTGTCTCAGCTCATTGAAATGCGCTCCCGCGGTAAAGCGTCACTGAAGCGTATCGGAGAGCTGCTGGAGGCCAAGCCCGACGTGGTGGATGGTCCCAATGTGACCGAGCCCGCACCTCTCAGAGGAGATATTGAATTCAGAAATCTTACATTCCGCCACCCCGGCGCGGAATACGATGCTCTGACCGACGTGTCCTTCTCCATCAAGGCGGGGGAGCAGGTGGGTATCATCGGTAAAACGGGCGCGGGCAAGACCACCCTTGTGGATCTTCTGCTCCGCACCTACAACGTCCCCGACGGCACTTTGTTTGTGGATGGATACGACGTTAACCGTATTCCCATCCGCACCGTCCGTCAGTTTGCGGCTTACGTCCCTCAGGATAACTTCCTGTTCAGCGATACCATTTCTCATAATATCGCCTTTGCTTTGGGCGAGGCTGATGCCGAGACTGTGGAGAACGCCGCGAAGCTGGCAGATATCCACGACAACATCACCGAGTTCAAGGACGGCTACGAGACCATCCTCGGCGAGCGTGGCGTGACGGTCTCCGGCGGTCAGAAGCAACGAATTTCCATTGCCCGCGCTCTGCTCAAGGATGCGGGACTGCTCATCCTTGACGACTCGGTTTCTGCCGTGGATGTCAAGACAGAAAAGGTGATTCTTGAAAATCTTCGCCGCAAGCGTGCGGGGAAGACAACCATCCTCATTGCCCACCGTATTTCCACGGTAGAGGCCATGGACAAGATCGTCTTTATCGACGACGGCCGCGTGGTGGCCGTGGGCGATCACAGGACCCTCTGTGAGACCTGTGCGGATTACCGCCGTATGGTGGAGCTGCAAAAGCTGGACGACGAGACGGTGAGCCAAACGCCTGCCGAGACTGAGGGAGAGGAGGTGACTGTTCATGCATGAGTTCTTTCCTTTGATCTTGGTGGGCGGTGTGCTGGGATTTGTGTCCCTCATCTTCATCATTGCCTACATGACCATCCGCAAGCAAAAGGAGGCCATCGGTTTTGACCGCAACATGAAGGACAGCGAGATCACCCGCCGCCTCCTGGTCTACGCCAAGCCCCACATCGGCAGCTTTGCGCTGGTGCTTCTCATCATGATGTTCTCGGTGGCCTACGATATCGTGTCCCCCATTTTGATGGGACATATCATTGAGGTCATTAAGGCGGATTTTGAGATGTCCTATCT
>JAFTIL010000037.1 GCA_017456905.1 Clostridia bacterium
CGATAGCCGCTGAAAGCGGCGTGCGTCACGATGGGAGTTGGGTTCTGAGGGAGAACCGTAGGTTCTATCCCTCAGCGGCGCTTCTTTTGTAACTTTTCTTCCGCTGTAGGAAGAAAAGTTAGTAAGATAAACAACAATTTAACGCTTTATCGCCCCTCGCGGTATGCGGTTCGAATGGGTTGAATATCTCCGGCATTGGCAGGCGGCACTGCCGCCTAAACAACAATTTATCATATTAACTCATATCAACAAGGAGGTCTCATGTACCTACATAATCCCAAATTAAAACTACATATCCTCCTTGCAGCACTGATACTGCTTCTCTTCCTGACTGCCTGCGAGGAGGGGAGCTTGCCCCCGTCGGAAACAAATCTCTACCGCCCCGACGGCACACCCGCCGTCACGGGCCCCCTGTCCTCCGACTCATCCGAGCCTGCCATCGAGGAAAGCCTGCCCGCCGAAACCACCCCCGTTCCCCCTCCCACCGCCGACGCCCTCGATCCCGAGGCGGACTATACACAAATTGTCATCAATACCGTCTATTCCGTGGGCCGTATGCCCAATAAAGCCTTGGCCGAGGCCTCCTTCGTGGAGCTTTATAATAACACCGACCGCGATATCTCCCTGGCGGGCGCCGCCCTCTATCTGGCAGGCAAAACAGGGAACTACACCGCCTATCCCTTTGCCGAGAGCCACGTCATCCCCGCAAGAGGCTACTTCCTCATCAAGGGTGATCCCGCCATCGGCGCCTATGAGTCTGTATTTTCTCTCGATACCTGTGACGCTGCCATGCCCATCCGTCCCGATGAGTACGGCTTCCGCATGGCCATCGCCCCCGTGGGGCTGACCCTTGACAGCAACGCGCCCATGTGCGAGCTGGAGGGACTCTTTACGTACGTCTCTTCTGTGACGCAGGACGCTGAAGACTTCTACCACGCCGCGGGGAACCCCCAGCCCGATCGTATCATCCGCAAAAAAGCCGCCACACATAAGCTGGATTATCAGCGGATGGATCTCACGGAAGTTTCTAAATCCATCCTGGAGCAGATCCGTCCCAAAACCACACAGGGCGACGTGAATACAGAAGTAAACCCCGTCCGCGCCGAGGTCGTCTTTTCCATCAGCGGCGGAATTTACACAGAGCCGCAGATCCTTTCTCTTACCGCCCCCGAGGGCTATACCGTTTACTATACCACCAACGGCGAGGATCCCCGCGACGGCGGAGCCTTGACCTACAAGACCCCTCTCTCTCTTACCGATACCTCTCAGCTCCTTTGGGGATCGCTCACAAAGGCTTGCGGGGATGTCATGGGCACCACTTATTATCCCAACACCTCGGTTTTTCCCGGGGGATGGGTGATCAAGGCGTATGCCGTCCGTGATGCCGACGGCGCGGCAACGCCGTTAACAACGCAAACCTATTTTGTGGGCAAGACCTTTGCCGCTTCAACTTTGGATATGGTCAGCGTTACCCTCGCTCCAACGGATTTTATCGGCATAAACGGTATCTATAACAACGCCAATGGCGGAACCACCGAAGAGCGCGATAAGGTGGCCGCTTATATCGAATTCTTTACCGCTAAGGATACCGCCAACGCCACCGACGGCCGCGTATACGCCGGCTGGTCGGAGATCGCCATGAATGGCAAGGGCTCCTTGGGCATGACTCAAAAATCCTTCCGTATCCTCTTCAAAAATACCATCGAAGGGGAAGGGGACATGGGGGAAAATCTCACCACCATGACCTACGACGTTTTCGGGGACTACGCCTCCACCACCCCTGACGGTGAAAGGATCACCTGGTATCGCCACCTCCTTCTTCGGAATGGCGGCGGTGACATGAGTGGTTCCACCATTTCCCGATCCCACTTTGGTGATGCCTATATTCAGCGGGTGGATCGCTTCCTGGGGGTGGATATCATGGCATCAAACTCGGTGATGGTCTACGTTAACGGCGAGTTCTGGGGCATCTACAACGCTCGCGACCGCCTGGATACCAAGTATTTTGAAGGGAAGTACGGCATCCCCGAGGAGGACTTCACCATGCTGGAGTGCCCCCACCCCTTAGTTTATGACTGGAACGTGGACTATACCACCACCTACGGTGACCCCGCCGAGGCCAAGGTCTTTATGGACCTGATCAGCTTCTGCCGCACGAACGATCTGTCTATCCCCGAGAATTATCAGTACGTAGCCGACCGTGTGGATATCGATGGCCTCATCGACTTTTTCTGCGGTCAGATCTACCTCTGTTGCTCCGACTGGCCATCCAACAACATCAAGGTCTGGCGCAACACCGATCCCGACCTTATGGACACCAAGTGGCACTTCTGTATCGTAGACACCGACCACGGCGTGGGCCTCAATTCCTCGGTCGATACAAACCTCTTTGGCGTCATCAACGACGGCTCCATCATGGGTTCGCTTTTCAACCGTCTCTGCGGCAACCGAGATTTTAAAAATCAATTCATTGCCCGTTTCATTTGGTGCTTGGAGTTTTATTTTGAACCCGAATGGATGCTTTCCGAGCTGGATGATATGCTGACGCCTATCCGCCCGCTCATGCAGTACCAGCTTGATCGTTGGCGCGCCCTCGACAATACCGTCACCTCCTACGAGCTGTGGGATCACTACATCGAAGTCATCAAGGATTTCGTGCAGAGAAGGCCCGCATATGCGAAGGCCCAGCTCATGGGCTGGGCGGGGATATCCGAGGAAAAGTATTACGTATATAAGGCTGATGCTATTAAGCTTTGGGGCATCAAGGATATTCATTCATAAAAGAGAAAACCCGCAGGCAAGAGCCTGCGGGTTTGACTTTGGCGTGTAAATTGTTGGCCGCAGTGCGGCCACCTGCGGTGGGGCTCTGACTCGGGGTAGTACATCCCATGCGAGCCACATACCGCGAGGGATTGTTTGGACAGGTAAATTGTTGTTTAGCTTCTTTTCGCTTTTCTCTCCTCGTCGAGATGAAAACCGCCGCAAGCGGCACAAAAGAGCGCCGCTCAAGGGAGAAGGCTCTCCCTTGAGAAACCCTCTCAAGGCGACGCACGCCGCCTTCGGCGGCAACAGCGTGTCATGAGCCTCCGTACCCGTTGCCTCGTC
>JAFTIL010000038.1 GCA_017456905.1 Clostridia bacterium
AAGGGAAACTATTTGCAAAAAGTTTCCCTTGGAACCCTTCAAACACCTTTAAACAGAATCATTATTTAAAGGTTCTTGGAGGGGGTCTGGGGGGCACTTCTTTCAAGAAGGGCCCTCCCAGGCGTATTCCATAAACAACAATTTACCTCTCAAAGAAAGGAGAACATTATGGAAGACAGAGACATCATTGAGCTATACCATGCTCGAAACGAACGAGCCATTGTCGAAACCACCGCTAAATACGGTGGAGTATGTCACGGCGTTGCCATGAATATTTTGCACAACCGACAGGACGCAGAGGAATGTGTCAACGACACTTGGGTCAGGACCTGGGAAACCATTCCGCCTGAACGCCCGAATATTTTCAAGGCTTTCCTTTGCCGTATCACGCGAAACCTTTCCATTGACCGCTACCGCCAGAATCAGCGTCGTGCCGCCCACGTGGATATGGAGCTGATCCTTGACGAGTTGGCCGAGTGCCTGCCCGCAGAGGAGGAAAGTGGGCTTAAGGAATGCCTCAACACCTTTTTCGTGGGACTTGACCCCATGGATCGCAAGCTGTTCCTTGGCCGTTATTGGCACGCCTGTCCCGTCAAAATCTTAGCGGAAATGTACGAGTTTTCCCCCAATTACGTCTCGGTTCACCTGCACCGCACCCGAGAACGCCTGCGAAATTATCTCACCGAAAGGGGGTATACGATATGACACGCTACAACAGATTTAAAATGCTCAGCAGCATTCAGGACGAATACATTCTTGAGTCTCTGCCTGACTACGTAACCCTTGCCGCCCGTAAGCGCCGCAAGGAAAGCTCTGTGATCCGTTTCTTCAACAGCGGATGGGGCGTAGCCTGCATTTGCGCCTTGGTGGCCGTGGGTGTTATGGCCTTTATCATCCGTGCGGGACAGGGGCCTTGGACGCCGCCCGGAGGCACGATGGAAGAGTCTGAGCTTGAAAGTCCCACCGCTCCCACAACAGAGGAGCCCACGGAGGAACCCACCGAAGCCGATACCACCCCTTATTTTGACCCCGAATTGCTGGATATTGACACCTATCAGGGGATGACTCCCGATATTCCCTACAAGATCGTTTATCACTCCCTCGGTGACGGCACTTGTGTGGTCACCAACGTCATCATCAACATCCTGTATGAAGGCGATATCACCATAGAAATTCCAGAAACCTCACCCGCCGATGAGACGGTTGTTGATATCAACCTCAGCTCTAACTATAATATCCCCACGTACGTCTTGGCGGAGGATTTTGAAAAGATCAAGAACGCGATGCTCGCTCATTATGACAATGACGAAAACAACTTCTACTATAAGCAATTCATGAGTTACTTCGGTCTTCGTTACGCTGAAAATGCCCCGACACCCGAGGATCGTGAAAAATGGATCTCCAACTATCCCTTGTGCGAGTTCGTCCCCGTTTACGTCTTTGCTCCCGCGGCTACAACTACCGAATGTGTCAAACGTTCCGAAGAGCTCCGAGAAGTCGCCCCGTGGTATACGGCAGAATGGTGCTACTCCGATCTTTTGAAAGCGAAATCTGTAGCAGATGAGCTTGGTGTCACCGATCCTACATTGGAAGAGTTTCTTAAAAAACACAGCGACAGCTTGACGTCTGTCGTCGATATCAAGCTTCCCAAGACTCTGGAGCCCTATGATGGATTCATCAGCATCGACCTTTACGTTATTGCCCGTATGGGTATCAAACAAATGACCTTCGAGGGCACGGTGGCCGAGATGACAGCCATCGCTGACCCCGAAAACTACGAGCTCAGTTATCCGTTGACCATCCATTGCACCGACGGAGACATCGTCTATCCCGTCAAAGAATAATACGCCTCGGCCGATATCTTCCTCGGAGGGTATCGGCTTTTTTACAGTTCTCCAATGCCAAAAGCGTGGTCGATGGCCCCGGCCAGCAGACGAGATGATAGCTCCGTGATCTCGTCGGCGTCCTTGGGCGAGACGAAAAAGCTTTTCCCGTTTTCCAGAATGTCCTTGAGCCCGGAAGAGATCTGCTCACTCATGCCTCCCTGCGCCAATGCGTCGTAGACCAGCGTAGAAGAATTCACGACCGTGGGGATCCCCACGCCTATGACGGGGCAGCCCATGGTTTCCTTGTCCATGGCCATGCGATTGTTTCCTACCCCTGCGCCGGGGGATATCCCACCATCGGAGATCTGTATGGTGGAGGCCAGGCGGGCACAGCTTCGGGCCGCCAGGGCATCAATGGCGATAAGCAAGTGAGGACGGACGTGGGCCACCGCGCCCTTCACCAGCTCTCCGGATTCAATACCCGTTTGTCCCAGCACACCGGGGGCCGTGGCTGACAGCTCAGAACAACCCAATGCCGTATATGCGGCGGCATCGTGACACTTTAAATGCCTTGTGGCGGTAAGGCGGCGGACGGTGAAGGGGCCGATGGCGTCGGCAGTCATATCAGGATTGCCCAGACCTGCCACCAAAATGCGGGTGTCGGCGTTGGGGGGATTACCTAACAGAGCGGCGGCCAGGGCGCGAAGCTCCTTCCCGATGAGCCTGCCGAGGGCGGATAGCATGCGATCACCCAGCAGGGTGATGCGGCCGCAGGAGACCGTGATATAGCGGTGTCCGTCCGCCTCTCGGCATCTGAGTATGTGGATACCTTCGCGGTGAGGGAGGGGATAGAGGATCTCCTCTTTGTGCTCTGTTTCGGGACGGCCTGCTTCGCAGGCAAGGTCCGTTCGTGTGTAGTTGCTTGAAGAAGGGAATGAGGACATGAAAAACTCCTTTGCTCATGGTGGCGGAGGAAAGAGAAGGGGACGGATGACGCAACGGCATTCTCTTGGCGTTTACTATATTTTTTCGTCACGGCGGTTCTTCTATGCGTAACTTTTTTGTGAACACCCTTGAAACGACGCAAGCATTTTGCACAGAAATTTGCCCTCGGAGTTGTGCAACCGTCCAAAACTAAAAAACATATAGCAGAACTTATTGATTAAAAAGGGATTGTATGGTATAATAGGTAGGAGATAAAAAATAGGATGGGTTAGTGTCTGTAAAGCACCCCCGTTCAAATACTCGAGGAGGATGAATTACATCATGATGAAGCGTATTTTAGCATTGCTTCTTTGTCTTGCTACCCTGCTGACCGCCTTCGTTGGCTGTGCTCAAGAGGACGAGGATTATAAGGGGCAATACATCACGGCGTATCTGACCGATAACGTCTATGACCTCGACCCTGCCAAGGCATATAAGAACGAGGCTTTGTCCAAGATCGTGGGTCTTATGTTCGACACTCTGTTTACATTGGATGAAAACGGCAAGGTGAAAAAGTCCCTTGTTAAGGAATACTGGACCGAGGAGAACGAGAGCGCCGGTGAGTATAAGATGTACCTCCGCCTCAAGGATACCAACTGGTCTGACGGCACGGCCGTGTCTGCCAACGACATCGTATTCGCCTGGAAGCGTCTCCTTGAGGTAGATGCAGACCAGGAGGCCGCTGCACTCTTGTTTGATATCAAGAATGCCCGTGCCGCCAAGGAAGGCGATGCCTCCATCGACGACGTGGCCATTTATCCCTCCGAGCAGCAGCTTCTGGAGATCCAGTTTGAGGGTAAGATCGATTACGATCAGTTTATTCTCAACCTGACCAGCCTGGCTCTTGCACCCCTGCGCGACGACATCGTCTCCAAGAGTGACGACTGGGCTAAGAAACCCGGTACCATGGTTTGCAGCGGTCCCTTCAAGCTGGGCCGTATCAACTGGGTCGTAGACCACAGCACCAAGTACTACGATGGCACCTATTCCACCATTAATGATGACGGTTTCGTCGAGGTTGGTAAAGAGTTTTCCAACCAGAGAGTCACTGACTTCATCCTGGAGCGTAACGTATATTACTACCGCGATGTGGAAAAGGATAGCCTTTTCAAGTCCGTTACCCCCTATCGTATTTGTGTAGACTGCTCTCTCACCGACGAGCAGCTTGTCGCCATGTACGACGCAGGTATGATCATGTACGTGGGCGATATTCCCATGTCTCTGCGTAAGGATAGCTCTCTTGCTTCCGATGCCGTGGTTGCCGAGACCTCCCTCTCCACCAACGCGCTCTACTTCAACCAGAATGCCCTTATCAACGACGGTACCGAGGAAGGCTCCGCCCTCTTTGCAAACGCCAAGGTAAGACAGGCACTTTCCATGGCTATTGATCGTAATGCCATCGCCGAGGCCATCGTGTACGCCGAGGCCGCTACGGGCTATATCCCCACCGGCGTGTTTGATACTGCTGCCAAGAAGAAGGTTTCCTTCCGCAGCGCTTGCACTACCGCTTACGAGTATCTTAAGACCGATACCTCTGCCGCTGCCGCTCTTCTTTCCGAGGCCGGTGTGACTCCCTCTAAGTACACCTTCTCTCTGACTTACGCCGCATACGACGAGGTTCATACCTATATCGCTGAGACCATTGCCGCCGCATGGCAGGCGCTGGGCTTCAAGGTAGAGCTCAATCCCCGCGGTACGATCACCAATAACGACTACTACAAGTACACCAACTCCACGCCCGAGGATATCTGCGACGATCTGTACGCACAGGATCTCCGCTTGGGTCATTTCGAGGTCGTGCTCCTGGATAGCGTCGCTTATGCCGCTGATGCGTATTCCATGCTGGCTCCCTTTGCTAAGGCATTCTCCGGTCAGGCTATGGATATGTCCAACACCGATGACTACAAGCTGACGCCTCATATCACGGGCTATGACTCCGAGAAGTATAACAACATCATGGAGGCTGTGTACTTCCTGCAGTATTACGGTCAGTTCAATTCTCCCACCGGTGTGCGCGCTACGACCTACTTCAACCAGTATGAGAGCACCGAACTGAACGCTGCCGCTGAAAAAGCTATGTATGAAACCATCACGGCTGTCTACGAGGAGTATGGCGTGTCTACTGCCGCCAAGGACTACCGGGCATCCAGAGCCGCCTTGCTCCGTGCCGCCGAGGCCGTTCTCATGGAGGATATGGCTGTCGTTCCCGTGGTCTTTAATCTGGAGGCTACGGTGGTCTCTTCTGAAATCAAGGGCGTGACCGGTACCTACTACCAGCCCGCTAACTTCAAGGAAGCCAAGATCAAGAGCTATGAAGACTATTTGGCTGCCGGTAAGGCTTACATCAATGCAAACTTTGATGCGCTGGCCTTCAACGATGCCGATGGATGTTCCTATGCAGACTTCGAGGCTTTCAAGACTGCCAATACCATCTATGCTCAGTATTATCTGGACGAGAAGGAAGCAGTCACTCTGCCCCCCGCTGAGGGCGGCGGCGCCTGATTTGTGAAATGATCTATCCCCCAAGGCGATGCCTTGGGGGATTTTTCTGTCCAAGGACTATTTACAAATCAAAAGAAGTGTGTTATAATAGCAAGGATGTATCGGGGAAACAGGTGAAACTCCTGTACGAGCCCGTCGCCGTGAGGCGCGCCGATCTTATTTCAGGATCAAACGTAGGTCTGACCCTCCTGCCGCAAGGAGGGGACAAGGTCATTGGGAAACCGAGAAGGCCGACTTGCCGAGCGCTGAGTCGAAATACCCGGCATCACGAAAAAACCTCTGCTACAGTTGCGAGCGCCGACTTGAGGCAAAAATAACTCTGAAGGAGAAAAAAGATGAACAAGACAAACAAGAACAAAAAGTCCTTGCTGTCTTTCATCCTTTGTACTGTGCTGATTGCGGCTCTGGCACTTTGTATCATTGGATGTACTGACAGCGGTAAGGTTGAGAACCCCGAGACCTCTACCAATACCACCACCGTGGCGGAGGCCACCGAAGCGCCTACCGAAGCAGGAACGGTCGCATCTGACGTGACTGTCAAGGGAGAGGGCGCTACCGTCTTCTATTTCAACGTGGTTGACGCTGACGGCAATACCACCAAGTTTGAGATCCACACCGACGCCACCACCGTGGGCGAAGCCCTGCTGGCTTTAGAGCTCATCGAGGGTGAGGACGGCGCCTACGGCCTTTATGTAAAGAAGGTCAACGGAATTACCGCAGATTACGATACGGACGGTACCTACTGGGCGTTCTATATCGGTGACGATTACGGAATGACGGGCGTAGATCTGACCGAGATCACCCCCGGTGCGACATATGCTTTTAAGGTCTCTAAGTAATGAGAGGCTGACAAGACTGTCGTGAAGCAAAGAAGAAGGCTTAATTCCCGAGCGTTTTTATCCATTCGGGAGATTGTTGTTTTTGCCATGCTGGGGACGCTGATGTTCGTGGCTGATATCGTCATGAATGTGATCCCTAACGTCCATTTGGGCGGTATGCTTATTGTAGCCTACACCCTTGTATACCGCTCGAAGGCGCTGTTTCCCATTTATACCTACATCCTGCTCATTGGCCTTTATGAGGGCTTAGGGATTTGGTGGATCAGCTATCTGTATATTTGGGCGATTCTTTGGGCGGTGATCATGCTTTTGCCCAAAAGAATGCCTAAATGGCTGGCGCCTGTGGTTTACAGTATCGTCTGCGCCGCCCATGGATTTGCCTTTGGTCTGCTCTGGGCACCGTTACAAATGCTGTTCTTTAATTTTACTTGGGAGCAGATCATGATGTGGGTCTATTGGGGCTTTTTGACGGCTGACATACCCCACGGTATTGGCAATCTGTGTGCCAGTGTACTCGTTGTACCGCTGGTTACGCTCCTGCGGCGGCTGAACAAGAGTATTGGACTTAATCAATACGCCGAGATGGCATAAAAATGACCCCCACGGTTTTCCTTACGGAGAACCGTGGGGGATTTTTTGAGAGAGTTTTTGGGAATAAATGAGGTTGCTTTATTGGGATATCATATAGTCTCCAACAGCGCCACGCCGTCAGCGGGAATAACAAAGCTCTCGCCGCTGTTGACCATTCCCACAGGGGAGAGGTCATGCTCCATGTCCAGAAGCGACAACTGCCATTTGCCTGTGGGGGCTGAGAGGGAAACGTCTTGACTTTGACCTATGATGCATTTGCCGTTGACCACCAGGATCGTTTGCTTACCTTGCCCGTCTCCCGCCGCCAAACCGTAGACCCCGGGAGCCAGCTTGCCGCCCTCGGAGGTGTGGCACAACTCATACTGTGTGCCGAGCTCATACAGACGGTTGAAGGCTACCATGGCATAATAGGCCTTGAAGGGGGTGTTGGTGATGGGATTAAAGAGACCGCCGTAGGAGGACTCCAGCATGGCACCGTAGTACATGAGAAGATCTACCGAGCTGTTCTGCATAGCCACCATCATGGCGCCTACGGCCGAAGCATCAGCCAAGGTGCCGCGGCGATGAGTGCCGGGATTCCACTCGTTGAGGATGCTCTCGGTCTCGGTGAAGCCGTGCTTATCCAGCATTTCGCGTGCGTAGGCGGCGTAACGGATATTCTCTTCGGGACCTGAATAGGAGTGCCAGGAGAAGAAATCCAGGGGAGCTTCATGTCCTTTGCCGGTAATGTGGGTCAAGAATTTTTCGAAAAACTCAATGAAGTAGCCCGTCCGTGAGGATACGTTGGCCTGGGCCGCGGCGGCAGTATTCAGAATTTCGTAGAAGCCGCAGGAGGCGTATCCGCCGATCTTGAGGGTAGGGAAGCAGGCCTTAAGATGGGTTGCCGTTACCTCGTAAAGGGTGAAATATTCCTCCATGGTGCCGCGCCACATCGGATTTTGCTCGATCAAGGGCTCGTTGTCTGGCTCATTCCAGATCTCCCAGTAGGTGATGCCCATACGGTATCCGTCAGCCCATCCCTCATTGTAGTGGCGGATGATGTGCTCGCAGATCACCGCCCACTTGTGGGGATCCTTGGGGGGGATACTGCGGCGAGGACCGATGGAGGGGTGATAATTTTCGATGGTGCAGCCTAAGCGATAGAAGGGCTGAACCTTGGCCGCCGTCAGCTCGCGGAGCAGATGGTCTGTAAAGCCGAATTCGTAGTTTTGGGGATCGTCGGGGTCGGCGTCAAAGTCGGGAAAAAGATTGGCCACATCCACGAATACGCCGCCGCCCATGATGCCGCCTGTGTCATGCAAGCGGGCATACGGGATACCGGCCTCGGTCAGGAAATGGAAAATATCACAATAGGTCCAGAACATGGGGGCATTGTTGACGGCGTGCATGGGTTTGATTTTACCTATGGGGTTATCGAAATTTGGTTTTAGCTCTATCATGGCAATCTCCATTCCGCCGCCGTCGGCGGCATAAATATACTTCGCGTAAAGCTTAAAACTTTTACGCTATTCTCCTTATGATACTTGGCTTGTGGAGAAGGAGGCTTGATATGTCTCCACCGCGGCTTTGACGTCTCCATACATATAGAGGGAGCCCAAGGTCAGAAGGGCTTTTTTATTTTCCTTACAGGCGTCCATGGCGGCATGGACGGCGGCTTCCACCGTGGGATAGCCTTGTGCCGCGACACCTTCGGCACGGAATACCTCGGCATAAGCGTCGGCGTCCATGGCGCGGCTGTTGTCGGGACGGACGGTGAACACTCGCTCTGCCACCTCACACATACGTCGTACCATAACATGAAAATCCTTGTCGGCCATCACGCCAGACAAAAGATAAATGGTTTCATTTTGATAAAAAGTCTTGATGCTGGCCACGGCGGCATCCACGCCCTCGGGGTTGTGTCCTCCGTCGGAGATCACCAGGGGGTCGCGGCAGAGGATTTCAAATCTACCGGGCCAGGCCACCGAGGCAAGACCCTTGCGGATATGGTCTTGGTCAAGAGAAAATCCTTGCTTGTTCAGAATTTCCACGGCTGTCAATACAGTGGCGGCGTTGTAGGGCTGATAAACGCCGGGCAGGGAAATACGGAGATCTTTCATATTTCCAAAAGAGAAGGTAGCGCCCTCCGGGGCGCAGGACACGTGGGTCAGACGGCTGTGGTCCGTTTCGTGATAGTCTGCCCCTTGGGTATTGGCGGCCTCTCGGATGACGGCGGCCACCGAACGGTGGTCAATGGCGGTCATGGTGTCCGAGCCCACGGCTTCGTGGGCACCACCGAAGAGGATGGGAACACCTCTTTTGATAATCCCTGCTTTTTCACGTGCAATGGCCTCGGGGGTGTCGCCGAGGAATGCGGTGTGATCCATGGCGATGCCCGTGATGATAGACAGAGCTACGGCTTCGGGGAGAATGACGTTGGTGGAGTCCAGACGGCCGCCCATGCCTACCTCCAGCACCACGACGTCGCATTTTTCGCGACGAAAATACTCAAAGGCAATGGCGGTGATGAGCTCGAACTCGGTGGGGACGTCGGTCATGGCATCAGCATGGGGGCGAACGTGGGCAGTGACGTCAGCCAAGACGTCATCGGGGATATCTTGTCCCCCTACGCGCATACGTTCGTTGAAGCGTACGATGAATGGGGAAGTATAGAGACCCACGCGGTAGCCCGCCGCTGTCAGAATACTTGACAGCATGGCAGAGGTGGAGCCTTTCCCGTTGGTGCCTGCCACGTGGATGAACTTCAATTCCTTTTGAGGGTCGCCGAGACGGCGGCACAGCTCGGTGATACGGCTGAGACCGGGGCGGCTCCCCTTCCAGGAGACGGAATGGATATAATCGAGGGCTTCTTGATAAGTCATACGGTGCCTCATATTTACAAATTTTCAAGCATTTGCCGGAAGGATCTCTGCTGCCACAGGGCGCACAGTAAGATAATCTCCAGCGAGGAAATTACGAGATAAACGGGGACGCGGATGAGCACCGCCCATTGATAAATGGCAAACAGCCCCAGTGTTTTGATGATCATAGAGCCAACCACGTGAGCGGCCAAAGAGGACAGGATGATCTGCTTGATCCCACGGGTCTTGATCACGTATTTGGCCATCAGACCCGCCACTACGCCCACGGCGCAAGCCCCCAAGGTGACCACGGGATTGGGAGGATAGACCTGGGAGGATAACAGATAGCTGACAAGGTCGGCGGTGACGCCTACCATACCGCCTGCCACAGGGCCTAAAAAGATGCCGGCCAGCAGGATGGGCAGGTTTTCAAAGGTGATGCGCAAAAGTCCGTCGGCAAAGTTCAGATAATTTTTGCATATGGTGCCGATGACCACACTCATGGCCACCATCATGGCGCACAGGACCAGACGCTTGATACTGCCGAACAGGGTGAGTCGGCGTGAGGGCGAAGGGGTTCTCCGGGACATAATAAAAATACCTCCTTTCCCTACTGCATAAGGCAAGGAAGGAGGTCAACGGCCACGGCCGATAACGCTTTGGTGCCATACGAAGCGGGATGCAAAGCAAAGACCGCAGTTTGCGGTGGGATCCGCACACCTTCGTCCGACCGGCAACTCCCCGTCCCGTCGGCACTTGACGCCTATGCTTTTACTCTTCTGATTTTCACCTTGAGGGTGAATGTATATACATTATACTCCATATAAAGGCGAATGTCAATAGACGAAGCAAGGGTTTTTGATGACAATGGTTCAAAAATAAATAAAAAATCTTTAGAAAACCTCTTGACAATCTTGTCTTAATATGTTATAATATCGTTCGTTACGGAGGCATAGCTCAGCTGGTTAGAGCGCATGCTTGACATGCATGAGGTCATTGGTTCGATTCCAACTGTCTCCACCATAGTAGAACCAGTCGAACCAAACGGTTTGGCTGGTTTTTCTTTATGTCCCGAGGTCTGCGGCGTAGATGATATGCCTGTCAGTGACCGCTATTCGTTTCCCCCAAGGCAAACAGAAATCCCGACGGATCTCTTCAGTGAGGTCGTCGGGATTATTGTTTTGTGTATACTGATAGTGCTGATGCGAGTGCTGACGATCTCACACGGCGGCGCTCCAACAAACGGCTAAAAACGAAATCTATCCAAAAAAGCCGCCGAGCGTGATCGCGGACGTACGCCCAAGCGGCTCAGCGGGCGACTCCGCTACCGCTCAGCTTTGGATTTTTCTTTTTCGTTTGTTTGCGGTGCGGGCGTGTGCTTGTCTCGGCGAGCTTGCGGGGCTCCCCGAAACGAGCGCAGCGAGTTTTGGGGGCTAGCTGGCGAGCCGACTTGTATAAGACAAGCACACGCCAGGGTGCCAAAGGGGAGTTTGTTCCTTCATTTGGCTTTTCATGAAATATTTTTTGTTTTTAGAATATGCCTAAGATAAAATCAACCCAAGGTAGAATTTAAAAGATGAAACTCAACATTCTTACTATTGCAAGTTGATTTGTTTCGTGCTATAATATACTCACAAGATAGCTATCTTAAAAAATCTTGGAGGATAGAATATGTTAGATCAAAAGTTATTTGGCGAAAAGCTTCGCAATCACAGAAAAAAGCTTGGCATGACGCAAGAAGAGGTTGCGGAAAAAGTAGGTGTATCTCCACAAGCCGTATCCAAATGGGAATCGGGAGATTGCTTGCCCGATTGCTTCAATTTGAAAGTTATCAGTGATGTTTACAAGATTTCTGCCGATGTTCTTCTTGAAACTGAATCGGATGGCGACATTGAGGCCGTTGCAAGCAAGATTGAACAGCTTGGAACAGAATTTATTTGGGCAACAGCAAACGGTGATCGAAATAATCTTCACCAAGAGCTGGGAGAAGATCTTTGGAAAATGTGGAAGGGCATCTATTTCGCAGAAACCGGAAATCGAAAGATTCAAGAAGAAAGTAAGAATCAAGGAAACCTCAGAATTATAGGTTCATATGGAACGAAAATCTGGGATGATCAAGGCGTGGCTTGCGTGATTAAATCATCGCTGATCAAGCAGCTCTCTCCCTTCGACTCAAACACGATAGAGGTCATGCAGGCACTTTGCAGTGAAGAAGGTCAAAAGCTGATCTTGGCTTTGAGCTGTGACGTTCCAACATCAAAACAAGCGCTCATCGAAAAAGCCAATATTGAAACATCCCGTTTGAATGAGCTTCTGCTTTTGTTTGCCGAAAATCGCGTTATTGAATTTGTTGCGGAAAACCGTTCGGAAAACAGAGGATACTTGATCTGCGGTCATTGCGGTATTGCTGCATACATGGTACTAACGGCAATGTATGTACTGAATAAAAAGAACTGCACCGTTTCGCAATATTTCATAGGATGACAGACTTTCTTGCCCCGCCTCGTGCGGGGCTTTCTCATACCACACACCTTCAAGCAAATGAATGTCTGTGATCAAAAAGTGTGCCGAAAAGGTATTGCAACAGTCTTGAAAATATGCTAAAATCATGTTACCCCCCCTTGAAAGGAGTGCCTCATGCAACTGACGCGAACATCGAATAAGCTGAAAAGAACCATTCTGTTCAACGCAGAGCGCGGAGGAACACCTTATTTTGCCCCGCCGCACACGGGATATTTTTCCCTGATCCTGATCAAGCAAGCTGTGGGCTATATCACGATTGACACCAAGAGCGGCGCACGGGTGTCATTTCCCATTCAGCATCCCATGGCCATTTGCCTGAGGGATGATGAATCCGTGACCTTTTCCATGACAGACGGCGACATTTATAACGTGGTGTTCTCTCCAACCTTCATTAACGTGAATATGCGGCCGTCTGTTCTGGAGGAGGAGGTCTATGCGGTACTGGCCGAAACCCACCATTTGTTCCGCCTGGCCCCCTTTATGGAGGTGCGTGCCGATTTGAAATGTATTCCTATGAATACAGAACAAATGGATACCTATTTTCAGAAATGCGACTCTGCCGTATCGGTGTTGGCGGAAGAAGATCCCGACAACCGCTGGTCCTGCCGTATCCGCGCCCTTTTTATGGATATCCTTACGGGGCTTGAGACTCAATATACCCATATGATGCAAGCCGCATGGGATAATTCCCTCACCTTTATGACCTATCGAAACATTGTCGTTCATATCCACGGTGATCTGATGCGCCCCTGCCGTATTGAGGAAGTCTGCCGTCGTTTTGGCATCAACAAAAACAAGCTCCAAGTCATTTTTCGTCGATACAGCGGGCTCTCCTACCATGATTTTATCAAAAAAGCCCGCGTAGAGCGAGCTCAAAGCTATCTGGCCTTCACGGGCTTGAAGCTCTCCGAGATCGCCTTTCGTTTGGGCTTTAGTACGGAACAGCACTTTTATCGCTTTTTTCGCCGTGAGGCCGGTGTGGCACCTGCCGTTTTCCGACAAGCGGCCGTAGCGGATCGAAAAGCCGCCTTTGCCGGTTTCCGCGTTTTGGATCGGGAGGATCCGGGATGCTATCCCACGAGGTATTGACAAAAAGACAGAAAGCTGTCTGCCATATGATATTGAGAGAACAGTCCTCAACGGGCTGTTCTTTTTTGCTCGTTACAGTTCCTTCATAATTTCGTGTCGATTATGTATTTTGTCGAACGGAAAGACATGATAGAATATAAGTGAAAAAATAATATATTATTAAGGAGAAAAATCATGAGTATCAAAGACGTATTAAAGCCCTTCAAAAAGAGGTTGACGGTCGAGGCTTGGATCAGGTCTGCCGTATTGGGCGGTATGATCGCCGCCTGTGTGGCCATCGTATTGGGCTGTGTTCATGTGATCCTGCCGTGGATGGTGACAGAGATCGGCATATTGCTGACCTTTGTGGGCGTGTTTTGCGGAGGGACGGGACTTTTGTTTCTGTTCGTTTATCGCCCCACAAAGCAAGATACGGCTCGCCGTTTGGATGGCTTGGGCATGTCAGAGCGCGTAGAGACCATGTTAGAATACGAGCATAGCACCGCGCCTGCGGCTCGCTTGCAAAGAGAGGAGACCATTGATCGCTTGCGAGGGATCAATAGAAAGGATCTGAAGCTAAAAATATCCAAGACTCTTTCAGCGCTGTGTGCCGTCTTCATGGTTTGTGCCACGGTGCTTTTGTTTTTGCCTGAGATCAACGCCTTCAGCCGTCATCCCATCATCAATCAGTTGAACCAGATGATGGCCGATGCCAATATTTCCGAGGAGTTCAAAGAAGATCTTGAGGAGATCATCGAGGAATTGGAGGAAAAATTAGAGGACAGCGAAAATTCAGAGGACAAGGATCAGGCGCTTAAGGATGCCATGGAGCAAATTGATAAGAGTGTAGAGAAAGAAAACAGCAAAAAAGAGTTGGGCGGACTTCTGCAAAACTATGAGGATCTAAAGGAATTGGGGGAGGCCATTCAAAAGGGCGACCAAGAGGGGGTCTCGTCCGCTCTGGATAAACTCAAGCAAGAAATGAAGGATAACCCCGGCAAGCAACAATCCGTGGCGGATCAGTTAGAGGGTGCGCTGAATGAATCCCAGACCGATGGCGAAAACGATCTCCGCGAGGCGTTGGAAAACATGAAAAACGGACTGCAAGACGGCGAAAAACCTGCGGAGGATACGCTGGATCAGGCAGAAACCGAGATCAACAATGCCCTTGGCAAGCAGGAGAACGCTCAAATGATGGGTGAACAGATGAAGGAGCAGTTGGGACAAAATATGTCCTCAGGCCAAGGAAACGAGGGCGAACAGGAAGGTGGAGACGCGTCGGGTGCGGGAGGCGAGAATACCCCCGGTAACGGTGATACCTCGTCCGGAAACAATAGCGGCAGCAACGCTTCCGGAGCCGTTGGCGGTGTTGATGGCGGTCAAGGCGGCGGCATCGGCGGTGGACAGACGAATATGAAGGATAAGATCTCTGATCCCCAGGCGGGAGAGGTGAAATACGGCGAGGTATATGCCACCTACGTAGCGGAATTTCTTGCCCAAGTTGAGAACGGCGAGCTTTCTGAGGACGTGGTGGAGGCGATGAACGCCTATCTTGAATCATTAAAGAATTAATTAACGGAGGAATCAAAGATGGAAAACAAAATCAAAGGTTTTGCCGACAAGTGTCAGCGCATCATCAGCGAAATACAAAAGGATCTCGTAGGTCAGGACGAGGTGGTACGGGATACCGTCACCGCCATGATCGCGGGCGGCAACGTCCTTCTGGAGGGTGTTCCCGGCGTGGGCAAGACCCGCCTTGTGCGTTCTTTAGGTCAGGCCTTTGACCTCCCCTTTTCCCGCATTCAGTTCACCCCCGATCTCATGCCTGCCGACGTGACGGGCACCAACGTACTGGAAACGTATCCCGACGGCCGCTCTGCCATTGTTTTCAAAAAGGGCCCCATCTTTTCCAGCATCGTTTTGGCTGACGAGATCAACCGTGCCACCCCCAAGACCCAATCCGCACTCTTGGAGGCCATGCAAGAGCATAAGGTCACCGTATCGGGTGAGAGCTATACCCTGAGCGAGCCCTTCTTCGTCCTCGCCACACAGAACCCCATTGAGCAGGACGGTACATATCCTTTGCCCGAGGCCCAGACCGACCGCTTCATGTTCAAGCTCAACGTGGAATTTCCCACAGCCGATCAGCTTTACGACATTGTGGCCATGACCCAGAAAACCATGGAGGAGACCGCGTCCGCCGTCGTCACCGCCGAGGAGCTTTTGGACATGAGGACTTGCGCCAAGGAGATTCCCATCATGGAGCAGGTCATGCGCTATACCATGCGTTTGGTCTGCGCTACCCACCCCGAGCTTTCCTCAAGTCCCGATTTCACCAAGAAATATCTCCGTTTTGGCGCCAGCCCCCGCGCGGCACAGGCGCTCATTACCGCGGGCAAGGTGCGTGCCCTCATGAACGGGCGCTACAACGTTGCCTACGAGGATATCGAGGCCTTGGCCTTCCCCGTTTTGCGCCACAGGGTGAAGCCAAGCTATGCGGCCATTGCTGACAAGCTGACAGCAGACGATTGCATCCGCGAGCTGGTCAAGAGTGTCCCAAAGAAATAAGGGTGCGCCATGAAACGTATCATAGATGAAGACTTTATCGCTATGCTGGAGGGACACGATCTCTCTATCCAAAACCTGATGAACGGCCTTTTCGGAGGCAACCGACGGTCACAGGCATACGGAAGCAGCGCGGAGTTTGCGGATTACCGCGAATACGTGGCGGGGGATGAGCTGAAACGGGTGGACTGGAATCTGTACGCCCGCTTCAAAAAGCTGTATCTGAAGCTCTTTGTTGACGAGCGCCAGCTACACCACCGTATTTATTTTGACACCTCCGCTTCTATGGATTGGGGGACCCCCTCCAAAGCGTATACAGCCCTGCGCATCGGCGCGGCACTGGGCTTTTTGGCGGTTCAAGCCATGGATCGGGTGACCTTTTATGGTATCAGCGGCGATGAATGCCGTGATCTTTCGGGCACGGTCATGGGCAAGGACGCCTTTTACTCTGCCGTCGACGGACTGGAGACCTTAACCTTCAAGGGTAGCTCTGAGCTTGGAAAAGCCATCAACAACACCCACGAAAGCGGTGCTATCGGGGGTATATCCGTGCTGATCTCTGATTTTCTCACGGATCAGGACTGGAAAGAGGCGGTGGATCTCATGATCCAAAAGCGGCGGGAAGTGCATCTCATTCAGGTGCTTTCCCGTGACGAGATCAATCCCGAGGTGTTGGGGAAATATACCCTTCGGGATCCCGAGGACAGAGAACTGGATTATCGGTCGAATTTCAGCAAAGCCAATCTGAAGGCCTATCGCCAAGCCTTTGCGTATCACCAAAGTGAGCTGCGAAGCTTTTGTGCCTCCCGCGGCGCGGGATACTTCACCGTTTGCACCGACGAGGCTATTGAAGAAATGCTCTTTGGAAAAGCTGTTTCTGCGGAGGTGATCCAATGATCATGCAAAATCTATGGGGGCTTTTGCTCCTTCTGTCTATCCCTGCGCTGATCATCATTTATATCATCAAGCAGGATCACAAGGAAAAGGACGTATCCAGCACCTACCTTTGGCATCTCAGTGAAAGATTCTTGAAAACCCGTCTACCCATCAAGCGGATGACAAGCCTTTTGGCTTTTATACTCCAACTCACAATTTTGGGATTGCTGGCCTTCTCCGCAACCCAACCCGCCGTTGCCTTGGGGCAGATCTCGGGGCAAATCGTGATCATCGACGCCTCGGCCAGTATGCAGACGGAATTGGATGGTGTCACCCGCTTTGAGGCCGCTGTAGCCCAGGCCAAAGAACTGGCACAAAGCGGTACGTGTTCCTCCATGACGGTCATCATTGCCTCGGATACGCCCGCCTGCCTTGTAACGGGAGGAAGCAAGGGCGAGGCCATCAACGCGCTGGATCAAGCGGCCTGTGGCTTTGGCGGATGTGACGTTTACGAAGCCATGAAGCTGGCACGAGAGGCTTATGCCCGTATGGGATCCGCCAAGGTCACGTTTTATACCGATACCCAATATGCGGAAGTGGAAAACGTCGAGGTGGTGAATATGCACCGAGGCGAGAAAAACGTGGCCATTACGTCGCTCACACACATGGGCGGTACCTTTGAGGGAACCGTTGTCAGCTATGGGGAGGACAGAGAGGTGACCGTGGGTCTCTCGGTAGATGACGTGTTGGTGGATACCGCCATGATTTCCTGCGTGGACGGTGAGCCCATGCAGCTCAAGTTTACAACGGAGAAAAGCAATTTTGAGCAAGCGACGCTTTTCTTTGACGTGGAGGATGCTCTGAAGCATGACAATCGCTTTACCGTGGTGGGTAAAAGCTCCGAAAAGGTGACCGTGCTGGTGCTGGGCACCGAGACCCTGTTTTTCGAGGAGGGCTTCAAGGCTTTGGGCAACTGTGATGTGACCGTAAAAAAGCACTACAATGCTTCTCTTGACGGCGCTTACGACCTCTATCTTTTCAGCGGTTGCGTATCTACAAGCGATGATAACTTCCCCCAAAATAGCCTGACCATCGGTTTTACGCAACTTCATACAGATATCAATCGGCCTTTCCTTGGGGAGATCAGACCCTATGGGACCCGTTCTCCCCGAGGCGGTGGAAATATCAGCGCTTTTTTGCGCGACGATCTGACGGTGGATCCTTTGTTTAAAGACATGGAAACCGCCATACTGGACGTACACATCAATAAATATGTGGAGACACCCTTTTCCCGCGGCGGTATCACCGTACTACCGCCGGAGCAGCAGAAAACATCCTGGGAATCTATATGCGGCGGCATCTCCGGAGAAGTCATGGGGCTTTCCCGCGTGCTGGACAATGGCACCCGCCATTATCTGTTTTGTTTCCCATTTCTTCCACCAATCTAGCCATGACCCCTGCCTTTATGATCCTTCTCCGAAACGCATCTACCTTGGCTCTGCCGCCTTCTCTCCCCAAGAAAGCCTATACCGTGGGGGAGACGGTGGAGATCACCCTGAAGGAGAATGCCAAGGAGGCGGCCATAAAACAACCCATGAAAGGCCAAGCCGAATTGAGCGGGACAAGTCCCACCTTTGTTCCGACTGAACCTGGGCTTCACACCCTGACCTACGAGCTGAACAAGCAGTCTCGCAAGGCGTCTTTCTTTGTCTTCATTCCCGAGGCGGAGTACGAGACCTACAGCGCAGACTCCATCATTATGAGCAAGCCCTTTGAAAGAAGCTCCCGTGATAAGCTGCTGTCCTCCAGTATGCTTCCTCTCGTGGCCGTACTTCTTTCCTCACTTCTGATCTTTGAATGGGGGTATCATTACCGTGGAAAACGTTAGATATATATTGGAACGCCCCCTGTGGATGCTCATGCTCATCCCCGTGGCCGTTCTCCTTCTCGTGATCTTTTTTACCATGAAAAAGGAAAAGCGCCGCAAAGGAAAGACCATCGCTTCGCTGGCTTTGCACGGCGTCATTGCCTTGATCCTTGCGGTTTTGGCATCCGGCTTTTGCATTTCCAGCGAGACCGACAGACAAAGCACCGTCATCCTTGTGGACGTGTCCGAAAGTACCCTTCCGGTCAGGGAAGACATGACTGCGATCTGTGAGTCCCTCTTGGACGAATTTGCGGAGCGGGACGTGAAGGGCGTGGTGCTTTTCGGGCAGGATACTGTCTTTGTGGGCACCAAGAGCCGATGGGGAAAGGTCTCGCTGGAAAAGGCGGATGCTTCCGGCTCGGATATCACCTCTGCCATGTACCGCGCGGTGGAGCTCATGGACAAATATACTCACAAACGAATCATTCTTCTGTCCGACGGCAAGGAGACCTCAGGAGACGCCCTCTACGCCGCCCGCCGTCTGGCTGAGGAAGGGGTACGCATTGACACCATGCATTTTGACACCAACGGGCAGGCGGAGCAAGAGGCACAGATCAATACCATGTCCTCCGTAGGCGGCGGTTACGTAGGAGAAGAGCTGAAAATTGCCCTGACCCTGGAAAGCAATATTCAAGGGGAGGCAACGGTTGCTTTATACGACGGCGACACCCTTATAGAAGAGCGCTCCGTGACGCTGACCCTTGGAGAGACGGTGGTAACCTATGATCTGACCGCGGAAACCGCGGGGCTTCACACCTACCGCGCCGTTCTTACCTGTGACGGCGACACCGAAACCAGAAATAACGAGGCCTATACCGCCCTGCGCACCTATGGAAAGACCTCCCTTTTGATCATTGCGAAAAACCCCTCGGAGGCGGAGGGCTTGAAAAACATCCTATCCACCGATGCCGAGGTAACGGTGGTCTCTCAAGAGGACGCCCCCTCGGATCTGCCCACCCTCAGCAATTACGACGGGTATTATTTGATGAACGTGGACGTGCAGGAGTTACCGGCGGATTTGGAAAGCTCGCTGGATAAGGCAGTGAAATTTCTCGGCAAGAGCCTTTGCTTTGTGGGTGGAGATAAGACCTTTTCCAAGGGGAACATGGCGAATACAACCTACGAAAAAATGCTTCCCTTGGGTTACGGTGCTACCAGCAGTAAACGAGCCGTATTTCTCGTCATCGATGTCTCGGGCAGTATGGATTACGAAAACGCCTTGGAGCTAGCCAAAATAGGCGCCATTAAATCCTTGGATTCCATGAAGCCCAACGACTATGTAAGTGTAGTTATTTTCGCCGGTGATGCTGAAACCGTGGTCCGGCCTACGCCCATGACCGCAGAAAATAAGAAAAAGGTTGCCGCTACCATATCAGGCATCACCTCTGCCGGAGGAACCGTGTACACACCTGCTTTAGAGGAGGTGGAGCGTCTTTTGGAAGAGATGGAGGAGGAGCCTGATATCAAACATGTGCTGTTTTTATCGGACGGCTCTCCCGGTGAAACCCATGAAAGGATCTATCGAAAAGTAAAAAAATTGCACGAGGACCATGGGGTTTTGGTATCAACCATTGAGATCAACGTACTTGGGAGAGATGTTGTGTTCAGGCCCTCAGGAAGACCCGGTTCGTCGGACATAACTAATTCCAATTCGGTTTTAAATCATATGGCCCAAAAGGCGGGCGGTACTTATAGCCATGTCACGAGTGCCTTGGAGCTGCCTAATATCATGGTAGAGAAAACCGAGACCTTTTCATCCCAATATGCCTTTGAAACGCCGTTTACGCCTTTGATAGCAGTGAGTGACAAGGTCACAGAGGGCTTGACAACGCTCCCCCAGATCAAGGGCTATGTGGGTATGCACGCCAAGGAGGACGCCACCGTACACCTGACCTCTGATACGGGGGATCCCATCTATGCCTCTTGGGAGTACGGTAAGGGCATCGTCGCTTGCTTTACCACAGATCTTGCCTCTCGATGGAGCCAGGCCTTCCTTTTGGGGGAGGCGGGGCAAAGCTTTATCAAAAACGCCCAAAAAGCTACTTGTCCCACCACACGTTACGATGCGGCCTTTATCCCCTCTGTCACCGTGGACGGCAGCCACGTAACGGTCAAGGCAGAGCTGCCCGAAGGCGGTAACGACTTTGAGTTGATGGCCGAGATCTCAGGCCCCGAGCAACGAAAGATCCAGCTTGACCGTATCTCCTCGTCTACGTACGAGGGAAGTCTTGCCTTGGGAACATCGGGGGAATACGAGGTCACCGTAACGTGGCGCAAGCGCGCCAGAGTCGTGGATACGGCCTCAGCGGTGTTTGCCGTGTCCTATTCCGGAGAATACGATCTCTTCAGGGAGGAGGACCATTCTCTGCTGTCGGGGATTGCCGATGCCACCGGAGGAGCCCTTGACGCCACCCCCACCGACTTAGCTACGCAGGATCCGGGAATTCTTCGGTCAGTCATCACGTTTGAAATTCCTCTTTGTATCATAGCCGCCCTTCTGATGCTTGTAGATATCATCATCCGCCGTCTCACCTGGGCAGATGTGAAACGTTTTTTCATCAACCGCGGCAAAGATGTATAACTAAAAAATACCGCCGAGAGCGACCAATTACGGTCACTCTCGGCGGTTATCTTATTCTCAACCGCCCCAACCAATAGTTGAAAAAATTCAAGAATGAGATGTTTGACTTTACTCTACCAGCATGGTATAATAAAAGTACGGAAGGCGCCTCCGAAACCGATCAAAGGAGAACGTATATGAATCTCGGCAACAAGATCCGCGAGTTTCGCAGAGCCAACAACCTCACTCAGGAGCAATTGGCTACTTCGTTGAATATAACCGCACAGGCAATCTCAAAGTGGGAAATGGGAGCATCCTATCCCGATATGACCATGATTCCCACGCTGGCGGCATTTTTCAAGGTGTCTCTGGATGAGCTCTTTGACTTCGACGTAAAAAACGTCGATAAAGAGATCGAAGCGATCTGCATGGAGCACAAAAATTATTTTTGGAACAATTTTGAGAAGGCAGAGCAAATTTTGCTTGATGGCTTGAAGCTGTATCCCGCCTCCATTCAACTCAAAACCGAGCTGCTCAATTTGTACGCCTATAACGTAGATCGCGGCGAGGAAATCGTGAATAAGGTATTTGAACTGGGAGGTCAGATCATCAGCGTATCCCAAGATGTATTCTGCACCTGCCGCACAAAGGAGAATATCGTTCACGTCTACAGGTATTTAGAAATTGAAAAGGGTGAGGATCATTACGAGGATATCGTCAAGATCATTGAGTCTCTCCCGTATATGTACCCTTATATGTTGGCTGACAGAATGCGGATGTCCGCCAGCTATATCAAGGGTGAGGAAGGAATGAAGGAGGCCAAAGATCTCCGAATGATCGAATGGCAGGAGTTTTTCATCGCTTGTGATGGTGTCGGACATCGTTACTTTGATATGGAAGACTACGAAAATGCCATGCTTCATTTTCAAGAAAGCGTGGATGTGATCGAGCGATTCATGTACCCCGATAAGCAGGGATACGATGCTTACCCCATTGGCGGCACTCACGCCAATCACGCTATGACACTCCTGGATATTGCGACCTGTATGTTCCGTTTGGGTAAAACAGAGGGCATAGATGAGCTGATCGAGAAAGCTAAGCATATTTATTTTGATGCCTATGATCATATTGGGCTTCGTGATTACGTCAAGGATATGACTTATATGCTCAATTATTTTTCAAAAAATTACAATAAGAAGAAGCTGAACGAATACAAGCCTCTTGATTTGAGCGACATTGAAAAGCGAATTGCCGAGAAAAGCGCGGCACTAAAGTAAAATTGATTATTGGGGAAAAATATTCGACCTTGTTGTATCAATCTCCACCAAAAACAAAAACGGATTGCGTAAGCAGTCCGTTTTTGTTTTTGACGAAGAACCAGGGAGAAGCGAACCACGCCAAGCTGTGCGAAAGTACAGGCGGCAAGCTTTGCGCAGGAAAGAGTGGAGGAAGAATAAAAACAGGCACAAAGCGTGGTTTGGGAAAATCAATTTTTTTCAAAAAGAGCCAATCCGTCGGGCAAATATCTGCCTGACAGATTGGCTCACATTTTTAATGATTCTTCCCTGATTTTAGTCTTTTGGAGACGTTTCGGGTACGCCGCCGGTCAATGCGCAAGGGATCCGATCGAAGGCATCCAGCTCCGCAAAACCCACATCGTCGGCGGTTTTCTCAATACGGAGGGTGTGGGGGCCCTTTTCGAGGGTGAGGTGGATGTCGGCGTAGATATCCTCACTGAACTTGCCCCAACCCAGAGACTTACCGTTCTCGTTGTAGCGCAGGACACCACACTTGACCCCGTCCACGTAGACGGTGTGGGTGGCCAGACCCATGGGGGCAGCGTAGTAGAAGCGGAGGGTATAGTCACCACCCTCGCCGATGACCAAATTGTTAAAGGTCAAGGAGGAGCCAACGTCATCAATGCCCGCTATGTGAGAACCGGTGGTGTATGCCGAGCCCGTCAGCTTGGCCTTTTCGGCCTCGTAGCGGACGATACCGTTGTCTTGAATCACCACAGACAAAGAGAGGGTCATATCCGCGGGGATAGCAGAGCCGTCGGCGGTTGTAAAGGAGATGCGGTTATGGCGATCTGTACCCAGAAGCTCGGTATCCAGCGTGAGGGTGCCGTTGCCCTTGGTCAGAGTAATGGTGCCCGCATCCCTGCGGTTGATCTCCACCTTGAGGGCCAGGTCGGCGGGAGAATCATAGGCCAGATTTACAGTATAGGAGAATTGGGTGGTGCCGGCAGCTACTCCCTGAGCCTCCAAAGGCACAATCACCGAGGGGAACAAAAGGGTGCTTTGGTCGGGGCGCTCAGACTTTGGAGCTTGGGGATCTCCCGTCCAAGGCATCAGGGTGATGCGCAGGCGGGTGTGAGCATAGGGTACGAGCCGCACCGTGACAGTCTCGTCACCCAGGCGGTCGGCGGCGACAGGGGAAACAGGTGTATCTCCCGCAATATTCAAGTCGGTGTTCAGCGCCCAGTTCTTGACGGCTCTGGCCTTGGCCTCCAGCACCATGGGGACATCCGAGAGCTGATACCGCATCTCGTCGGTAATGGGGCTGCGGATGACCGTGAAATTGGAGGCTACATCTTCAAAGTTGAAGTTCTCCAGCGCGTAGTTCCAGTCTGTGGTGGGGGTAATATCGTAGGAAGGGTACTGACGGATGATGTGCCAGTTAAAAGGATCGTAAGCAATCTTTTTCCAATTTTCACCGATTTCAAGGGCGAACAGGACGGCCCCCCGACGGATGCTGACGCTGTTGTTATCGGTGAGGGTGGCGGTGATTTCTGCGGGGAAGGTCAGGGTGATCACATCCCCGTCCTCCCACGTAGCGGTAAGGGCGGCGTATTCACCCGCCACAAGCTCTGCCTCCACGGCGTGGCCGTTGACTGTGACAGAGGGAGCGGTGCACCATTCGGGTACTCGGATGTAAAGCGGATAGGTGTCGCTTTTGTCGGCAGAGAGGGTCAAGGCGATTGTATCCTCGTAAGGATAGTTGGTGGTCTGGGTGACTGTCAGCCTTGTGCCGTTCCCCACAGTAGCGGCGACGGTATTGGGGCCGTAGGCACCCACGGCAAGGCCGCCATCGGAGGTGGACATCCACATGGAGGCGATAAAGAGAGGCCAGCCCATCTGGTAGTTGTGGACACAGCAGGGGAAGCCGCCGGGAAGACCGTAGACCGAGCGGTCGCCGCCCTCGCTGGTAAAGCCGTGAATCCCCAGATTAGCCATGACCTGATTCTGCATGGTGAAATAGACTTGTCCTTTGCCGTCCGGGAGGAGCTGTTGAGGGAGAGCGTTGTAGGTGATCAGCTCTAGATGGTCGGCGATGGTGGCGTCACGGAGGAGGTGGAGGGCGATCTCATCGCAGAGCATACGCTCCACCACGGCGCAGGTCTCGTTACCGTAAACGCCGTCGATGCCTCGGCTCATCTCGTCGCCGTTGGACATACCGTCCTGCCGTCCCGATGCCATGTAGATATTTTCGATACCTTCGTAGTAAACGTCCAGATAATGCTCGTCTCCCGTGATGGCATACATGACGGGGAAAAGCTTGAAGCTCTGCTGGGCGTTGACGATATGGTAGGTACCCATCCACGCCTCTTCGTCATAGACTTGTTCCCAATCAAAGGTCTGTTTATAAAGCTCCTCGCAAAGGTCAAGTAAGGACTCGTCCCCCGTCTTCTCATAGAGCCACAGCACCGCCAAAATATTGTCTCCGCCACGAACTCTTGCCCAAGAAGTCAGAGGCTTGGCTTTTAACGCTTCGGCTTCCCAAGCAAAATAATTCTGCAAAAAGGGGATCACACGCTGATCTTCCGTGGCGTCGTGATACAACTCCAGCGCCATGAGCATAGGCATCAGCGGCCAGTAGTCCAGCTTTTCGGGGTCGCTTGCATAAGGGCCGAAGGCGCCGCTCTCGACCTGACTTTCCAAAGTCCAATCGATCCACTTCTGTGCTTGTACCTTCATATCCTCGTCATTCAAGACGTAAGCAGAGGCGATGAGACCGCGGGTGTAGTAGGTACCCCGCTCCCAGCTCTCGCCCGAGCCGCCCAACCAACCCGAGCGGTTATCGCCCTCAGATTTGCAATCGGGGGAAAGCTTTTCAAATTGCTTGGTGACCTGTTCTGCTTGAAGGAGCAGTTGGTTTTTCAGCCAGCCGGTGGCTTGTACCTGCCCCAGAGGAAGAGAGGAAAATTTCATGTTGTCTATAGCTCCTTTCGTTGTAACATGGATGTCTCGCGGCTCTCCGAGCTCGATAGGCGGATCGGTCTCGATATCGGATTCGGCAAGCTCTGACGTTGGCGGTTCTGTTTCGGTCTCTTGAGAATGCGAAGAGGTTTCTTTTTGTGTCGTGCCTCCCGAGCAGGCGGTGGATGCAAACATGGACAGGACGATCAAAAGAGAGAGAATACGTGAAAGCAATTTAGACATAACAGACCTCCTTTCATTTCTACCTTAATTTTATCACATATCAAAACAAAAAAACAGGAATAATTTTACAAAAAACATTGCAAAAATCAAACAATCGCGGTATAATAAGAGCATAACCCGTAAGGAGGTGACCATCATGCCGAGCGGCATATCCATGCAAACCGTTCCCACCTACCGTTTGTCTGCTTTCCGCAAGTTTCTCCCCAACGAGCGGCACATCACCCGCGTGGAATCCAGCGACATTCTGCTTCTGATGCTGGACGGTGTGCTTCGCTTTACCGAGGACGGTGTTTCTGTGGAGCTTTCAAGAGGAGAATACTATATCCAGCAAAGAGGCCTCTTTCAGGACGGTCCCGAGGTCAGTGAGTGTCCCGTGTATTTCTATCTGCATTTCGGAGAATGCACATGGAGTGATGAAGCGCCTGCCTTACCCCGTCGGGGGCTATTCGATCCGGATGCCCTTCTCCCCCTTCTGCGGGAATTGAATAACGCCGAGAATGAGAACGCCCCGCGCGTTGTTAAGAACGGTCTGCTCTGTACCATTCTGACCCGATTATTCCGCGGGCAGGCACGCAGCGAGAGAGATATGCTGGTTGATCACATGGTGCACCTCCTGACGCAGGATCTGCAAAAACCACCCACCCTTGCGGAATTGTCCTCGGTCTTTCATTTCAGTGAGAATTACCTCATTCGCATTTTTCGGGAAAACATGGGGCTTACCCCCCACGTTTTCGTCAATGCGGCGCGCATCCGCAAGGCCAAGTTGCTTTTGTCTACCAGCAATATCACGGCTGACCGTGTGGCCTATGAGTGTGGATTTTCGGATTACGCCCATTTTTATCGGACGTTCCGCAGGGAGATCGGTTGCACACCAAAAGAGTATCGCCAGGAAATGCTTTTGAAGAAGGGATGAGCTTGGACATAGGCATTGATGGCGGCAGTTCTTGAGGTGAGGGTATTCGACTTTGTCGCACTTATCTCCACCAAAAACAAAACGGATTGCGACAAATGTTCTTTTTTGTTTATCCACGCCTTCGGCGTGATCGAAATACGAAAATTGCTTGAAAAATTCATATATTGATGTTATAATAACTACAACATAAAAAAATGGAAGATTTATGCTATGACATCTAAAGAACAACGGGAGGTTTTTATGAATTTGAAACTGAAAGCGACTTCGCAATATCATTCGTCGCCCATCAGCCCCAAGCTGGCATCCAATTTCATCGAGTTGGGATACGGCCTGCAGGTGGAGGGCATGGCGGCGGAAATGTTCTTCAACCGTAGCTTTGAGCCCTTCTACCCTTATCGCATGATCAACAAGCTTTGGTATGATCTTTTGGAGGACGAAAACGACCACTCCTCCCGCTGTGAGACCGACTGGCGGGTCTTCGACTGGTACCACTCGGGCTACGAGCATAATGCCTGGTTTGCCTTCCCCGGCACGGCAGGGTATCAGCTCATTGAGGATGATTCCACCTTCGTCATTGAAAGATCCCCCATTGCCGACGTCCGCATTGGTTACTGTGACGACGCCTGCCACGGTGACCACTCTATGAAGGTGGAGAACAACAGTGATATCCTTGGCGGTCTCGCTCAGGACGGCAAGCATTGCTTCCCCGGCGTAACCTATACCTTCAAGGGGAAGATCAAAAGCATTACAGGCAGTGAGTGGCTGAAGGTAGCGATCTATAAGGAGGGAACCACCGATAATCCCGTTGTGATCTGTGCTCTAAACGCTGTAGGTACCGACTACACCGACGTATGGGCAGCCTTTGAGGTGCCCGAGGAAGGACGTTACACCTTTGCTTTGCTCCTGCCTCCCCATACCTCGGTGGTCTGCGATGACTTCACTCTCACTCCCTCGGATGCCATTCGGGGATTTAAGAAAAGCGCGGTGGAAGCGGGGAAGTACGTCTCCCCCAAGGTTATTCGCTGGCCGGGGGGATGCTTTGCCTCCTTCTATAATTGGCGTGACGGCGTAGGTTCGTGCCGCCCGCCTATGTATTCTTATTTTTGGGGAGGTTATCAGTACAACGATATCGGCACCGACGAGCTGGCTACCTATGCCGAGGAGTTGGGCGGAGAGTCTATGATCTGCGTAAATATGTTCCATCCCTTCAAACGCTTTTATGAATACGTTCCCCCGGAGTCACTCAGCGGTGATCCCAACGACAAGACCCTGTATGGCGCCCTTCATGGGCGCGATCTACCCAATTTCATGGACAAAGATGCGGGTGCTCGTGAAGCTGCCGCTTGGGTTGAATACTGTAACGGCGACGAAACTACCGAGGGTGGCCGCGCACGTATCGCCAACGGACGAGTCAAGCCCTATCATGTCAAATATTGGGAGATGGACAATGAGATCCACCGTTGGTTCACGGGCGAGGAATACGCCGAGACCTGCGTGCTTTATTCTCGTACCATGAAGGCGGTGGATCCAACCATCAAGATCGGTATGGTCTCCTATTGCCACGACATTGATACCTTAACCCGCATGGTGGAGATCGCGGGCATGGATATTGACTTTTTGGCTGACAGAGGCTTTGAGGAGGCTGATCTGGAACGCAAGCTCAGCATGATTCACGCCTTCAATGAAGCCCACGGTACTCATATCCGTTATTGCAATACCGAATGGTTACCACTCAACGGCGCTGATATCTACAACATGGTGCCCCGTTCCGAAATGCGGCACGGCAAGTGCTTTCTGTTTTCCAAATGGTCATACGCCTTGAATGCCGCCGCCACCCTCATGATGTGGCAACGACACGGTATGGACATCGACTTCATTAACTTCAATAATTTGGCCAATACCCACGCTCAGTCCGTCATAGAGACGCCCAAGGAAGGTGCTTTCCCGACGGCGGCTGGCATGATGATGCATGAGTTTGCCCACACCAAGGCATACCGAACCTTGGTCATGGAGAATTATCATCCCGAGTGTACAGACTCCGTACAGGTTCAGTTGTCCATGAATGAGGCCGGCACAGCATTGATTCTCAACCTCTTGAACCGTTCCGAGGAGGATGGGACGGTGGCGCTCAATTTGTCCGCTTTCTCGGTAGCCGACGGCGAGGCGCAGGGCGTTCGTTTGATGGCAGATAGCCTGCTGTCCATGAATAAGCTGGACGATATGCAGATCAAGAAGACGGTTGTGACTCTTTCTGTGACAGGGAATGTCCTTGAAACGGCAGTGCCTGCGCTGTCTTATGCCGAATACGAGATACCCCTTCTTTGAGCGCGACTGAAAGGCCGTTGACAAATCCTGTAAAGCATTGTAAAATAAAAGGGAACTATAGCCGAAGAGAGTCGAACGCATACGCCCTGCGGCGAGCAATTTTTGCGTCTTTCGCCAAATCTCGTCTTGCAAGATCGGCATCTTGCTTCAACTCGCTTTGACTAAATCCATCAAAAATTTCAACGCCGGAGGGTG
>JAFTIL010000039.1 GCA_017456905.1 Clostridia bacterium
AGGACGCCGTTGAGCGAGCTATCAAATTTTTAAGATCGGATATTCATAATAAATAAATTGTTGTTTAGCGGAGTACGCCTGGGAGGCCCTTCTTGAAATAAGTGCCCCCCAGACCCGCTCCAAGAATCTTTAGCAAAAATTATTTTGCCAAGAGATCAAACAGTAGGTAGAAATTGTAAAGTTCTTGACCCGCCGGGGAAAGTTCGCATCACGGCAAACACCTCGTTTACCGCCCATGTGGTGACCCTACCCCACAAATATATCCCAATGCCCCCTCGTGGGATGTCGTTCGCACGGGTTAAACATCCCCGGCATTGGCCGGCGGCACTGCCGCCTAAACAACAATTTACATCACAAAAAAGAAAATTTAAGGAGACCCATATGATCGACCTGCTCGACCTTCACAAGCATTTTATTCTCAAGCACCTCAAAGAAGGTGATATTGCCGTAGACTTTACCATGGGCAACGGCCACGATACCGAATTTCTCTCCAAAACCGTGGGCCCTCATGGCTTTGTCTATGCCTTTGACATCCAGGAACAAGCGCGGTCTTCCACGCAGGAGCTTCTCGTCAAGTCGGGCTGTCCAGATAACTATCAACTGATTCTGGACTCCCATTCCAACGTCAAAAAATACGTGGACGTTCCGTTTAAGGCAGGAATGTTTAACCTGGGCTGGCTCCCGGGAGGCAACAAGGCCATCACGACCCTCCGTGAGACCACATTGCCTGCCATCCGTGACGCCATTTCCCTCATGGATAGAGACGCCATCCTGAACATTGCCGTTTATCCGGGTCACAAAGAAGGCGATGCCGAAGGGCAAATGATCCTCGATTATCTTTCGGGACTCAGCAGATACAAGGTCTGCGCGACTCTTGTGAAGATTATCAATTCTCCCACCTCGCCCTTCTTCATCATGGTTGAGACCAAGCCTTGATCGGACGATTTTAGATGAATTTCATTATTTTTCAACTACCTGTGTCACGACATTCAAAAAATCATCACATTGAGCCTATATAATAGGATTGAAAATAGCACGGGAGGATCAATATGAACGAATTTGATGCTGAAAAGCATAACCTTCAACAATCAAATACAGACGATCCGAGTCACAACGATCAAATGTTTGAGACATATAGAGAAAATTCGCAAAATACCCAAGAGGTAAACCCCAAAAACGGGGAGCATATCCAAAGTACAACGTCAGGAAATGGTTATACCTTTATTCAAAACGGTACGCCCGATGGACGGGGATACACCACTCCCGAGGGAGCTCATGGATTCGTCTATTCACCGCCTCCCGCTCCCAAGGGTAACGGCATTGGCCGCAACCTCATTATCGCTACCTGTGTCATAGGCACCTTGCTTTTGATCATGGGCTTCTGCTTTCTCGGCGCTTGGGCGGCGGCGCGCGCTTTGAACGGGACCTTAACCGACTCCTCTGATGCAAGGACCGAGGACACTCGGGAAAGCGGTACCGCAGGTGATTTTGTCATCGTAGATGGCTCTGATGCCGCTGACGACGTTACGGAAGAAGCTGATCCCGAATATGATTCCGAGGTCACGTTTACCGAGACCTCTTCACTTAACGAAGAAAAAGCCCCGGATATTGTTTTTGCCGATACCGCTACCGTGGATAAAAAAGAACCCGAGAGAAAAGATGAAGACGGTAATGGTAAAGCAGACGTTGCCTATGATGAAAACGGCAACGTGATCACCTCTGCAGGCAATAGCATGATGACCGTGCCCACCATTATTGCTCAGGTGTCCGCCTCGGTCGTGGAGATATCCACCGAAACCTTGGTGCAATCCAACTGGATCGGACAGTATATCACCGGCGGCGCGGGCAGCGGCGTTATCATTGCCAAAGAAGGCTATATCATCACCAATCATCACGTGGTGGACGGCGCTGACTCCATCGTCGTTCGTTTGAATGACGGCACGGAATTTTCGGCTTCTTTGGTGGGAAGCGATGAGGAGACCGACGTGGCGATCCTTTGGATTGATCCGGGTGAATATGAGCTGACCGTAGCCAAGCTGGGCTCCAGCTATGATCTCGTAGCCGGTGAGGAGATCATCGCCATCGGTAATCCTTTGGGTTCCCTCGGAGGCACCGTCACCGAGGGCATCATCAGCGCCACCGAACGCCAGATCAGCGTTGATGGTAACGATATGACCCTTCTACAGATCAGCGCCCCCATCAATCCCGGCAACTCGGGCGGCGGTCTTTTCAATATAGCGGGAGAGCTTGTGGGCGTGGTCAACGCCAAAATGTCCTCCGAGGAGATCGAAGGCCTTGGCTTTGCCATTCCCGTCGATACGGCCTATGAGATCGCTTGTGAGCTCATCGAATACCGTTACGTTCGCGGCCGTGCTACGACAGGCCTGACCCTGGTAGACGTAAGCAACGTGCAAACTGCCTATTATTATTTCAACAAATCCCGTTACACGGGCGTATACGTTTCCGAATCTGTATCGGAGGTGCTTCAGTACGGCGACTTGATCGTTTCCGTCAACGGTCAGAAGATCACCGAAAGCAGTGAAGTTTTTGATGCGGTTGAGGGGCTTGCGGTGGGAGATACCGTAGAGCTTGAGATTTACAGAACCGCGGAAAAAAAGCAGCTTACGGTGACGCTTACCCTCATGGAATATATTCCCGACTATCTCACAGAGAAGGCTCCTGCTCTCGAACCCGCGGCATAGCTTGAACTTTCCGCGACTCTTTCAAGAAAGGAAATTAAAGTATGTATCATATTCTTATCGTGGATGACGAAAGCCGCATCCGCTCTATCATCAAAAAATACGCCGAATTTGAAGGCCACAAGGTAACCGAAGCAGGGGACGGCATGGAAGCCGTCAGACTGTGCAGAAACGGCGAATACGATCTCATTATCATGGATATCATGATGCCCGAGCTGGATGGTTTTTCAGCCTGCCGTGAGATCCGCAAGATCACCCAGACCCCCATTATCATGCTTTCCGCCAGAGGCGAGGAATACGACCGCATCAACGGCTTTGAGCTGGGCATAGACGATTACGTGGTAAAGCCCTTCTCCCCCAAGGAGCTGATGCTCCGTGTTGACGCCGTCATGAAGCGTGTCAAGCGCACGACCACTACGTCAGTTCAGCCGCCCAACCAGGTCATTGAGTTGGACAACGGAGGCTTGAAGGCTGACGTTACCGCCCGTATCGTTTACGTCGGCGGTGAGCGCGTAGATATGTCTCCCAAGGAGTATGATCTTTTCTTCTATATGCTGGCCAATCGTAACATCGCACTTTCACGCGAAAAACTCATCAGCGAGGTATGGGGATACGACTTCTACGGTGATGCCCGCACACTGGATACCCACATCAAGCTTCTGCGCAAGAGCCTCGGCCCTTATGCAAACTATATCGTCACCCTTCGCGGTGTTGGATATCGCTTTGAGGGAACTTGATGAAAAAGACTGCACTATAAATTCATTATAAGGAGGGTTGGATATGTCAAACAAAAGCTTTTACGAGCCCTTGGATGAAATTCGTCGTCCGGGTGTCAGTATTTCCGCAAAATTGTTTGCTTTCCTGGCCCTCTTTACCTTTTTTATCTTGATCGTTGTCTGGGTCTTTCAGATCGGCCTCCTCAATTATTTCTACAGAGAAACAAAATATCAGGAGTTGGAAATGGCGGATTATACCGCTGTGACAACGCTCAATAACAATCCTCAGGAGCTCAATTCCGTGCTTGAAGAATTCGGGACGGATTACGATATATGCTCACGGGTTTTTCGCGTGGAGGGCGATCGGGTATTCCAGACTGCCTCCGTGGAAGTTTCGGGAGATTGTATGATCCACCATATGTCGGAGAAATTCCTCACTTTTCTTTATAACAAGGCCGTAGCATCCGGGGGGGTTTACGTTCACCAAACAACTCCCGATGAACTGGAGCAGATACACGGTGCCGAGACCCGAGAGCCTGTCAATAATCCCATGTGGCAGCGTACTGCCATCAGCAGGATCAACACGGTTCACGTTCGGATCGCCCACAACAGCCAAGGCGAAGAATTTATCATCCTTCTCAACTCCGAGCTGCTCCCCCTCAGCTCCATGGTAGACACGCTGGAGACCCAGTTCTGGATGATCGCCGTGATCCTTTTGTTGGGTGCGCTCGTTTTGGCGGTGTTGATCTCACGCAATATATCCTATCCCATCCAAAAAATGAATTATGCCGCAAAACGGTTGGCAAAAGGGGAATACGATGCGGATTTCGAGGTCACGGGCTATCGCGAGGTCATGGAGCTGTCCGAATCTCTGACCCACGCCTCCGAGGAGCTTTCGAAGAATGATAAGCTGCAAAAGGAGCTTATCGCCAACATTTCCCACGATCTCCGTACCCCGCTTACCATGATCATCGGCTATAGTGAGGTCATGCGTGATCTGCCGGGTGAAAACACCCCCGAAAACGTGCAGGTTATCATCGACGAGACCCAGAGACTCTCCAATCTTGTCAACGATCTTTTGGACCTCTCCAAGCTACAGGCGGGTACGCGAAAGCTGACCTTAGAGCCCTTTAACCTGACAGACGTCGTGCAAAACGTGATGCTGCGCTACGAAAAGCTAACACAAAAGGATGAGTACAGGATAGAGTTTTCTTACGATACGCCCGTGGAGGTCATCGCCGATCAGACCATGATCCTGCAGGTGGTCTATAACCTCATCAACAACGCCATCAACTATACGGGCGACGATAAGCTGGTCCGAGTGACCCAGAAGGTCATTAAGGAAACCAACAGAGTTCGCATTTCGGTTACCGATAGCGGAGCAGGCATCCCCGCCGATCAGATCCCCCTCATCTGGGACAGATATTACAAGATCGACAAGGTCCATCGCCGTGCCATGGTGGGCACGGGTCTGGGACTCTCCATCGTCAAGCATATTCTAGAACAGCATAACACTACCTACGGCGTGGAAAGCAAGCTGGGCGTGGGCTCAACCTTCTGGTTTGAATTGAATATTTTGAATGAAGTCACGGATTACGACACAAATTCATAAAAAACTTTTCATTATCCCTTGAAAAAAGGGAAGAAATGGTGTATAATATTTTATTATGCACTCAAAGGAGGAGGCCATGCCGAATCTGACCCTTGAACTTGATCCACGCATCGTCTCAGACCTACTCATCTGTCCGATCTGCGGTGCAAGCCTTCGAGTTTCTGAAAATAGTCAAAGCCTCCTTTGCGGCGGCACCAAGACTCACTGCTTTGACGGCGGTGGCGGCGGCTATCTCCCCCTCGCGCCCAGACATAGCGGCGGCGGGGACTCCAAGGAAGCTGTGAGATATCGTACCGCCTTCCTCTCGGCAGGCTATTATCAGCCCGCCGCTGATGCTCTCTGCGAGCTCGTCCAAAAGTATATCCCCACGGACGGCATCATGGTTGACGCAGGCTGTGGGGAAGGGTACTACTCCAATTTGGTGGCCGATTGTGGCTATCGCGTGGCGGGCTTCGACCTCTCCAAGTTTGCCGTTGACGCCGCCGCTAAGGCAGCCAAACGGACAAGGGGTGATCGTCCCTCCCAAACCCTATACGCGGTAGGCAGCGTTTTTGAACTGCCCCTGCGGGACGGCGGCGCCGATGGTGTCATCAATATCTTCGCCCCCTGTGCGCCCGCCGAATATGCCCGCGTGTTGAAAAAAGGCGGCTATCTCATGGTGGCAGGCGCAGGAGAAGACCACCTTTTCGGTCTGAAACAGGTCATTTACGATGACCCCTACCTCAACGAAGGCCGTCGTGATCTCCCCGTGGACGGCGAATATTTCAACCTGCTTGATAAGGTCACCGTCACATTCGATATCACCATCACCGACTACGCCCACATGGAGGCCCTGTTTTCCATGACCCCCTACTATTGGCGGACAAGCCCGGCTGATCACGAAAAGCTCTGCGGCTGCGCCGAGCTGCATACCCCCGTTACCTTTGATTTCTTTATCTATCAAAAAATATAATGCCGAATGGAGATTATCATGAAGCTCTCTCTTTGCATCCCCATGTATAACGAAAGCAGTATCATCGCCGATACTGCGAGAACCCTCCACGAATATATGTCCGCCAACTTTGAGGACTATGAGATCCTTTTCTCAAACGACGGCTCTAAGGACGGCTGTGACAAGATCGTGGAAGATATGAATCTCCCCAACGTCCGCGTGGTTGGATATCCCGTTAACCAAGGCAAGGGCTGTGCCGTTCGCACCGCTGTGCTTGAGGCTACGGGCGATATCGTCATGTTTACCGATGCTGACCTGGCCTACGGTACTGATGTGATCAAGCGTGTATACGATGCCTTTGTGGAGACCCCCGAGGCAGATCTTGTCATCGGCTCCCGCAACCTGACGGGAGACGGCTACGAGGGTTATACCTTCATCCGCAAGCTGGCCTCCAAGATCTATATCAAGGTGCTGTGCTTCGTGGGCGGCTTCAAGCTCTCCGATTCTCAATGCGGCTGTAAGGCTTTCCGCCACGATGCCGTGCAGAAGATCTTCCCCCGTTGCGAGGTCAACGGCTTCGCCTTCGACTTTGAGGCCATCCTCTGGGCATCTAAGTTCGGCATGAAGATCAAGGAGATCCCTGTCAAGATCATTAACCACCGCGAGTCCAAGGTCCATGTGTTCAGCGACACCTTCAAGATGCTCAAAGATCTGCGTAAAATGAAAAAGCGCATCGGTAAAATGAGTATTGAATCCAACCTTTGAGTTTTATCACACATAAAGGAGACAGACGTCATGCACATCACCATCACAGGCCGCTTGGGTAGCGGAAAGTCCACCGTGGCCAAGATCCTTGTCGGAGCGCACGGCTACACCTACTATTCCACGGGCAATATCATGCGTGAGCTGGCCCAGGAGGCAGGCATCAGCATTTTGGAATATAACCAGCGTTGTGTGGGTGACCCCACCGAGGACAGAAAGATCGACGACCGCACCCGCGAGGTGGCCATCCGTATGCAGGAGCAGGGAGAAAACCTGATCTTCGACTCCCGTATGGCCTGGTTCTTCGCCCCCGACACCTTCAAGGTCTACGTTACCGTGGATCCCTGCGTGGCCGCCCGCCGCGTGGGCATCGACCCCAGACCCGGCGAGCCCTGCTCCGAGGTGGAGATCTACGAGGAGCTGGAGCAGAGAAGTAAGGTGGAGCAGCAGCGGTTCATCAAGTTCTACGGCGAGGGCGCCGACTACTACGATTGGAATAACTTCAATTTGATCGTGGACTCCACAAGCCGCACCCCCGACGAGATCGCCGAGATCATCTGGACGAGCTACGAGGCCTATCAGGCCGATCCCGCAGGGAACCGCCATAAGGAATATCTGTGATATCGAAAAAATCCGCTTCGTCTGAAGCGGATTTTTTATACGTTGAGGTGTCAAAGTGTTTAAAATGCGCTTTAGTCGGTTGACAGATGTTTGATTTTTTGCTATAATAATCACAACAGTTCATCCTGTACACGATGATTTTGAAGCCATGAAAACCTGTGGCCGCCATTACGCCGGCGATAGTTCTATCATTTTGTACCATCATATGGAAGATTAATAAGGAGGCTCCTCTATGAAAAAACTATTTGCTTTGCTCACTCTGCTTGCAATGGTTTTTACTGCTTCGGCCTGCGCATATAATGAGTGCGAAGGCGATACGGCAGAAAGCGAAAGTAGTGAGCGCCAATATGAAAAAGGCGAGTGGCCCAATGCCGGTTCTTTTAACTTCATGTCTCCCGCGTATGAGTGTAAGGTTGGCGGATTATACGAGGGCTTTGACACTGCTTATACATTCAATCCCGATCTGCCGTACGGTTCGAAAAATTACAATGTGGAAGTGAAGGTTCAAGATTCCGATGTTTTAGAAGTCGTATCTTTTGACAAATACGCACTTCTCAGCGGTATCGGTACAGGCTTGATCGTTCGTGGCTTGAAGCCGGGCACAACAACACTCACTATCACCATGACCTATATTCCTACCGGCGGATCGAAGGATACCGTTACGACCATCACGGTCAAGGAGACCGTTGAAGAAGAAAATGATCTTGTGGTCGATGAGAGCGGAGATGTGTGGAGCGTGAGTTTCCTTGAGGGCATTGGACCTGATGTTTATGAAGTTCCACAGGGCAAGATGATGGATTGGTTTGAAATTTCTTTTGCATGTACAGATTGCAAACGCCCATATCATCCCATGAATTGCTCCCAAAGCGGTATCGGATATGCCTATGACGATTATAGCTTCGATATCATATCCGAAAACCCCGAAATTCTGGAGATCGTGTCTTACAATAAGTATACTATTATGAATGCCGAGCTTACGGGCGGCATCACCGTCAAAGGTTTGAAAAAAGGCGAGTCGCGGATTAAACTCACCATGACCCATCTTCCTACTGGTAAAACACATACAGATTTTGCCACCGTCACCGTGGTAGACCCCGCCTCCACCCAACCCGCCGAAACCACCGACTAACGCCTCCGTAGGGGAGGCCCTGCGTGGCCTCCCGCCACAAAATAAATTTTATATCCCCACCGAGAGGCCGCCCACGCGGTCTCTCAAGTTTTTTACACAAAAAATTCAAATTCATGCCGAATTTTCATCAAAATACCAAGACGCAAGAATTTTTATGAATTTTTTCGTTGAACCTCTTGCAAAATTGCCAAATGTATGCTATAATACAAGAAGCTATTCTCCCGGTCTTTACATTCGGGAGACCACATTCCTTTACAAGGAGGATATATTCATGCAATTTTCCAATCAAATCCCCCCTGAACCCAGGGAGCAAATAGAAAGAGAAGAACGGGCAGAGCGTGAGTTTGACCATCTGCTCACCACCGCCCGTTCCGCCTACGATATCCCCCGTTCCGCCTTCGACGGCTATCGCGTCAAGCGAGGTCTCCGCGAGCCTGACGGCACGGGCGTCACCGCAGGCGTCACCAAGGTGGGTAACGCCCACGGCTACGTGGTCAGCGAGGGCGAAAAGTACCCCGTAGAGGGTGTTTTGGAATACCGTGGCTACGACCTCCGTGACCTCATCGAGCATTTCACCGCCGAGGGACGCTTCGGTTTTGAGGAGTGCGCCTATCTTCTGTTCTTTGGCCATCTGCCCTCCCGCGAGGAGCTGACCGAGTTCAACGACGTGCTGGCAACCCTCCGCCGTCTGCCCCCCAGATTCACCGAGGACATCATCATGAAGGCGCCCTCGTCCTCCATCATGAACAAGCTCCAAAGCTCCGTCCTCTCCCTCTATGCCTACGATCCCGACCCCGACGGGCTTTCCCTTGATAATATGCTCCGACAGTCCATGGAGCTGGTGGCAAGACTTCCCGTCATCGCCGCCCAGTCCTACGCGGTCTACCGCAGCGCCTTCTTTAACAAATCTCTCACCATCCATAACCCCCGCGACGAGCTGTCCACCGCCGAGAACTTCCTCCGCGTCCTCCGTTCCCGCAAGAACTACACCGAGGAAGAAGCGCACCTTCTGGACGTGTGTCTCGTCATCCACGCCGAGCACGGCGGCGGTAACTGCTCTACCTTTGCCACCCGTGTCCTGTCCTCCTCGGGTACCGATACCTACTCCGCCATCAGCGCGGGCATCGGCGCGCTGAAGGGCCCCCGTCACGGCGGTGCGAACCTGAAGGTTCAGCAGATGTTCGACTGCATCAAGGAAAACGTGGACGATATCCACAACGAGGACGAATTGACCTCCTTCCTCTATCGTATCCTCAAGGGCGAAGTGGGCGACGGTAGCGGTCTGATCTACGGTATGGGCCATGCGGTCTACACCAAGTCCGACCCCCGCGCGGTTATGCTGAAAAAGTACGCCCGTAAGCTGGCCTACGATAAGGGCTTTGGCGAAGACTTCGAGCTTCTGGAGTCCATTGAACGGATCACCCCCGATCTGTTCCGCGCCTACAAGGGGACCACAGGGGATATGTGTGCCAACGTGGACCTCTATTCGGGACTTGTCTACCGTATGCTGGACATCCCCGTAGAGATGTATACCCCTCTCTTTACCATCGCCCGCGTCACCGGTTGGTGCGCTCACCGCATGGAAGAGTACATGACCTCCAATAAGATCATCCGTCCCGGTTATAAGTGTATCGCCAAGGCAAGACCTTACGTGGACATTGATAAGAGATAAACAAAAATATAGCCCGACGGTACGCCGTCGGGCTGTATTTTTTCGGCTTATCACATATGTCCAAAACATTGTCAAGAAAAAAACAATATTCTCTATTTTGCCATATTGCAATTCAAACGAACGCATGATATAATATATATGTAGAAAATAACACGTATGAAAGGAGCAGACCTTGCGTAAGATTTTACTTCTCAAGATCAAGGAGTCACTTGTTTCGGTACTCCCTGTAGCGGCCATCGTGCTGCTACTCAATCTCACGCCCCTCGTGAATTTTACGGGACTGGAAATGGGTGTTTTCGTCGTATCCGCTTTCTTTCTGATCCTTGGTATCGGCCTGTTTAACATGGGCGCCGACCTGGCTATGACGCCTATGGGAGAGCAGATCGGTTCTGGTCTGACCAAATCGGGAAATCTTCCCGTCCTGCTGGCAGTTTGCTTTGCCATGGGTCTGCTCATTACTGTGGCCGAGCCCGATCTTTCGGTGCTTGCAAATCAGGTAGGAGAAGTGCTCAACGGCACTTTACTCATCGTCACCGTGGGTGTCGGCGTGGGCCTGTTCCTCATCGTGTCCGTGGTCAAAATGGCCACCCATAAACCCTTATCGTCTCTGCTCATGTTCTTCTACATGGTACTGTTCATGCTGACCGCGTTGGTCATCATCAACGAAAACACCGACTTTCTCCCCCTGGCCTTCGATTCCGGCGGCGTAACCACCGGTCCCATCACAGTCCCCTTTATCATGGCTCTTGGTGTTGGTATCGCATCTACCATGGGCGGAAAGAACGTGGGTGAGAACAGCTTCGGTCTCATTGCCATGTGTTCCATCGGTCCTATTCTGGCCGTCATGCTTCTGGGCGTTACTGCCAGCGGAGACATGAGCTATGCCGTTCCCGATTACTCGGTGGAGGCAGGTCTCGGTTCCGCCCTTTTGGAGACTGTTTTACATACCTTTAAAGAAGTGGCCATCGCTCTGGGGCTGATCGTTGTCTTTTTTATCATCCTCCAGATCGTCTGCCTGAAGCTTCCCAAAAAGCGTCTTTTGCAGATCGCTGTGGGTATTCTTTATACCTACCTGGGCCTCGTGATCTTCCTCACCGCCGTTAAGGTGGGCTTCGTGCCCATCGGCTATAAAATGGGCACCGAGCTGGCAGGGAACCATCCCGCCTTTGTCATCGGCTTTGGTTTCATCATCGGTATGGTGGTCGTTCTGGCAGAGCCTGCCGTTCACGTGCTGAACAAGCAGGTAGAGGATATCACCGACGGCACCGTCAGCAAAAAATCCATGATGATCGCCCTGTCCGTGGGCGTGGGTGTCTCTCTTGGCCTTTCCATGCTCCGCATCGTCTTTGATTTCAGCATCCTTTATTACGTCATTCCGGGCTATCTCATCTCCTTGGGACTCTCTTTCTTCGTCCCCGGGCTCTATACCGCCATCGCCTTTGACTCGGGCGGAGTTGCCAGCGGTCCTCTGACCTCCAGCTTTATTCTCCCCTTCGCCATCGGTGTTTGCTGTGTGATGCAGGGCGAGACCAAGGTTATGAGCGACGCCTTCGGTATTGTGGCCATGGTAGCTATGACGCCTCTGATCACCATTCAGCTTCTCGGTTTCCGTGCTGTTGTTGCCAAGAAGGTACAGGATCGCATCGCGATGCGCCGTATCCTCAACGCCGACGACGAGCAGATCATCGACTTTACCTAACAGGAGGTTACCCATATGGCAAGATTTAATCACAAACGGGAGCCTTCTCTCCCCGTCAAGGAAACGGCTTCTTCTGAGAGAATGTCCGCGCCTCGCAAGCTGACGCTTCTCATCACCGTGGTCAATCGTAACAAAGCGGAATTTTACGCGGATTTTCTCCAGTCCTTTGAGGTCAATATGCAGCTCATCATGAACGCGCAGGGAACTGCCTCCAAGGAGACGCTCCATTATCTTGGTCTCGTGGAGACAGACAAGGCTGTCATCTTCAGTGCCATTCGAGAGGACCGTGCCGCGGAAGCTTTGTCTGCTCTGGAGCAGAAGTTCAAGACGATCAAGAACGGCAAGGGCATTGCCTTTACCACTCCCATGACAGGAACCATTGGCGTCGCCATCTACCAGTTCCTATCCAATACGCAAGCGTAATCGTGTAAACGGTAAACGGTAAACGGAGGTATTTGAATATGAGTAACTATCAGCACGAAGTTATCTTCTGCATTGTGAACGCAGGCTACAGCGAGGCCGTTATGGATGCCGCCAAGGAGTTCGGTGCCCGCGGTGGTACCGTTATCCACGCCAGAGGCACCGCCAACAAAGAGGCAGAAAAGCGTTTTGAGATCACCGTCACCCCCGAAAAGGAAATGGTCATGATCCTTGTTCCTTCCGAGATCCGTGACGATATCCTCCATGCGCTTTACCGCTCCGTGGGTCTCAAAACCCCCGGGCAGGGCATCGCTTTCGCTATGCCCGTAGACAGCGTCGTGGGTCTGACCCCCGATGAGGCCCCCAAAGCCTGATTTTTGAATTTCAAAAAAGCCAAACTTGCAAAATAATGTCAAAGCCAAGGAATTTTCTTGGATGTAATGAAAGAAAATTGAAAATTCCCCCTTGACAAAACACCATTTTTGTGGTACAATTTATTATGTTTATTTCAGTCGCATTTCTTGCGATTATCTGTAAGAGGTAACCCATGATGCTCGTTCATGCTCTCAACAGCATATTGCTTGTCAGCATTATTCTACTCGGCCTTGTACTTGTAGCCGCAGAGGATAATGCTAAAAGCTGTGCCATGAGATACATGAACAGTTCCATATGATGTTTCAGGAGTTTATTGAAGTTTTATTTATACCGAAGCATCTATTCTGGAACCGTACATGATATGTAAGCCCCACGGTCAGCTTTCGGATCGTGGGGCTATCGTTTTATTCAAAGGAGAACCAGCAAATGCAAATGACAGGCGCAAAAATACTCATGGAATGCCTGCTGGAACAGGGAGTAGACACCATCTTCGGCTATCCCGGCGGCACCATCCTCAACGTATATGACGAGCTGTACGATTATAAGGACAAGATCAAACATATTCTGACCGCCCACGAACAAGGCGCATCCCACGCCGCAGACGGTTATGCCAGAAGCACGGGAAAGGTTGGCGTTTGCTTCGCTACTTCCGGTCCCGGTGCAACCAACCTGACTACAGGCATTGCCACTGCTTACATGGACTCGTCTCCTGTGGTGTTTATTTCCTGTAACGTAGCCGATGGTCTTATTGGTAAGGATTCCTTCCAGGAGGTTGACCTGACGGGTATTACGATGCCCATTACCAAGTGCAACTATCTGGTCAAGGATGTAAATAAGCTGGCCGACATCATCCGTGAAGCCTTCGCCATCGCCAAAAGCGGACGCCCGGGGCCTGTGCTCATCGATATTTTGAAAAACGTTACTGCTGAAACCGCAGAATACGAGCCTCTGCCTCGAAAGCTTCATAAGAAAAACGGCCGTCTTGCCGCTTTGATGGCGCGCTCTACCACCAACTTCAAGGCTCCCGAACCCGATGCCGCCGATATTGACCGTTTGGTGGATATGATCCAAGCAGCAGAAAAGCCCTTGGTCATCTGCGGCGGCGGTGTGGTCAGAGGCCGCGCCAAGGCAGAGATGGACGAGTTCATCCGCCGAATCGACGCTCCCACCGCCATCACCATGATGGGCGCGGGCGGCATTGAGGGACGAAATCCCCTCGCCACAGGCATGATCGGTATGCACGGCTCACAGGCCTCCAATCTGGCCTGTGCCTCCTGCGACCTGCTTATCGCCGTGGGATGCCGTTTTTCGGACCGTGTGGCGCTGAATCCCAATTCCTTCGCCAAGCAGGCACAGATCGTTCAGATCGACATTGACAGATCCGAGATCAACAAAAACGTCAAGACTGACCACCACATCGTAGGCGATTGTAAGCGGGTGCTGACCATCCTGAACGAAAAGCTCCCCGAGCTGAAGCACGATGAATGGACCGAGCGCATTCTGTCTCTCCCCCGTGAAACCGTCTACGAAGAGGGCGGAGAAACCCTCACCCCCAAGCAAGTGCTTTCTACCATCGCAGAGCTGATGCCCGAAGACACCATCGTAGCGACCGACGTAGGACAGCATCAGATGTGGGCTATCCAACACTTCCACTTTGATTATCCCGGTCAGCTTCTGACCTCGGGTGGTTTCGGTACCATGGGCTTTGGTCTGGGCGCGGCCATCGGCGGTAAGGTGGGTAACCCCGACAAGGCGGTCATCCACATCACGGGCGACGGTAGCTTCCGAATGAACTGTAACGAGTTGGCTACCATAGAAGCTTACGGCATCCCCGTGATCACCTTTGTGTTCAACAACCACACCCTCGGCATGGTGCATCAATGGCAGACCCTTATTTACAAAAAGCGCTATTCCGAGACCGATCTGAACCGCGCTCCCGATTTCGTTAAATTAGCCGAGGCATATGGGTTGTCTGGTAAGCGTGTTAGTACGGTGGATCAACTCAGAGAAGCCATTGAAGAAGCCAAGGCCTGCGGTCACGGCTACGTTATCGACTGTGCCATTGAGACTGACGAAATGGTACGCCCCATGGTGGGCGGCGGCAGCCACATCACACAGTTCATCATCTGCTGAGAGAAAGGAGATTAACATGGAAGAAGTCAAAAAACAAATTCTCGCCGTGCTGGTTGACAACGAAGCAGGCGTGCTTTCCCAGATCTCCCGTCTCTTTTCCCGCAAAGGCTACAACATAGAGTCTTTGGCTGTAGGTACGGCAGATCTTCCCAATACCTCCCGTATCACCATTGAGATCATGGCCGACGACGACCACGCGAGGCTGCTGTCCAATCAGCTTCGCAAGCTCTTTCCCGTCCATTCGGTCAAGCTTCTGACCCCTCAGAAGTCCATCCGTCGCGAGCTGGTGCTTTACAAGGTACGCACGCCCGACAACGACACGCGGAATGCCATCATCCAGATCGCCAACATCTTCCGCGCCAATATCATTGACGTCTCCGTCGGTACGCTGACCCTCGCCGTTGTGGGCGGGGAGTCAAAAACCGAAGGTATAGAAAAGATCCTCGAAGAGTTTGAGGTCATGGAGCTTGTCCGTACAGGCTCGGTGGCGCTGGAGCGCGGACAGGAAACTATTTATGATGAAACTAAAGAAAAAGGAGAATTTAACTATGGCAAAAATGTATTATGAGAAGGACTGTGATCTGTCCAAACTTGATGGTAAGGTGATCGCGATCGTGGGCTACGGCTCTCAGGGCCACGCACACGCGCTGAACCTTCGTGACTCCGGTTGCAACGTTATCATCGGTCTGCGTAAGGGCGGCAAGTCCTGGCCTGTAGCAGAGAAGGACGGCTTTACCGTTATGACTGTTGCAGAGGCCACCAAGGCTGCCGACATCATCATGATCCTCATCAACGACGAGGCTCAGGCTGATATGTACAAGAAGGACATTGAGCCCAACCTGACCGCAGGCAAGGCCATCGCCTTCGCTCATGGCTTCAACATCCGCTACAAGCAGATCGTTCCTCCTGCTGACATCGACGTATTCATGGCCGCTCCCAAGGGCCCCGGTCACACCGTTCGCGGTCAGTACATGGCAGGTAAGGGTGTTCCTTGCCTCATCGCCGTGGAGCAGAACGCCACCGGTAAGGCTTACGATATCGCTCTTGCTTACATCGCAGGCATCGGCGGCGCAAGAGCAGGTATCATGGAGACCACCATGCACGATGAGACCGAAACCGACCTGTTCGGTGAGCAGGCTGTCCTTTGCGGCGGTGTCGTCGACCTCATGCGTTGCGGCTTTGAGACCCTCGTTGAGGCCGGCTACGAGCCCGAGAACGCTTACTTCGAGTGCATTCACGAGATGAAGCTCATCATCGACCTCATCAACAAGGGCGGTGTAGCCGCTATGAACTACTCCATCTCTGATACCGCCGAGTACGGCGAGTACGTCTCCGGTCCCCGCGTTCTGCCCTACGAACAGACCAAGGCTAACATGAAGGCTGTCCTTGCCGACATTCAGGACGGTACCTTCGCAGGCAAGTGGATCGCCGAGAACAAGAACGGCCGTTGCTTCTTCAACTCCAAGCGCGAAGCCCTCGCCAAGCACCCCATGGAGATCGTGGGTAAGCAGCTTCGCGAGCAGATGCTCTGGAAGAACGACACCGACCTCGACAGCGCTTCTAAGTAAGGGAGGACGGCTGGGGGAAACTTCTTGAAAGAAGTTTCCCCCATACCCCCTTCAAAAACCTTTAAAAAGTTGTACCATTGTAGGGACAGGCGTCCTCGACTGTCCGCCCGTATTATTTCAAAATCTAACCTAAATAATTGGTTCATAACCGCAAATACAAAAGGCAATCGTTTTTTTGTATTTTCCGTTGCGTATCAAAACATTTTTGGATATACAGAAAGGAATATATATTATGATTTCCGATAACGTCAAAAAAGGCGTAGAGCGCGCCCCCAACCGCTCTCTCATGTACGCTTTGGGTCTGACCAAGGAAGAAATGAGCCGCCCTCTCGTGGGTATTGTCAGCTCTTATAACGAGATCGTTCCCGGTCACATGAACCTGGATAAAATCACCGAAGCCGTCAAGGCCGGTGTTCGCGCCGCAGGCGGCACGCCCATCATGTTTCCTGCCATTGCCGTTTGTGACGGTATTGCCATGGGTCACGTGGGTATGAAATACTCCCTCGTCACCCGCGACCTCATTGCTGATTCCACCGAGGCCATGGTGGTGGCCCATCAGTTCGACGGCCTCGTGATGATCCCCAACTGCGATAAAAACGTACCCGGACTGCTCATGGCTGCCGCACGCCTCAATATCCCCACCATCTTCTGCTCGGGCGGCCCTATGCTGGCAGGCCATCTGGATGACGGCCGCCGTACCTGCCTCTCCCATATGTTTGAGGCTGTGGGCGCATACCATGCAGGCAAGATGGACGAGGACGGTGTAGACAACTACGAGCGCAACGCTTGTCCTTCCTGCGGCTCTTGCTCGGGTATGTATACCGCCAATTCCATGAACTGTCTCACCGAGGCTATTGGTATGGCTCTGCGTGGCAACGGTACTATCCCCGCGCCTCTGTCCGAGCGTATTCGCCTGGCAAAGCACACGGGTATGCAGATCATGAAGCTCATCGAGCAGAACATCCGTCCCCGTGATATCATGACCCACAAGGCCTTTGAAAACGCCGAGACCGTGGATATGGCCCTCGGTTGTTCCACCAACACCATGCTTCACCTGCCCGCCATCGCACACGAGGCAGGGGTGGAGATTGACCTTGACTATTCCAACGCCATCAGCGCTCGTACCCCCAACCTCTGCCATCTCGCCCCCGCAGGCAACACCTTCATGGAGGATCTGGACAGAGCAGGCGGCGTGTGGGCCGTCATGAAGGAACTGACCAAGAAAGATCTGCTCCATACCGACGTCATCACCGTCACGGGTAAAACTATGGCAGAGAATCTTGAGGGAGTCATCAACCGCGACCCCGAGATCATCCGTCCCATTGAGAATCCTTATTCCCAGAGCGGCGGTATCGCCGTTTTGAAGGGTAATCTCGCCCCCGACGGTTGTGTGGTCAAGCAGTCTGCTGTAGCCCCGGAAATGATGCAGCACGAAGGCCCCGCCCGCGTCTTTGACTCCGAGGAGGAGGCCATCAAGTCCATCTACGCAGGCAATATCAAGTCGGGCGACGTGGTGGTCATCCGCTACGAGGGCCCCAAGGGCGGCCCCGGCATGAGAGAAATGCTCAATCCCACCTCCGCCATCTGTGGCATGGGACTGGGTGAGTCCGTAGCCCTCATCACCGACGGACGCTTCTCGGGTGCTACCCGTGGTGCGGCCATCGGGCACGTCAGCCCTGAAGCCGCCGCAGGCGGTAATATCGCCCTGGTACAAGAGGGCGATGTCATCGCTATTGACATCAAGAACTGCTCTGTTGTGCTAAAGGTCTCGGACGAAGAGCTGGCCGCCCGCCGTGCCGCGTGGGTCTGCCCCGAGCCCAAGGTCAAGACGGGCTATCTTGCAAGATACGCCAAGATGGTGTCCTCCGCCGATAAGGGCGCAATTTTGAATTGAAGGAATGCGCAAGAAACTTTTTTGAAAAAAGGTTTCTTGACTTCCAAAAACTTTTAAGAAAAGGAGATAGGGCCTAACTTCAAGGGTTATGCATATCCGCCTTTCCCAAAGGAGAATCACCCCATGAACAAACAAGTCAAAATATTTGATACAACCCTCCGCGACGGCGAGCAGTCTCCCGGCTGCAGTATGAACCTGAAAGAGAAGATCGAAGTGGCCAAATGCCTGGAGCGTCTCAAGGTAGACGTCATCGAGGCGGGATTTGCCATTTCCTCTCCCGGTGACTTTGAATCGGTCAAGACCATTGCCGAGACCGTCAAGGATTGCTCGGTCGCATCCCTCGCCCGCGCCGCCGTCAAGGATCTGGATGCTGCCTGGGAGGCCGTCAAGGGTGCTGCCGACCCCCGTATCCACCTGTTTATCGCCACGTCCCCCTTACATATGCAGTATAAGCTCCGCATGACCGAGGAGCAGGTCTTGGAAAAGACCGCCGCTATGACTGCTTACGCCGCAAAATATTGCTCCAATATTGAGTTCTCCTGTGAGGATGCCACCCGCTCCGATCCTGATTTTCTCGTTAAGGTGTGCAATCTTGCCGTAAAGAATGGTGCCAAGGTGCTGAACATTCCCGACACCGTGGGCTACACCACCCCCGCCGAAATGCAGGCACTCATCGAGTACCTGATGGCTCGCGTGGATCGCGCCGACGAGATCGAATTTTCGGTTCATTGCCATAACGATCTGGGCATGGCGGTGGCTAACTCCCTGGGCGGCGTGCTGGGCGGCGCGAGACAGATCGAGTGTACCATCAACGGCCTCGGTGAACGCGCGGGCAACACTTCTCTTGAAGAAGTGGTCATGGCCATGCGTACCCGCCCTGACATCTATCAGGTGGAGACACGCATCGACACCACCCAGATCTGGCGCGCCAGCAAGACCGTCTACAACATCATCGGTCAGTCCGCTCCCCTCAATAAGCCCATCGTGGGCAAGAACGCCTTCGCCCATGAGTCGGGTATCCACCAGCACGGTGTGCTGGCCAACAAGCTGACCTACGAGATCCTCACCCCCGAGGCCGTGGGCATTCAGACCAATAACATTGTCCTGGGTAAGCATTCGGGCAAGCACGCCTTTGAGTCTCACCTCGCCGAGATGGGCTACCATCTGGAGGCAGACGAATTGCTCAGATGCTTTGACGAATTCAAGGTGCTGTGCGACAAGAAAAAGACGGTCAGCGACGCCGACATCGAGGCCATCATCCTCCACAAGAAGACCCGTGACGACGACGTGGAGATCGAGGGAGGCTTTGAGCTTGACTGGTTCGCAGTACACACCAGCAACTTCACCACCGCCACCTGTACCGTGTCCCTGAAGCGCGGGGAAGAGAAGTTTGAAAACGTCTCTCTCGGTGACGGCCCCATCGACGCCGCCTTCAAGGCCATCGACGGCATCGTCAATCCCCCCGCCTGTACCTTCGATATCTACAACATCCACTCCATCTCCGAAGGTAAGGACACCCTGGGTGACGTCACCATCCGCATCGCCTCGGGCGGCAAGACCTACGTTGGCCGCGGCCTTTCCACCGACATCATCGAGGCCTCCATCAAGGCGTATATCATCGCCATCAATAAGCTGATGGCGGTGCAGTAAAGGGAACGGAAGATACGCAAGGGGAACTTTTGGAAAAAGTTCCCCTTGACCCCTCAAAACTTTTAACAAAAAGGTAATTAACCAAGAGATCCGATCCCCGATGGGAAACTCGTCATTTCTTGATCCGTCGAGGGAAGCTCACCTCATCGTGATAACCTCGTAAGCCACCCATGTGGGGCTCCTACCCCACAATCAAATAATATTTTTTGTAGTTTTGAAGTTTCCAAAGAAACTTTTTCAAAAGTTTCTTTGGTGGGGCACGGGCAACGCCCCATAGTCCCTCACAGAAAGGAGATCCCCCATGGGCATGACCATGACACAAAAGATCCTCGCCGCTCACGCAGGCCTGGATTCCGTAAAAGCAGGTGACCTCATTGAGGCCAAGCTGGATATTGTCCTCGGCAACGACGTCACCACCCCCGTGGCCATCGACGTTTTTGAAAAGGCGGGCTTTGACCGCGTGTTCGACAAGGACAAGATCGCCATCGTCCTCGACCACTACACCCCCTGTAAGGACATCAAATCCGCCGAGCTCTGCGCCACCGCGCGTAATTTTGCGAAAAAGCATAACATCACCCACTTCTACGACGTGGGTCAGGTGGGCATCGAGCACGCCCTGCTTCCCGAAAAGGGTATCGTCGGCCCCGGTGATTGTATCATCGGCGCGGACTCCCACACCTGCACCTACGGGGCGTTGGGTGCCTTCTCCACGGGTGTTGGCTCCACCGACATGGCCGCAGGCATGATCGCGGGCGAGAACTGGTTCAAGGTGCCCGCCGCCATCAAGGTCAACCTGGTGGGTAAGTTCAACAAGCACGTCAGCGGTAAGGATGTCATCCTCCACCTGATCGGTATGATCGGCGTGGACGGCGCGCTTTATAAGTCCATCGAGTTTGCGGGCGAAGGTGTCAGCGAACTGTCCATGGACGATCGCTTTACCATTGCCAACATGGCCATCGAGGCAGGCGGTAAGAACGGCATTTTCCCCGTGGACGAAAAGACCCTGGACTATATCAAGGGCCGCTTCACCCGTCCCGTCAAGATCTATGAGGCCGACCCCGATGCCGAGTACGAAAGGGAAGTGACCATTGATCTGTCCACCCTGAAGCCCACCGTCTCTCTGCCACACCTGCCCTCCAATACCAAGACCGTAGACGAGGTCAAGGGTATGCCCATCGACCAGGTGGTCATCGGCTCCTGCACCAACGGCCGTATTTCGGATATGCGCATCGCCGCCAAGATCCTGAAAGGTCGCAAGGTGGCCGACGGCATCCGTTGCATTATCATCCCCGCCACCCAGGAGGTGTATATGCAATGCATCACCGAGGGACTGACCGAGATCTTCATCACCGCGGGCTGTGCCGTATCCACTCCCACCTGCGGCCCCTGCCTGGGCGGTCACATGGGCTGTATGGCGGCAGGCGAGCGCGCCGTTACCACCACTAACCGTAACTTCGTGGGTCGTATGGGTCACGTCAAGAGTGAAGTCATTCTGGCAAGCCCCGCCGTGGCTGCCGCTTCGGCTGTCGCAGGTTGCGTGGCAGACCCCAACGATCTGGATTGAGACAGGAGGGAATTAACATGGTACAAGGAAAAGTTTTCAAATACGGTGACAACGTGGATACCGACGTCATCATCCCCGCTCGCTACCTCAACGCCCCCTCTCCCGCAGAGCTGGCCAAGCACTGCATGGAGGACATTGACGCCGATTTCGTCAGCAACGTCAAGGCGGGCGACATCATGGTGGGCGGCGCCAACTTCGGCTGCGGCTCTTCCCGTGAGCAC
>JAFTIL010000040.1 GCA_017456905.1 Clostridia bacterium
AGCCGCTGAAAGCGGCGTGCGTCACGATGGGAGTTGGGTTCTGAGGGAGAACCGTAGGTTCTATCCCTCAGCGGCGCTTCTTTTGTAACTTTTCTTCCGCTGTAGGAAGAAAAGTTAGTAAGATAAACAACAATTTATCGTCCCAAATAAAAATTTCGAAAAAATTGAAACCTTTCCGCCATTTCTCGTGTCTTATTGAAATGAAGGTACCTTTTCACAGAAATCGAAAGGAGGTGACCACGGCGTGGGAACAGCTCTCTCATCACTCTCTATTCCAAACGATCGTCACGATAAGCACTCTCTCCGCCGTCTCCTCCGGGCAGTAGAAGGAGGGCGGACCGAAGAGATCAATCAGGCCTTTGAGGATATTTATGACGCCTACGTTCGCCTGGTGGCCTTTGTCTGCGGAAAATATCTTTCCAATGACGAGGATATCAAGGAAGTCACCAATGACGTATTCGTGCATTTCTTCAATCATTTGAGTAGCCTTGACCCCGAAGGGGAAGGTCTCAAATACTATCTTACCGTCTCCGCCAAGAATGCCGCCCTCAATTATCTGCGAGATCAACGGAGGCATCGGGATGCCCTGGTCGCCACCGAGGAAGAGGCCGAAGTACTTCTCTCCGTCCCCGACCCCGACGGTGAGGATACGGGAGCATCCATTCGCTACCGCGAGCTTATCCGCGATATGGCCTCCTGCATGGATAAGACCGCTTTGGAGATCGTCCTGCGCCATGCCGTCATGGGAGAAACATTTCCCACCATTGGGCATGATCTCCAAATTAAGCCCTCTACCGTCAAGACGCTCTATCACCGCGCCCTCGCCGCCTTCCGCCGAGAGAAAGGAATCCATTGGACATGAAAAAGAACAAACAAAAAGATCAAGCGTTTCTCTTTGAGCAGATCGAGCGCAAGGGTGACCTTGACTTTGATTACGCCGACGTAAAAACACGCATCAACGTCCTGCAATACGAAAAAAATTCTGTTGTCAAAGCCCATAAATACCGCCTTCGTCCCCAAACGTTGGTGGTGGCGTGCAGTCTTCTCTTTGCGATCACCGCCTGCGGGTTTGGCGGTTTTATGATGAGCCGTCAGGGGATCGTCACTCCCCCTGAAACCACCGTCAATGAAGAAACCGTTCCCTCCCCCGAAAGCCAGCCCGCCCAAAAGCTTCCCAACCTTTATCCCGAAGATGTCCTGCTTTGGCAGGGAGCGGTGTATATCCGCACCGATCTGACTGTGGATGCAGGGGACGTGGGAAACCAACTGGGACAGATCATATCCGAGGCTGACTCGGGTAGCCACCAAAACCTTCGGGACAATCCCCAAGTGGCCATCGCCGAGCATTTAGAGGACGGAACCCCCTTCCATCAGATCACAAACGAGGAAAATTATATTGCCGTATTCACCGAAGACGGCTACGTCATCTACCAAAGACAGCTTACCCCCGACACCACCACGCCTTAAATATCATATAATAGAAAGGAAATTCTGCCATGAAAGTGAGAATCATGAACGTCATCACATTGACCCTTCTCTTTTGCCTGCTCCTGACCGCCGTGGCCTGTAGCACGACCAACGGTCCTACCCCCGTGGATACACAAAAGCCCGCTTCATCGGACACTAATGCCCCCGAAAAGTATACGGACACCACACCTCCCGCGGGCGAAGATCCCGATACGGGCAACACAGAATCCGAGTCCGATCCTGAAATTGAGGCGGGGACGACCATCCCCGTATACCCCGGGAACGGAGACCTCGACATCGAGCTACCCGAGCTTCAAGAATTCTCCAAGATCATCCTGTCGGTGAAGGACGGGAAGGTGCTGGGTGCTACCGCTCTCGACAAGCCCGCAGACAGCGATATCATCGCAAGCTACAGTGATTTCCAAAAGCTCTACGGTTACGGGACTATCGATGGCATTAACGAGGCTTTCTTTGAAACCCACGTCCTGCGGCTGGTCCACACCGCCCAGTCCAGCGGCTCAACCCGCTACGCCGTAGAGAGCGTGACTTTGGAGGACGGCAAGCTCAAGGTGGAGATCATTGAACAACTGGCCGCCATATCTACCCGCGATATCCGCTACTGGTACGTGTTTGCTTCCGTGGATAAGGCGAACACCGAGACTCCTGTGGAGGTCAATATCACGGGCATCCAGCTTGCAGAATGATTTTGAAAGAACAAATCTTCATTCCCTGCATTTTTCTTCTGAAAACCCCTTGCATTTTTGATAAATTTATGATATAATGCAAGTCAATCAGTTTATTTTATTCAAGCGAGGTATAAAACATGAGCAACGTATGCAAGATGAAGGTCGGTGTGGTCGGCGCCACCGGTATGGTGGGTCAGAGATTCCTCACCCTGCTCCATGAACACCCCTATTTTGAGGTTGCTGCCCTGGCCGCTTCCCCCCGCTCCGCAGGCAAGACCTACGCCGAGGCGGTGGGAGGACGCTGGAAGATGGCCACCCCCATGCCTGAGGAATACAAGGACATGATCGTGGTAGATGCAGAAAACGATATCGCCATCATGAAGGAAAAGTGTGCCTTCGTGTTCTGCGCCGTAGATATGAAAAAGGACGAGGTCAAGGCGCTGGAGGAGAAGTACGCCAAGGCAGAGATCCCCGTGGTCTCCAACAACTCCGCCCACCGCTGGACTCCCGACGTGCCCATGGTGATCCCCGAGATCAACCCCGAGCATCTGGCCGTCATTGAGGCACAGAAGGCAAGACTGGGCACCAAGCGCGGCTTTATCGCCGTTAAGCCCAACTGCTCCATCCAGTCCTACGTCCCTGCTCTGACCCCCCTGCTCAAGTTCAAGCCCACCCTGGTCGTAGCCACCACCTACCAGGCCATCTCGGGTGCAGGCAAGACCTTCAAGGAGTGGCCCGAGATGATCGACAACGTCATCCCCTATATCGGCGGCGAGGAAGAAAAGTCCGAGCAGGAGCCTCTGCGCGTTTGGGGTTCTGTTCAAAACGGTGAGATCGTCAAGGCTGACGCGCCCCTCATCACCACCCAGTGCATCCGCGTGCCCGTCACTGACGGTCACACCGCCGCTGTGTTCGTGAAATTTGAGAACAAGCCTACCAAGGAAGAGATCCTTCAGGCTTGGGCTGATTTCAAGGGCCTGCCCCAGGAGCTTGACCTGCCCCACGCCCCCGCACAGTTCATCACCTACTTTGAGGAAGACAACCGTCCCCAGGCCGCTCTTGACCGCGACATCTACGGCGGCATGGGCGTCACCCTTGGCCGTTTGCGCGAGGACAGCTTCTTTGATTACAAGTTCGTGGGCCTCTCTCACAACACCCTTCGCGGTGCCGCCGGCGGCGCCGTGCTGATCGCCGAGCTGCTCTACAGACAAGGCTATTTTGATTGATCTGCCATGAAAAAATACATTGTCAAAAGGTTTCCCCAAGGCACTTGCGAAGGAAGCATTGATTGGAACGTGATCCCCGTCGCCCGCATCGACACCTACAAGTGGCTGGAGGGCTATACCCCCGAGGCCGCTGCACAGCTCGTTTACGTGGAAGGAGAGAAGTTCATCCTCCGAATGAACTGCGCCGAAAAAAATCCCCTACGCCGCTATCATGAGTATAACGAGCCCGTGTACACCGATTCCTGCTTGGAATTCTTTGCGGATTACGTTGGCTCAGGTGCATACGTCAACATGGAGATGAACGCCAATGGTACCCTGCTCTCCTGCATCGGAAAGGGGCGCGGCAACCGTACGCCGATCAAGGATATCTGCCACGGCACCATCTTCCCTACCGTGAGTCATATTGATGAAACTCACTGGACGGTGACGGCCATCGTTTCCCTGCCCATGCTGGCCGATCTTTATGGCACAGATGTAGCGGCACTCGCCGAACAGCTCGTCAGCGGCTACACCTTCCATGGCAATTTCTACAAGTGCGGAGACGAAACCGCCATCCCCCATTACGGTATGTGGAATCCCGTAGGAACAGAAAAGGCAGACTTCCACCGTCCCGAGTATTTCGGCACGTTGGTCATTGAATAATCTTTCACCCGCAGCGAGCTCGTTGCGGGTGATTTTTTAGGACCGATTTTCAAAAAGCACCGTCTTTCCTGCAATTTTTGTGTAAAACCTCTTGCATTTTCAAGCAAAAAGGGATATAATATAAGGGATTATGTTAACCTTAAAAGAAAGGATCAATACACATGAACAAGCTGAATAAACTTTCTACCTTCAACGGTGTACAGGGCCCTGTGCTGACCATCGTCATGGACGGCGTGGGTATCGCTCCCGACACCGCAGGCAACGCCGTGTCCCTTGCCTACACCCCTACCCTGGATCGCATCATGAAGGAATACCCCATGGTCACCCTGAAGGCTCACGGCACCGCTGTCGGTCTGCCCTCTGACGATGATATGGGTAACTCCGAGGTCGGTCACAACGCCCTCGGCGCAGGTCAGGTCTTCGCCCAGGGTGCCAAGCTGGTCACCCAGTCCATCGAGTCGGGTAAGATGTTCGCCTCCGAGACCTGGCAGACCCTCATCGGCGGGGTCAAGACCAACAACTCCACCCTGCATTTCCTCGGTCTGTTCTCCGACGGTAACGTTCACTCCCACATCGATCACCTGAAGGCCATGCTGGTACAGGCCAAGGCCGAGGGTGTCAACCGCGTCCGCATTCACATCCTCATCGACGGCCGCGACGTGGGCGAGACCTCTGCTCTGGAGTATATCAATCCCTTTGAGGCCTTCATCGCCGATCTTCGCGACGAGTCCTTTGATATCGTCATCGCCTCGGGCGGCGGCCGTATGAAGGTCACCATGGACAGATACGAAGCCGATTGGTCTATGGTCGAGCGAGGCTGGAAGACCCACGTGCTGGGAGAGGGCCGTCAGTTCGCTTCTGCCGCCGAGGCTGTGGAGACCTACCGCGCAGAGCTGGGCGTCATCGACCAGGATCTGCCTCCCTTCGTCATTGCCAAGGATGGCACCCCCGTTGGCACCATCAATGACGGCGACTCCGTAATCTTCTACAACTTCCGCGGTGACCGTGCCATTGAGATCTCCAAGACCTTTGACGCCGCCGAGGGCGAGTTCGACAAGTTCGACCGCGTCCGCGTTCCTGCCGTGCTGTACGCCGGTATGCTGGAATACGACGGTGACCTGCACATTCCTCACCGCTATCTGGTCAATCCTCCCGAGATCACCAACACCATGGGTGAGTATCTGGCCAACACGGGTGTGAAGCAGTACGCCATCTCCGAGACCCAGAAGTACGGTCACGTCACCTATTTCTGGAACGGCAACAAGTCCGGCAAGTTCTCCGACGAGCTGGAGACCTACGTGGAGGTCCCCTCCGACGTGGTTCCCTTCGAGCAGAGACCCTGGATGAAGTGTGCCGAGATCACCGACAAGCTGATTGAGGCTCTGGAGGCAGGCGAGTACACCTACTACCGCGTCAACTTCCCCAACGGCGACATGGTGGGTCACACCGGCTCCCTGTTGGCTACCCGTTGCTCCATGGAGGCGCTTGACCTCCAGCTCGCCCGCATCCTGGCTGTTGTGGATAAGCTGGGCGGCGTGGCGCTCATCACCGCCGACCACGGCAACGCCGACGAGATGTACGAGTGCGACAAGAAGGGTCAGCCCAAGGTCAGCAAGGATGGCAAGTATAAGGCCAAGACCAGCCACACCCTGAATCCCGTTCCCTGCATCGTGTATGATAATACCGACGCGAAGAACAGCTATACCGTCAAGGCTGACCGTCGCGAAAGCGACCGGCAGTTCGGTCTTTCCAACGTGGCCGCTACCATGGTCAACCTCATGGGCTACGAGGCTCCCGATATGTGGGATGAGTCCATCATTGAGGTTAAGTAATTAAATCGCATACGAAACAGACCCACGGTCGATTGGCTGTGGGTCATTTTTTATGGGCATTTTTACAAAACCTATTGACAATCACTTGACTGTATGATATAATAATAACATCAAATATGAAGAGAGGGGGTTGCCATGCTCGAGAGGATCGCTTTGATTTTAGACATGCTTCCTTTTGTTGGCCTTTTCTTGTGGGTGATGGGGAATCTTTCTCATATCATTCCCCGTGCCATGGCCAAGCGGATCGCGCGGTTGGAGGATGAGTGGAACAAGAATACCGTGGAGACCGACCGTCTCGGACTATTGACGATCTTGGTTCCTGCTTTTCTCCTTGCGATTCCCGGTCTGGTTCGCTTGGTTATGGGGATTCCTACAGCCATGTCCAACTGGATGCTTGTTTTATCCGCTATGTTTACGGCCTTTGTTCTCTTCATGAATTACACGCCGAAGCTCCGCTATGATGACACGGGCATATACATACGGGGCGAGAATGGGAAAGTGTGGTTTCTGCCGTGGCATCAGATCACAGACGTACAATGGCAGATGGGCACAAGTCTTACCGGCCGTATCAACCGATCAAGACCGCTCACACCTGTTGTCGCCATTTACTATTCGTCGGATATGTTTGGCAAGCCTATGACCTCTGTGTATTACCTCGACCCCACCACGGAGCGGGGGATCAGCCGTTTCATGGCAACATGGGATGCCCGCCATCCGGAGGAGAGCTATCAAGCGTAACGCATCATCAAATAAACAGGAGATCAATTTCATGTTCAACGAGGATTACACCATCCGCCGCCCCACGGATTTTGACTACAACGCCGCCATCGCCGAGCTGGAGGAGCAGGTGAGCCGTAAAAAGTACGTAACCACCCAACTGGCGTATTTCAAGGCGGAGGTTGCCCGCCTGACACGGTTGGAAGAACAGCGCCGCACGGAGCTGACCGCCGAGAATGCCGACGTGGTGAGGCTCCAAAAGATCAGCCCCGCCCTCATTCTGTATACGATCACAGGTAAAAAAGCGGATATGATCGCCAAGGAGGAAGCCGAGGCTTTGGCCGCCGCCGCAAGGTACGAGACGGTCAAAAACGAGCTGGACTATGCCGAAAGCCGCATGAGGGAGCTATCCGCCGAGCTTCGCCGTCTGGGCAACTGTGACCGCAAGCTGGACGAGATGATTGAGGAAAAAAAGCAAAAATGTCTGGCGGAAGACAGCGAGTTCTCCGCAAAGACCGCCGAGCTGGAGCGGGCGGTCAAGGCCTATGACCTTGAGATCAAGGAGATCGAGCAAGCCTTGGACAAGGGCTCACGGGTGAGGGGCATCATTCGCGGTATCTATGATCATTTGGACAGAGCCCATGAACTCAGCGAGATTGAAATGGGCTCCCACAGGCGTTATGGAAGTATCATGCTTGACGATGAAAAGCACCGTTGCATTGACAGCGCGCAAGCTCTGCTTCGGCATCTCGGGCAGTATATGCAGGAATTTGCCGCTGAGTTGGATGACGTGGTGTTGGACGAGGTGTATATCCCGACCTCGGTGGGTATCCACGAGGGGACACGCTTGCTGGACGTTTATTTTGACAATATTTTCACGGATTATGCCGTTTGTCGCAAAATCGAAGGCTCTCAGGCAGAAATGGATGATCTGCTGACCCACATCGAGCCTGTGCTGGAAGGGCTTGTGTCTATCAAGAGTGCTAAAGAGAACGAGCGTGCTTTGGTCGCGGAGGATCTGAAACGGTTGATTCAGCAGAACGGCTGATCATTGATTTCAGCGTTGGGTTTCTGATGATTGGTAGAGGGGCTTACTCCTTCCGAAAGCAGAAGTTGTTTTCACCTGTTTTTTATTTGAAATTTTCGCAGAATCGGAGGAAAAATGAGCAACTATTTTGTTGGCATCATGTTTTGTCTTGTCATGGCCCTCGCCTATCCCGCCTTTCGCGCTGATGCCTTCGCCGAACTGCGCCACTGCCGTATCCGCAAGCGGGATATCCGACAGAAGCAAAAAGGGGCTTTGAATTTTTGGTTCTATACCGAGCTGGAAAAGGCCTACGGGCTGGGAAAATACGGTGTCCTTCTGCGCGTCTACCCCATCGTGGCGGGAATTGTGACCGTTTTCCATATCTTTCTCGGGTGGATCAAGGCTTTGGCGGTGGTCGATATCGCTTTGGTGAGCCTCACGGCGCTGTATCTTTCTGTCATCATTTTCTACGCCTGTATCCGCCGCAACCGCCGCTTGTTTGATGCCGCTTTCCTGCTTTGGGGCATGAAAGAAACCAAGTCTTTTGTACCAAAGGGAAAGCTCGTGCCTACAGATAAAAACGGATTTCTCATTGAGTATTATTCCACCATCTTTGACCTCATCCTCGCCGCTCTGCCTCTGATCTTCCCCCTGATGATGGCGCTGTTTGAGCGGCTGGGTTTTTAAAATGACGGTCGGGTTAACTCCCGCCTTATCACACCGAAAAATCAAATTCGCATCAGAAAGGACATGCCGATATGCATACATACGATCCCGCCCGCCTCGCCGATTTTGACTACGATGCCGCCCTTGCGGAGCTTGAGGAAAAGATCCGCCGCAAAAAGAAGGCCAAGAATCTGTTGGCTCATTTTGAGGCCGAGGCTACGCGATTGACCTCCGTCATGGAGGATCGCAAGGCCGAATATGAAGTAGAGCAGGAGGAGGCAGATGCCCTACAGAGCGGCTCTTTGACCCTGCTACTCTACACCCTGCTGGGCATGAAAGAGGACAAGATCAACAAGGAGGAGGCCGAGGCGTTGGCGGCCAAGGCGGCCTACGAGACCGCCAAGGCAGAGCTGGATCACGTTTTGAACCGTCAGGTGGAGTTGCGCGCCGAGATCCGCTCTCTGGGCAACTGCGAGCGGGACTATGATGAAATGGTAGCCAAGAAAAAGGCGTGGCTTATGGCAAAAGAGGTCACGGTCAACGCCGAGGTTGAAGCGTTGGAAGCGGAAAAAGCCGCCATCATGCGCGACACCAAGGAGCTGAAGGAGGCCATGGAGAGCGGTCAATATGCTCTGCGGGTAGCCAAATCCGTCATGGATGCCTTGACCCAAGCCCAGTATCTCAGCATCATGGACACCCAAGCGCCTCGTTCCTCCCGCTATGGCACTATTTCCGCCGCCATCCGCGACACCGAGATCGACCACGAGAAGCGCAATACGCTCATCCGCCTGGACAATTCCATCCAAACGCTTGGCAAGTACCTACAGGACTTTGCCGCCGAGCTGAAGGATCTTGCGTCGCTGTCTGCGGACGATGCGCCCACGACACGCTTGGGCGGCGGTTTGATCTTTGCGGATCGATGGCTGGACGGTCTTATCTCCGAGTTGATGGTAGACTCAAAGCTCTGCAAAATCGAGGAACAAATGAGCCCCCTCTTGGAGAAGCTCACCCCTATCGTAAAGGGTTTGGAACAAGAATACGGCGAAAAGGAAGCCGCCTGTGCCAAGATTGATGAAAAGATCCGTCAAATCGTGCTGAAGAGAGCATAATTAAATGAAAATGTCCCGTTTTGGTTGCATGAAGGACCAAGACGGGGCATACTGTTTTAGTAAGGCAAATTTATACTCTCACGAAAGGCACAGTACCATGCAAAAAGCTCCCATTCTCTCCATTCCCTTAATTCTTAGCGCCTTTGCCGCCGTTTTGATCGTCCTATCATTCGCGCTGACAGGATGGAACGATGTCACCGTGCCCGCCGTCGGCGAGGGCTCCGCCGAAGAAAGATTCACCTGTGTTGTCATTGATGCAGGTCACGGCGGAGAGGATGGCGGTGCTATCAGCGCAAACGGCCTTTATGAGAAAGATGTAAATCTGGCGGTGGCCTTCGCCCTTCGCGACCTTTTGGAGATGAACGGCATCTCCGTCGTTATGACCCGCGATGAGGATGTCTTGCTTTACGACAGGAACGTGGATTATCGCGGGCGCAAAAAAGTTCTCGACCTGGCGGCTCGCAAAACCGTGGCTGACAACTGCGAAAACTGCCTGTTTGTCAGTATCCATATGAACGCCTTTCCACAAACGCAATACAGCGGCACACAAGTATGGTACGGCACCCAAAATCCTCTCTCGGAATCCATCGCCGCCGATATCCAAAAGAACGCTCTTTTGCTTCAACCCAATAACCATCGAAAGATCAAAGCAGCCGGGAGCAGCATTTACCTTTTAGATAACATCCGCACTCCCTGTGTTTTGGTAGAATGCGGCTTTCTTTCCAACCCCGAAGAAGCGGCGCGACTGTCTGATGAAAATTATCAGCAGGCATTGGCTTTTATGATATTCTCCTCCCTGTCGTCTTATTTGGGATAAAATTCTGAAACAGCATCATAAAAAAGTCAGCCCCCGCACATTGTGCGGGGGCTTTTGGTCTATAATCTCAAGAAGAAATCAATCTTCTTTTTTCTTGAGAATAACAGCAGTACCAAGCACACAGATCATCACAAGGCTCATGCCTGCAACCAGGGAGCTTGCACAACCCGTGGCTTCAATGACCTCCTGTGCCTTCAGGATCTCGTTGCAAACACCGCAATGAGAACCTTCGGTCAAGCCGGTCGCCTCGCCGGTGGGCTCCACGGCTTCGTCAATGACGACAGAGTGGCCTGCGGCAGGCACGGTTTCCTGAGCCTTGATCACCTCATTACAAACAGAGCAATGAGAGCCTTCGGTCAGACCCGTTTCGGTACAAGTTGCAGATACAGCAGCATCCTTAACCTCAGTATGACCCTTGGCGGCAGTCAACTCTGCATTACATACGGTACAGATCTGAGCGGTGGTGCAGGTTGCCTCATCGCCGGGGGTGTGACCCTTGGCGGGAGCCAGCTCTGCATTACATACGGTACAGATCTGAGCGGTGGTGCAGGTTGCCTCATCGCCGGGGGTGTGGCCCTTAGCGGGAGCCAGTTCTGCATCACATACGG
>JAFTIL010000029.1 GCA_017456905.1 Clostridia bacterium
CCCTTGTGAGGGAAGGTGGCACGACCGAAGGGAGTGACGGATGAGTAGCCTAATGAATGGACATTTTCCGAAGGAAAATGCTCTAAGTCCTCATGATATAAAGAATTATTGAAATCAAAAACCCCTGGTGTGACTACTCATCCACCGCAAGCGGTCCCCCTTCCCTCACAAGGGAAGGCTTGGTTTCGTGGTAACCCGTGTAAACAACAATTTACCGCTTTATCGCCCTTCGCTGGATGTCGTACGCATGGGATATGCATCTCCGGCATTGGCTGCGGGCACTGCCCGCAAACAACAATTTACCGCTTTATCGCCCTTCGCGGGAGATTGTTTGCATGGGTTGCACCTCCCCGATATCGGAAGCCGCACTGCGGCCAACAATTTACCTGGCCAAACACCCCATAGGTGGTTTTGCACAATAAAAAATCTTCCCATTCGTGCAAAAAATATAAAAATACCCCTTGACAAATCCTCAAGAGTATGTTATAATCTGTAAAGCAAAAAGCTTTACACCATTTTCGGAACGTCCAAGGAGGCCGAACCATGTTTGAAAAAGACCTGCAGATCGGCTATCTTTTGGATTTCTACGGTGAGGTGCTTCCCGAGCGCCGCCGTGAGATCATGGATCTCTACTATAATGACGACCTTTCTTTGGCCGAGATCGCCGAGACCTTTGGCGTCACCCGTCAGGCCGTCCGTGAAACCGTGAAGAAAACCGAAACCGAGCTTTACTTCTATGAGGAAAAGCTGGGCCTCCTCCGCCGCTTTAAGGAGGCGGAAGCCCACGCTCAAAAGGCCCTTGCCCTGTGTGAGGGAAAGGGAACCGTTCCCGAAGAACTCCGTAACGAGATCAAAGCTCTTTGCGCCGTTGTTACTACCCCCGAAGGGGTATGATCAGCATATATCATTCAAATATAGAACCGATGCCCCTTTGGGGCGCAACCGTCCGAGAAAGGAGGAACTTCCCCCATGTTTGAAAGTCTGGGCGAAAAACTGGACAACGCGTTTAAGAAATTTAAAAATAAAGGTAAGCTCACCGAGGCCGACGTCAAAGCGGGTATGCGCGAGATCAAGCTGGCGCTCCTGGAGGCCGACGTTAACTTCAAGGTCGTAAAAGATTTTATCAAGATCGTCTCCGAGCGAGCCGTAGGCGCCGAGGTCATGGAATCTCTGCTCCCCGGTCAGCAGGTAGTCAAGATCGTTAACGAGGAGCTGACCCGCCTCATGGGCGGCACACAGGCCAAGCTGGAGATCGACTCCAAGCCCCCCACGGTCATTATGATGGTGGGTCTGCAGGGCGCAGGTAAGACCACCCACGCAGGCAAGTTGGCAGGTATGTATAAGAAGCAGGGTAAGCGCCCCTTGCTGGTGGCCTGTGACGTATATCGACCCGCCGCTATCAAGCAGCTCGAAGTCCTGGGCGCACAGCTGGACATTCCCGTGTTCCAGATGGGCGACAAGGAAAGCCCCGTGAAGATCGCCGCCGAAGGCGTGAAATATGCCGAGCAGAAGGGCTACGACATGGTGTTCGTGGATACCGCAGGACGACTGCAGATCGACGAGCAGCTCATGGATGAGCTCATTCAAATCAAGGAAAAGGTCAAGCCCATTGAAATTCTTCTGACCGTCGACTCTATGATCGGTCAGGAATCCGTCAACGTGGCCGACACCTTCAACCAGAAACTCGACATCACAGGTGTGATCCTCACCAAACTGGATGGCGATACCCGTGGCGGTGCCGCGCTTTCCATCCGTTACGTGACGGGCAAGCCCATCAAATTCATCGGTGTGGGCGAGAAGATGGATGCCATCGAGCCCTTCCATCCCGACCGTATGGCCGGCCGAATTTTGGGTATGGGCGACGTCCTGACACTCATTGACAAGGCGCAACAACAGTTCGACGAGAAAAAGGCCGCCGAGCTGGAGCAGAAGATCCGCGAGTCCACCTTTACCCTGGACGATTACCTGGATCAGTTCGAGCAGATCAAGAATATGGGCAATATCGAGCAGCTGGCGGGCATGATCCCCGGTATGAAGCCCGGTGCTCTCAAGGATGCCCAGATCGATGAAAAGGCCATCGCGCATCAGCAGGCCATCATCACCTCCATGACGCCCGAGGAGCGTCGCCGTCCCGAGGCTCTGCTCAACGCCTCCCGCAAAAAGCGTATCGCGGCAGGCAGCGGAACCAGTGTGGAGGAGATCAACAAGCTGCTGAAGCAATTCGAGCAGATCAAAAAGCTCATGAAGCAGTTCTCTGATATGGGGAACGGCAAAAAGAAAAATGCGTTTGGAAAACGCGGCAAGATGAAGTTTCCGTTCTGATGCAGAACGAAGACAATATAAAATGAAAATTATTTAATTTTTGGAGGAAAAAACCATGGTTAAGATCAGACTGACCAGAATGGGCCAGAAGAAGGCTCCCAGCTACCGTATTGTCGTTGCCGACAGCCGTTATCCCCGCGATGGCCGTTTCATTGATGAGATCGGCTACTACAATCCCATGCCCAACCCTGCCGAAGTAAAGATCGACGCTGAGAAGGCTAAGGATTGGATGATCAAGGGTGCTCAGCCCACCGAGACTGTCAAGTCCCTGTTCAAGAAGAACGGCATCATTGACTGATCCCTTATCGGAGATTTGTCATGGCAGAGCTTCAGAAGACCCTGCACGACATAGCCGCCGCCATCGTGGACAGTCCCGATGAGGTAAAGGTGCTCTACGAGGAGGATGATGATACCATCACCATGACCCTGAGCGTTGCTCCCGACGACATGGGTATGGTCATCGGCCGTCACGGCAAGATCGCCAAGGCTATCCGTACAGTCATCAAGGCCGCCGCCGCCCCCGGTGGCAAGAAAGTGAACGTGGAGATCCGCTGAGTTTTGAGCGGACTACGAAGAAAAGCCCGTACCCGAAGCGTCAAGCGCGCTGTCGGTGGTGCGGGCTTTTCTTTATAAAAAAGGAGCATCTCACCTGCTGGGTGAGATGCTCCCAAATTTTTTACTTTGTTGCTTTGCGGATCAATTAAGCTCGACTTCTACGCCGAACATAGCGGCAGCGGCCTCAAAGACCAGGTCGTCCATCTCGGGATGAGTATCACGATACTCGTAGATGGCATTCTGGCATTCAATGTATTCTACCGTGTTGTGATTGATCTTGCTGCCAACACCGAAGGGATCGAAGCGAGTCACCTGCTTGCCGTCTGTCAGAACGTCCACGAAGGAGTAGCAGAGCGCCTCAGAGTCAAGAACGCTGGTGACTGCCGTCTTAGCGGTAGGCAGTCTGCCGTCCCCGGCTTCGTCGGTAGAGCTGAACAGCTTCTTTTCGTCGGAATCCTTGGCTGCCATGGCCATTTGGAGCACCACGTTAAGTGCCTTGGCTTCCTTGTCGTAATCCTTCAGATCTTCTCTGGACATATAGTCGAAGGTGGAGGAGATCAGCTCGGCAGCAACGCCGGAATGCTTCTCGGGAACACCGTAGGAGGTCAGGCGCTTGCCGGTCACGAAGACCTTGAACATTCCCGCACTCTGGGGAGTCAGGTTCTTCATGAAGTCCACCAATTCCTCGTCGGTGATCTTTTCGTTCTTTTGCAGCTTATCCATGATACCCAAGCTACCGGCTACGGTACCAAGGGTCTGGCTGTAGTTTCCACCGCCCTCGGTTGCCTTGTTGGCCATCTCGGTGGCAGTCTTCATATCCAAGCCGGCGGTGTCGCGGACGGTCTTGGACTGCAGAACAGCGGTGAAGAGCTTGGAGGTATTCTCCTGACCGAAGGAGCCCGTGGTATTCAGGGAGTCCAGAATGGTACCGAGAGAACCGGCTATGGTGTTCATATCGAGATCGGACTGGCTGCCGCCATTCAGGGTCTCGACCAGACTTCCTGCCGTGTTGAAGATGGCCGCGATGGCATCTGCTTCATTTTCAAGGGTCTCTTCGGTAATGTTTTCTGCAGCGGCCTTGCTGTTCACAAGCAGGTCCTCAACGGTAACCACGGTGGAGGTCTTCTTCATTTCTTCAGAGGACTTCATGCTCGCGGTGTTCTGAATTGCGCTGGTAGAAACGGGCTGGGTGATCGTCGTGTTTTTAACGGCTTCCATGGCCGCATGATCTTCACCCAGCAGTTCGGTAAAGGCAGTAACGACGATGGCCAAGGCCTGCTCGGCAAAGGTCTCGTTTTCGCCGTCCAAACGGGAGAGATCGGTGCAGATGTTAGCCAGAACTGCGGCGGCGGTGGATTTGCGCTGCTCCTCGGTCATGCTGGCGTATACGGTACCTGCAAAAGCGTCTTCCTTTTGAGTTTCCTCGTCGATCTCCTCCTTGGCGGGGCTCTTGCTGCTCAGGAAATCATAGTTAGGTCTGCTGACGGTCTCCTCGGCTGAGGGATCGGCTACTTGATCTGCATACAGCAGGAAGAAAGCCTTCACGTCAGCGGTGGTGACGTCGTTGGGATTGTTTTCCACAAGGTCGTGGACCATACTGGTAGCGTACAGATCCAAAACCTCGCTGTCAATGACGATACCTGCCTCGTCAAAGGCGGTGTCCAGACGCTTGGAGAGATCGGCGATCTGCTGTGCGTCAGCAGACTGGTCAAGCTCGTTCAGCGCGCCTGCCACCTCGTTCATAAAGGAGTCATAGACAGCTTCCGTATTCTTGGGAATGCTCAAAACCTGTCCGATGGCACGCACACCCAAATTGGTCATTTCGGGGATCAGGAGCTTCATGGTTCTGTTTTTACCAAGCTCCGTGACCAGAGGTTTGATGACTTCGCCGCCGCTGAGGACGGTCAGAAGCTCGTCGGGGTTCTCAATCTTGGCAAACACGCCGTGGGTAGAAAGGATGGCGGCCATTTCTGCGATGGTCTTCACGTCACCCTGCAGGAGCTGGTCGATCTCACAGTCATCGTGAATGATCTCCAGGAGCGCGTCAAGGAAGGGCGCGAAGATCTCGTCAGACTCACCCATGCTGGGCTTTTCAATGGTGAGGAAGGCCTCGCCGTTCATCCAGGCCTCGGTAGCGGCATACAGGATGTCACAGGCGATGGGGGTGATCAGCTTGGAGTCGTCGAAGGAGTCGCCGATAGCGCGGAGGATCGCAGCCTCTTTTTCGCCGTAGGCAGACATCTCCGTCTTGGTGAGATTCATGATATGACCAGCCAGGACCATGATGGAATCTACTTCCTCATCCAGATATACGTCCATATCGGCCACGTCCATCTTCATGAGGGAGGAGGTCGTCAGATCGCCGCCCAGTACGCGATATACCGACAGTACGGGGGCGTTGTCCAACTCGTCCACGATCGTTTGAACGGTCTGGATGGTGGGATCGTCCTTTTCCAGAACGTTCTGCTCGACCATGGCAGTCACGGCAGTGTCAGCTACTTGGAGATATCCCGAAACGGGCACGAACAGGATACCCACGATGATCAAGCCCTGTGCCAGACCCAGGCAGGCGGCCCACAGACGGGACACGGGCATTTTCTTGTTGAATGCCTTCATGGGACGACGGAGGATCAGGGTTACGATCAAGTAAACGATCCAGGTCACAAGGCAATACAGCAGGAAGAAAACCAGACACAGAAGCGGGACCAGAAGCGCGCCTACGAGCTGAATGGCAAATTCAATCAGCGTGGGAGAGATACTCGCGTATCCCATCACTTCTTCCACCATGGCAACGGTGTCACCGCCGAAATTCTGAGCGATGATACCTAAGTTGTTTTCAACCAAAATAAGAAATTCTTCGGGGGTCGGAAGTGAGCTCTTCAGCGCGAAGCAAGTGACCACGGCGGCCACGGCGGAGAGCAACACGGTTAAAACGCGGACCAGGGATTTGGAAAAACCGCGCAGGGCAGAGAAGCCTGCGCAAATAGCGCAGATCAGTATGACAGCACCCAACAGAATCATACCGTACATGATAAAAAGTCCTCCCTTAAATGTAAATTAACATATTATTCTATTCGTATAATATGCCATTATAATGCAATCATAGCACAGTTATCTTTTTTTGTCAATATATATCACTGTTTTTTAACATTTTCTTGAAAAATATTCCATAAATATATCGCGGTCTGTTTACACTTACCCTTGAAAAAATAAAATTATCGCCGTCCCCCTCTTGCATTATATTGAATTTTATGTTATACTAATGATGAATAATTATTTATATGTGAAAACGGAGGCTTACCATGCCCAAGCTTAACCCCTATCTCGAATGCGGAAAGATCATCAATACCCATGGCTGCAAGGGCGGCATGAAGGTGGATCCCTGGATGGACTCTCCCGAGGATTTTTGCGATCTTGACCGCGTTTTTATTGGAGACGGCGAAAACAAGACCCCCCGCAAGATCGTGAGGGCCTCTGTGATGCAGGGACGATTTATCCTCTTGATGCTGGAGGGGGTTGACGATATGGATGCCGCCGATGCCATGCGGGATACGGTGCTTTATGCTGCCCGCGAGGATTTTCACCTGGAGGACGGTCAATACTTTTTGTCCGACGTGATCGGTTTGCCCGTCTACGACGCCCGTGAGGGCAGGGAAGGCCAACTGCTCGGTACGGTTGCCGAGGTCAACCCCGGCGTGGCTTCCGCTCTTTACGTGGTGGATACGCCCAAGGGACAGGTCATGGTCCCCGCCGTGCCTGCCTTTATTGCTGACGTGGTTCCCGGTGAATACGTCCGTATGACTCCCATCGACGGACTGTTTGACGGGGAGTGAGGGTGTTTGTATGCGTTTTGATATCATGACCCTTTTTCCGGGCCTTGTGACCCACGTGCTCGGTGAAAGCATCATCGGCCGAGCCCAAAAGAGCGGTGCCTGTGAGGTGCACGCCCATAACATCCGTGATTATTCCGAGGACAAGAACCGCCGTGTGGACGATACCCCTTACGGCGGCGGTATGGGAATGCTCATGGCCGCGCCGCCCATCTATAACTGCTACCGCGGTGTGCTGGATCAGCAGCTTGCCGAGGGCTTTGACGGCCGCCGCCACGTGATCTTCATGTCCCCCACGGGAAAAGTGCTGACTCAGAAGAAGGCCGAGGAACTGGCGGCAAGCTACGATAATCTGATCATCCTTTGCGGCCACTACGAGGGCGTTGACCGCCGGATCGTGGAGGAGATCGTAGACGAGGAGCTTTCCATCGGCGACTACGTGCTGACGGGCGGCGAAATCCCCGCCTGCATCCTGGTGGACTGTGTAGCACGCCTCACCGAGGGTGTGCTGTCCGCCGCCGAATGCTATGAAAACGAAAGTATATCCTCAGGGATCTTAGAGTATCCTCAATATACCCGCCCCCTGGACTACCATGGCATGAAGGTGCCTGACGTCCTTACCTCGGGCGACCATAAAAAGATCGACGAGTGGCGGCGCGAGGCCGCCCTGGAGCTGACGAGGCGTAACCGTCCCGATCTTTTGCCCCAAGAGGAGGAATGATTCCTCCATCCCCGATATCCCTATCTTTACGGAAAGGAGAAAAATATGGACAGAACCAAGCACCGTCCCCGCAGACGTTCCATCATATGGTCCCGATTGACGGGCATGACGGGCAGGCTGTATCATGCCATTGGTCAAAGCGCGTTAGGGCGTGCCATGACGGCCTATCGCCGTGCGGATGCGCTTCTGCATCATGAGCGCCGCCACACCCTGCGGGATAATTGCCGTCCCATGTCACGGGCGCGTTTGAAATTGGTAGAGACTGTGCGATCCAGCCGATTGCTCGGCGGAATCGGTGGATTTTTCTCCCTTCTGGCTTACGCTCCCGCCAGATTTTACGGTCTCTTTCTGTTGCTTAACGGACTGTTCTCAGGGGTAGCTTATTTTCTGGATGCCGGACTTCTCGCCGATACTTTTTCCGTAGACCCGCTGCAGTTTATCCCGTGCGGTGTTTTGATGCTGATGGGCTTTCCGCTGCTGCTTTCCGGGAAACCCATGGCGGCACTTCTGTTGACGGGACGGTTGACAAGGTGGTTTTTCGTCGGTCTTTTGGGCCTTCCCGATGAAGCCGTTGACGGCGACGAAGAGAAACCTTCCGCAAAGATATTCCGCTTGCTGTCTCCCTATCTGGCGATCCTTGCAGCAGGCGGCTGTGCCGTAGCTTCCTTGTGGTTCCATCCTTACGTGATTCCCTCGCTGTGTCTTTTGGTGGCACTGACGGGTATGATCATGGCGTATCCCGAGACCGGAGTTATTTTGTCTGTCAGCACCTTGCCATTTCTTTTCTTCAGCAGGACGTCTGCGCTGGTTTCAGTTGCTGTGATCGCGGTGACATGGCTTTCCTACGTCACCAAGCTCCTGTTTATGCACCGAACCATCCGCTTCAATTTGATTGACGTGGCGGTCTTGCTTTTTGCCTTGTCTATAGGACTATCGGGCATGACGGGGGGCTATATTACCACCGACAGCGTGTGGACGGGCATTCTTTGCTTTGTGATTTTCTCGCTGTATTTTCTCATCACAAATCTGCTGACCGAGCGGGATCAGCTCCGTCGCTGTCTGGTGGGACCTGTGGTGACTCTCCTTGGGGTGCTGGCCATGATGGGTGCATCCCTTGCGCCTGACAGCCTTTGGGATTGGCTAGGCGGTTCACGCGGAGGAAATTTGCTTCGCGCCGCTCTTTTGTCCGTGAAAGATATGCTTTCCGCGCAGGCGAGCGCCTACCGTGTTTGTCTGCCCATGATGGCCGTTCCTTTCTGTGTCGGCTTGCTGATGCAAAAGGGAAAGCGCTTGCGGCACTATCTCTTCCTTTGGGCACTGTTGCTTTTGAGTCTCGTCACGCTGTACCTGTCGGGAGCCTATGGACCGCTGGCTGTTTCTATTCTTTGTGTGGTTCTGTTTTTCTTGCTCTATCACCACCGTGCGCTGGCGGCGGGCATTTTGGCTTTGCCGTGGCTGGCGATGGGGGGCATTTGGGCCTATACTCTGATTCCCCATCGCATCAACGGACTCCTGACCCGCTGGGCTTCGGCGCAAACGTGGCGCGAGACCCTGTGGCGCGGCGCTTGGCGAACGGTTTGTGATTATCCTGCAGGTATCGGTCTTGGTGACCGTGCTTTTTCGTCGGTGTATCCGCTGTATGCCGATGCGGCCGCCGCAGGTGTTACCGGAGTGCAGAGCACCTATGTGGAGATCCTTTTGGATATGGGCATCCCCGGGCTCGTGCTTTTCCTTTTTATGGCTTTCCTGTTTGTGCAAAAGACCTTTACCTGCCTCCGTGTGGTGGAAAGATTAGAGGATCATGCGCTCGTGCTGGGCGGTATGCTCTCCTACGGCACCCTGCTTCTCTACGGTTTGTTTTCGGATGCCCCCGTGTACCTGCCCATGCTGATGACCGCCGTGGTGGCGCTGGGGCTGTGCAGTGCTTTCGAAAACACCGTATTTACGGGTTGGGATATGACTGTTGCGCGTATGTCGAGAGATCAGAGCAGTGCCGATTGTATTCTGAACGTGAGTCAAGAATAAGACAAAGCTTTTGTCGCCAAAGCGACACGCTCGAATTTCAAATTGTGTTGTGCCGCTAATGGCGGCGGAATGGAGATTAATATGGCCGAGTTTTTTGACCGCGAGCCTGCCGACAAGAAGGCCTCCAGCCTGTCGGGGGATACGCTGACGCCCCTCTCGCGTACTTCTGGGAAGGCGGGGAAGCGTGGCAAGAAAGAAAAAAGTAAGGATCGCATCTTTAAAGGAAACCGCCGCACGGGTATTCGCGGGGTGGTGGTGGATCTTGTGATCCTTTTGCTCCTTGCGGGCGTGGGGGTAGGTCTTTGGTTCGGTTATACGGCCGTGAAGGATCTGTATGCCCCCGTTTGGCAGTCCCGCAACGTGGAGTTTTGTGTGGAGATAAAAAATATCGACTACGATCGTGCCGACCAGCTTTTGCCCGCCCTTTCGGGCCACGACTTGTGGAGCTCTGCTGATGTTTCGGGTGATCGCTTGGGAATCGTGACCGACGTGCGAGCCGTTCCTGTCATTACCGAGGACGGTCGGGAGACCATGACCCTTTATTTGACGGTCAGAACCGAGGCTCGCTACCGTAAGGGAGAGGGATATTATGCGGACTCCACCCGCCTTTTGGCAGGGGAGAGCAGTATATTCCGCGCAGAAGGACTGATTGCCGAGGGAACCGTGGTCTCTCTGAAGGATCTGACGGAGGTGGACGCATGAAGAACGATAAGGAAAAAACAAGTATGACTGCAGAAAACACTTCTCCTGCCGTCGTCCATAATGAAGCCGATACTTTGGCGAAAAAGAAAAAGGCCAAGCGCTGGACAGTTGTGGACACCGTGATCCTGCTCATGATCCTCCTGGCCTTGGGCGGGGTAATCCTGCGCGGTGTGGTGGATTGGCGCAAGGAGACGGTGACCCCTGCCTCCGGTCCCTATTACGTGGATTTTTCCGTGACGGAGATCAACCCTACCGTGTTGGCTGAGATCAGTCCCTTTGACCCGCTGTATCTGTATGAAACCGGTGAGCTCGTTGGCTACGTGGGTGTGTACGATGACGGCACCATGGCCCTCCGTCTCCTGTCGCCTTCGGTGATGACAGCCAATGGCGGTGTGGCGGCCGAGGGATGTATGGTCTGCCTGGAAGGCGTCTATCAGAACGGCAGTCTCTTGGTGACGGGTATGGATACCTACCTTACCTCGGGTAGCCGTCTCACTTTGAGAACTGACCGTGCTGTGATTTTGGTAGAGATCACGGCCATCAGAGAAGGTGCTTGAGTTTTGGCAACGGTTTTGTGAAAAATGATAAAAATATATCCCTGCCGCATATGAAAAATCCTCAACATTGACACTTGATTTTATTTCGTTTTTTTGGTATACTACTTCTGTAGAGTCGTCGAAATTATCAAATACAGGAGATATACTATGAAAAGTTGCGAAGTTGTCATTGTTAATGCCAGCGGCCTTCATGCCAGACCTGCTACCTTTTTCATTCAGAAGGCAAACACTTACAAGAGCTCTATTTGGGTGGAGAAGGAAGATCGCAAGGTAAACGCTAAGAGTCTTCTCGGCGTGCTTTCTCTGGGCATTGCCAAGGGTATGTCCGTAACGCTGACCGCCGAGGGCCCCGATGAGGCTGAGGCACTTGCAGGGCTTACCGCGCTGATCGATTCGGGCTTTGCCGAGGCTTGAGCGCTATCTGCTCAGCGCAGGACCGCTTTCCGTTCACAGTGAACGGTGATGGATGAGACGCATCTGTATCAATATTTGTCGGGATGCGTGTGGATAAACGGTGCGGGATACCTTCAGGGAACCGTACCGTTTTTCTTTGTACATTCAAAATTTCCCCAATCGAGGTACACATATGCCTGTTAGCCAAGAGGAACGCGCGCACCTTTTGGAGCGCGCCAACAGCCTTCCCCTGACCCCGGGGGTGTACGTGATGAAAGACCGCACAGGACAGGTCATTTACGTGGGTAAATCCCGCAAGCTGAAAAATCGGGTGTCTCAGTATTTTCAGAACGGCGAAAAGCATATCAAAACCGCCCGCATGGTGGCCGCCGTCCATGATTTTTCCTATTTTCTCTGTGACACCGAGATCGAAGCCCTGACCCTGGAAAACACCCTCATCAAGCAATACAACCCCAAGTATAATATCAAGCTCAAGGACGCGAAGTCCTATCCCTACGTCAAGATCACCGACGGTCCCTATCCTCGCCTCATCATGACCCGCAAGCGGGAGAACGATAAGGGTAAATATTTTGGCCCCTATTCGGGAACGAAGACGGTTTACAGTATCATTGATACCCTCAACCGTACCTTGGGCCTCCCTTCCTGTAACCGCCGTTTTCCACGGGACATCGGTAAGGAGCGTCCATGCCTGTATGCACAAATGGGCCGATGCTGTGGCCCCTGCACGGGGCAGGTCACCGAGGAAGCCTACGGTGAGCTGATCTCGCTGGCCGCCGATCTTCTGCGTGGACATACCGCCCGTGCCAAGGCAGCCTTGACTCAGCAAATGTTTGCTCACGCCGAGGCGGAGCGCTTTGAGGCCGCCGCCAAGTGCCGCGATACCATTGCCGCCTTGGAACGCTTGCATCAAAAGCAGACCGTGGTGGCTTCCCCCGAGACCGAGCAGGACGTGGTGGGCTTTGCCGCCGACGACCTCTCCGCCTGCGTGTCGGTATTCTATATCCGCGGCGGCGCCGTTATTGATAAAGAAGATTACCTCTCGGGCGGCGAACGCATTTTCGATGAGGATACTCTCAGTACCTTCCTCTGCGAGCATTACAGCGTCCGCACCGAGATCCCCAAGACGATCCTGCTGTCTGTCCCTATGGAGGACGAGGTGCGATCGGCGGTAGAGTCCTTTTTGGCCGAGAAAGCAGGGCACCGCGTCACCGTTCGCACCCCCGAGCGGGGAATTAACAAGACTCTCTGTGAGTTGGTAGCATCCAATGCCGCCGAGCGTGTGCGGCAGTATAACCTCGAAGCGCAAAAAGACGAGGGGGTGTTGGTCAGATTGCTTGAGTTGCTCATGCTCCCTGACTATCCCCAACGCATTGAAGCCTATGATATCTCCAACATCGGCTCTGAACATTTGACTGCGGGCATGATCGTCTGCGAGGACGGAAAATTTGCCAAGTCGGATTACCGTTATTTCAAAATCAGATCGGTGGACGGCACCGACGACTATGCCAGTATGCGAGAGGCGCTGTCCCGCCGCCTGGCGCACCTTGCTGACGAAGATGGATCCTTTTCCAAACGTCCTGACCTTATCCTTTTGGACGGTGGTAAGGGGCATGTCTCGGTTGTTCGTGAGCTGATGGCCGAAATGGGGCTGGATATCCCCGTGTTCGGTATGGTCAAGGACGATTTTCACAAGACTCGCGCCCTCTGCACGGAGGAGGATGAGATCTCCATCGCCCGCGAGCAGGCGGTATTTACCTTTATTTACCGCATCCAGGAGGAGGTCCACCGCTTTACCGTGTCCCGTATGGATGCCGCCAAGCGCAGGACCCTGACTCGTTCCAGCCTGACCGGGATCAAGGGCATCGGAGACAGCAAGGCGAAGGCTTTGCTTAAAGCCTTCGGCGGCCTTAGCGGTGTAAAAAATGCCACCGAAGAAGAACTTGCGGCGGTGAAGGGGATATCCAAAGCTGATGCGAGAAACGTGTACGAGGCGTTGCATAAATAAAGATGAACAACAATTATAGTTGCATTAACAATAAAGGAAATTACTACCATGATGAGAATTATCACAGGCCGCGCACGCGGCATCAAACTTGACACACTGGAGGGCGAGGCCACCAGACCCACGGCGGAACGCACAAAAATGGCCATTTTTTCCATGATTCAATTTGAACTGGAGGGCAGACGAGTCCTGGATCTGTTTGCGGGCTCGGGACAGCTTGGCCTGGAGGCGGTGTCCCGCGGCGCGGCTCACGCCGTGCTGGTGGACCAGTCCAAGGACGCGGTGAAGATCATCACCAAGAATGCTGAGAAGACCAGACTCACCGAGGATTGTACCATCGTCTGTGCCGAGTTTGCCGAATATCTCCGCCGCAATCACGGCCGAGAGCCCTTTGATATCGTTTTTCTGGATCCTCCCTATGCCATGCATGCTATCCCCGCAGCCGTGGAGGCGTTGAAGCAGCATAAGCTCCTGAAGTCCCGTGCCCTCATCATCTGCGAGAGCGAGGAGCCCCGTCCTCTGGGGGAGAATACCGCCATTGCCCAGAAATTCGAGGTGGTCAAGGAGGCTCGCTACGGCAAGGCTTGCGTGACCGTTCTGACCCCTAAAAACTGACAAAGCTTGACACACGCCCCGATTTAATTCATATTCACTTCATGTTGCTGTGAGATAATGATACGGAGGCGTCTGTGTTACGTACGGAGGTAGCGTGAAAGTTCAACGATCAGAAACCCGAGTCAACTGTTTCACGCCTAATTCTCCCTAAAAATGGGGCCCAACCCATTTTTGCCTAAAGGCACGGTCGAATTTCAAGCTTTATTTGTGCCGCCGATGGCGGCGGAATGGAGATAGCGTGAAAGTTCAACGATCAGAAACCCGAGTCAACTGTTTCACGCCTAATTCTCCCTAAAAATGGGACCCAACCCATTTTTGCCTAAAGGCACGGTCGAATTTCAAGCTTTATTTGTGCCGCCGATGGCGGCGGAATGGAGATTATCATGAGCACAGTCCTCGTTCCGGGTAGTTATAACCCCATTACCTTGGGTCATTTGGATATCATCACCCGCGCGGCGGCAAAATTTGACCGCGTGGTGGTAGCCGTCATGACCAATGATATGCATAAATACGTTCCCGGTGTTCCCGAGAAGCACTATCTGTTCCATGAGAGCGAGCGCTTGGAAATGACCCGTCTTGCCTGTGCCCATCTTGGAAACGTAGAGGTCATAGCCGCAGGCGGAATGCTCATTGATCTTGTGGACCGCGTAGGTGCCGACCTCATTATCAAAGGCGTTAGAAACGAGGCGGATTTTTCTTACGAGCAGGAGCACGCTTTGTGGAATCGTGCCCATAACCCCCGCGCCGAGACGATGTATCTCCCCGCCGATCCCGCCTTTGATGGTGTCAGCTCCACCCTTGCCCGCGAGAGGCTGGAAGCAGGAGAAAGCCTTGGAGAGCTTCTGCCCGAGGCTGTCATTCAATGGATCAACGCCCATCCGAGGGCTTGACAATAAGAGGCCACCTCTAAAAACTCTCTCACTGACGAATCGACGGCACTTTCTTTGGCACTTCTTCACCCCCTCGCCTGCGAGGGAGATGTTCTTCGCGTAGTTCCTACTACGCGTGCGAATTTTGGTTCGAACTGCCCAACAAATTGCTCGCCGCTCGTTCAGCGATACAGTTTTTAGAGATGCCCAAGACTTTAAATTTTTTGGAGGAACATTCAATGGAAAAGCTTTCCAAGAACAATCGCATTGCCAACCGCGTGATCTCCATGATCATCGGTATCCTTGTGGGTGTCGTGCTGGTGGTTATCGGTTCGGTCATCAAGGCAGAAACTTTGGTTTGGCTGGCGCTGGTCATCTGGGGTGTTATCATCATCATTGGTAACGTACCCGGCCTGATCTACAGTATCGCCAACATCAAGAGCAAAGGCGCTGTGTTCGATCTCATCATATCCGTGATCGGTGTGCTTTTGGGTGTGGGATTGATCATTTCCCAAAATCAGGTCATCACCGTGATCCTTGCGGCTTACATGATCGTTTTCCCCGTGATCCGCATCGTCCTGGCCAAGGCCAACTGGGCAGAACAGCTCAAGCGTGAGCTGCTCCGCATCATCCTGGGCGTGGTGCTTCTGATCTTCGGCGGTACGCTTCTGGGTGTGGGCTATACCATCCTCAACCTGATTTTGAAGGTCATCGGCTGGGTGGTCATCGGCATCACCGTCGTCCTTGGCATCGTGGAGATCATCCTGATCGCCACCAAAAAGGAAGAGAAGAGCGACGAGCCCATCTACGTGGAGCATAATGAGAATTGAATAAAAAAGAACGGAAAGCACATGAAGGGCTTTCCGTTCTTTTTTTATGGTGGGAATGACCGCCCTCGCTTACGCAAGGGGCGGTTTGTCTTACGATGCAGGGGTGATCTCCTCGTAGGTAAAGACGTGTTCGTGATCGTAGCCGCAACCGCCGCCGATCTCGTAACCATCCTCGGTGGTCTCTACGATGGGCGGGTTGATGGCCACGATCTCCTCGGTGTATACGCACAAAACGCCATCCTTCACGGTCAGAGCATAATAGGGCGCTTTGTCAGAACCCGTCAGCCTCTTTTGCGCCGCGCGGACGTCTTCCTCGGTGATGTAGGGAAGATTTTCTGCCCATCCCGTGGAGGAAAAGCTCACCACGTCGCCGTGTTTGTTGATACGGACGATGACGTAGTAATCGGACTTGATACTGCCGATGTAATGGGTATACCAATAGCTGAAGGAGCCGGAGGCCGAGTTGTCCTCCTTCACCTCATAGACCGACAGATCCGAGATAGCCGTGAAGGTTTTCAGCACGTTGTCGGCGATGACACGGCCTTCTGCCTTAGTGATGGTGTCTGTCTTGTCGGGCGAGCCCCCTTGCAGCTCATCATTGTCAAAGCTGTAGAGATAGGACGTGCCGCTGTAGAAGAGATAGGTGAGCCCGTTGGAGCCAAGGTATTGATCCAAAAGCCGTATCCCGTATTCGTTCACCGTGCGCTGATAGGTGAGGCTCACGGTCTCACCGTTCCAAAGGATGGATGTCAGCACTTCCCCAGAAGGAGCGCTTTTCTTGACGGTCAGCGCGTTTTCGATGATACAGGAAACCTCACCGTAGGACAGCCGCAGGTGATACCGTCCTTCGGGAGCGTCTGCGGGAACGGTTACCATGTACTCGCACCAGCCTTCCTGCCCGTTTTCCACGGTGTGCTGTTCATCATAGGTGTCAAGAATACGCCCGTCTCCCGTGAAGGTCACCGCGCTGTTCTGGCTGTGAATAAACTCGATAGAGGTGCGGAAATCAAATCGGCCGCCCGTGTAGGTAAAGGCGTCGCCGTTGTTGATGACGGTGGTATCCACCCTGAACTCTCCACCGGGAACACTTTCCATGGTGTTTGTATCGTTGGTCTCTCCGTAGTAGGCATCGTCAAATCGGTATTTGAACAGGAAACGGGGCGGCGTGCCCACGGTGACGGCCTTTTCAAACACACGGTATTCCTTGCCAAAGGACAGGTACAGATCGTAATACCCCTCCGCGGCATCCTCGGGGATGGAGATATTCGCCGATCTTGTGACCCTCATGCCCGTGTCAACCTCGGTGGCGTGGAATACGTCGTCGGGGATGGGGGCTTCGGTGATGGCGGTGCTTCCGTCCTCACCGTGAAGCACCAGACGGGCCACCGCGCCGAATTCAGCCGCGAAATATCCCGAGAAATCAAAGGGATCGCCCGTGTTGATCACCACCGTGGAGAAGGTCGCCGTCTCGCCCGGGGCATAGACGGCGGGGGTGCGGTCGGGGACGAAGGAAAAGTCAAAGGTGGGGTCTGTATCGCTGGCCAGCTTGAGAGCCCACGGGAAGCGTTGGTATTCCTCACCAAAATAGCAGTAGAGATCATAGTCACCCTCCCATACCCCTTTGGGGATCTCAAAGAAGGCATCGTAGATCTTCATGTGGGACTCGTTGTTTTCGGGGTGCTTGACTTCATCGTAGTTGAACTGTCCTCGGATGGCGTTTTCGCTGTCGGGTGACTCGCCGTGGGGAACCAGCTTGGGTGTAAAGTCGAAAAGATTGGCCATGGTCAGGGTAACGTTGGGGTCTTTGCTGACCAGGGTGACCGTCACGCCCACGGTTTCACGGTACAGATAACGCTCCTTGGGGTCGACCATCTCATAGGAAAAATCGAAAGTGGGATGGGTGTCAGGCGCGGCTGTGGCAACCTCGGTATCGGTGCCGTGGGCAGGGGGGCCTTCCGGGCCTGCCATGTGCCCTGCCGCGATGATGCCCGTCATGACCCCTGCCGCCACAAGGCAGCAGATCATGGCCACGCCCCAACCGCTGTTGATGAAACGGTTGAATCTCTCCCAAGGGGAGCTTCCTGCCACTTTCTTTTCGGGGACGGAAAACGCGGCGGCCTCTTCTACGTATCGGTCGCTGATGCCCGTCAGCTTTTCAAAAGCAAGAGATCCTTTCATTGTCCGTAGCCCTCCTTTCGGAGAAATTCACCGAGCCGCTGTCTTGACCGCTTGAGCCTTTGGGAAACCGCATTGGCGGTCATGCCGTAGTAGGCGGCCATGTCGCTGACCGAGCGATTGTACCAGTAGCGTCCCACGAACAAAAGACGGTCGATCTGTTCCTCTGTAGCGAGAAATTCGTCAATGAGCCCGCACAAAACCCCCTCGTCGGTGTCATCGGGGGCAGGGATGCAATCCTCTAACTCCGAAAAAGCCACAATGAGATCGGGGTTGCGCTTGGCGCGGCGGCCGGCTTTCCATTTGTTGACCGAGATGCGGCGGGTCAGCTTGGCCAGATAGGTGCGCAGGGACGCGGGCAGATGGGGCGGGATGGAGTTCCACGCACCCAACCACGTGTCATTGACACATTCCTCGGCGTCCTGGCGGTTGTGCACGATATTCAAAGAAATGCTGTGACAAAAGGCACCGTATTTTTTGTCGCTCTCCACAATGGCGTTTTGATCTCGTGCAACGTACAACGAGACGATGTTCTTGTCTTCCATATGTGCCTCCTTCCCGAAGGGATGCCCCTTCATCCGTCTATCTCAACATTTCTAGGTGGATCTGTCAGCTTTTTGAAAATTTTAACAAAAATACTTTTCCCAAGCCTCTCTGAGTCCCTGCATCACCCGCCCGTCGCGGCCATGGGTGGTCTCGGCGTGCCACAGGGCGCTGATGATAGACTCCTCCACCGCCTCGGCGGTCATGTCAAAGACGGGATCCAGCTTGTCGTCCAATACCATGGAGAAGGGAAGAATGGCCTTGTCCGAGGTGTGGGGCAGACGGTTGGCGGTGGTGAAGGCGATGGCGATATCTCCGCTGCCGTTGCCCATGTAAGAGCCCGTGCGGGCAAGACCTACCCCTGCGCGGCGGGCAACGCGCTTCAGTTGCCGTTCATTGAGGGGGATATCGGTGGCCAAAATCATGATGATCGAGCCCTTGTCGGGGGTCTCGGCCATGGCCTTTTGGATCTCCTGACCCACCTGCCGTCCGTCGATCATGAGCCGCCCCGCACCGCCGAAGTTGGCCAGCACCAAAGCACCTACGGTGTAGTCGCGGCCGTCCAGCGTCACCACACGGGAGGCAGATCCGATGCCACCCTTAAAGCCCAGACAGCACATTCCCGTGCCTGCGCCCACAGCGCCTTCGGCAAAATCGGCGTCACAGCTTTCGATGGCCTCAAAGACGTGCTCTTCCTTGACGAACAACCCACGGATATCGTTGAGGGAGCCGTCGTTGCACTCGCAAACCACGGAATTTACCGTTCCCGCCTCGCGGCCGATGTCCGCATTCCGCGCCATCATGTATTTGACCACAGCCGTGGCGGCGGTACCTACGCTCAGGGTGTTGGTGAGGATCACAGGGGTCTCAATGGTGCCAAGCTCGTCTACCTGAACGAGCCCTATGGTCTTGCCGTAGCCGTTGAGCACGCAGGAGGCGGCCATGACCTTGTCGTGAAACAGATCCCCGCCGTGAGGCAAAATGGCGGTGACACCCGTGCAGATGCGGTCACCGTCACAGAGGGTGACGTGACCGACGGTGACGCCCGCTACGTCGGTGATAAGGTTCTTGGCGCCGCTTTGTCCGCGGCCGATCTTGAAGAGGGTGTTTTTAAGTCCCATGGTTTCCTCCTGTGATGTGTTTCCCGTAGGGGCGGATTCCATATCCGCCCGTTTCTATATACATTATATCCTAAAACGATGGGGAAATCAAGGGGGATGAGAAAATTTGAAGGAAAGGGTTTACAAAAGGAAAAAGTTGTGCTAAAATGAAATCATCGAACAAATGAATTTTTTGCTGGAAAAAAGCGTGCATTGGTGTGCATGGCTTTAGGTACAAACTTTTGTTAGGAGCGATTATGAAAAATATTATTAAATATGTAATATCGATGCTTGCTGCTGTTTCAAGTATACTTATATTGATGGTGGGGTGTGTCAATTCCAAAGAAAATTCTACGAGCGAAACTCATGAAACTACTATCACAACAGAAATGCCTACGGAAGATATTAAAACAGAGCCAGACTCAGAATATGAAGATGCAGCAGGAACTTTGGAAATGGCGGAAACTAAAACGGATGATTTACTTACTGAAGAACCCGTTACAGCGGGGGCTGTCACCGAAGAGCTAATAACAGAAACTTTTCACGAACACACTTGGAGTGGATGGGTATTAAGTCATGCGCCTACTTGTAGCGAGGTGGGTATTGAGAAGCGCATTTGTAATTGCGGTGAACAAGAGAATCGAGAAGTGGTTGCTTTAGGACATATTGAGATTAATGATGCGGCAGTAGAACCTACTTGTACAAAAAATGGATTGACTCAAGGTAAACATTGTGCATCATGTAATTTAATACTTGAAAAACAGGAAATAATTGCTTCTTTAGGCCATACTGAAGTAGTTGATCCTGCAGTAGAACCAACTTGTATCCATAGTGGGGTAACTGAAGCTATACATTGTTCTAAGTGTAATGATATACTTGTAAAGCCAATATCCATAGCTCCGTTAGGTCATAAAAATGGCGATTGGGTAATTGGTTCTCCTGCTAAACCAGGTGTTGATGGTATACAGTATGCTGAGTGTTTGGTATGTGGAGAAAAGTTATCCGAAATAATTCCTATGCTACCATACTCCAAAGGTTTAAAGTACAGTTCAAACGGCGATGGAACTTGTTATGTAATCGGTATTGGAACCTGCAAGGATATGGATATAATTATTCCCTGTGTTTCTCCCAATGGTGATGTTGTAACCAGCATAGGAGATAATGCTTTTGATGGATGTAAGATGGTATTTTCTATAGTAATACCTGAAAATGTAAAAAGGATAGGCAACTATGCATTTTATAATTGTAGAGATTTGACCTATATAGATATTCCCAGTGCTTTAACAGATGTCGGTGATTATGCTTTCTATAATTGTACATATTTAGCTACTATTGAAATTCCAAATAGTGTACTACATATTGGTAAAAAAGCGTTTGAAAAATGTAATAGTCTATTGTTTAATGAATATGATAATGCAAAATATATTGGGAACGATGACAATCCTTATTTGATTTTGGTGAAAGCAAATAATTATTCAATAACTTCATGTGAGATTCGAGAGACAACAAAATATATTGCGTCGTTCGCTTTTCTTGATTGTGCTGAATTGATTTCTATCAAAATTGAAAAAAATATTATTAGCATTGGTGAAGGTGCGTTTTGTTATTGTAATAAATTATCTTCTATCACCATCCCTTATAGCGTGGTTAATATAGGGGAATCGGCATTTCGTGATTGTGATAGTTTAATTGAAGTGTCAATACCAAATAGTGTTGAATATATAGGAGAGAATGCTTTTTATAATTGTAATAACTTAAGGACTGTTACTATTGGAGATAATCATTTTTCAAGTGCTATAACGAGTATCGGGAAAAATGCTTTTGCTTTATGCGATAAGTTGGTTTCTGTCGTAATTGGAAACAATGTAAAAACAATTCAGGAAAGTGCTTTTTACCAATGCCGAAAATTAACTAGTGTAACGATATCATCAAAGATAAATAGTATCGGTAACGGAGCATTTTTTAACTGTAACAGTTTGAATGATGTCTGGTATGGGGGAACACAAACCAAATGGAAAACTATAATTATTAAAGAAAAGAATGACCCTCTCCTTGCCGCTACTATTCACTATAATTACACATCTTAATCCCCTGGAGCAGCCTCGGTTGCTCCTTTTTTTAGCCCTTCACCTTGACAACCCCTCGTTTTTCCTGTATAATGATATCAAAGAAAATGGGAGGCGAAACGCCTCCCCAACAAATGGCGGAGGCATCTCATGAAACAAAAAAACTGGTCGGTCACGGTGGACGACACCACCCATACCGTCGAATATACATTTGCCCGTATGAAGGGGAAGATCACCGTCACCATCGACGGCGACAGCTTTGACCTACCCTCAGGCTTTCTGGGGCTGAAGACCGCCCGCCGTGAGATCTTTCGTCTCGGAGACGAACAAGCGATTCTGACGGTAGATAAGAAGGGAAACGCCGAGCTGATCTTCCGCGGGGAGAGCGTGTAAATTGTTGTTTGCCGCAGTGCGGCGGCCATCGCTCGGGGATGTTTAACTCGTGTCAACTCTATCCCGCGATGGATTGTTTGGTCAGGTAAATTGTTGTTTAGGCGGCAGTGCCGCCGGCCAATGCCGGCCACCTGCGGTGGGGCTTTGGCTCGGAGATGTTCAACTCATACGCACTATATCCCGCGAGGGGATGTTTGGTCAGGTAAATGGTTGTTTAGCGGGGCAACCTCCGAACCTTTCGGGGGTCAGATGACCATGGGGGTTCAGGGGGCGTAGCCCCCTGAACCTATGATAAATGGCCGGCGGTTTCGGGGGCGGCCTTGAGCGCCCTGAAAATAATCAAATTGTTTTGCGGAGCAAAACTTCCTTGTTCCACAAGAGAATTTTTGTAGGTTCTACTTTTTTGGAAACACCAATTTTGTTTTTCAAAAATTTTCTTACGGCTTCCGCCGCGCGCCGAGGCGCTCACGGCCGCCCTCGGCACTGCCGGCCACCCACATGAGGTGCAGGGGCTGCGCCCCTGCACCCCCTTAACCACTAAACAACAATTTATCACACATTACAGAAAGGAGCCACCATGTCCGATTTTGTCCATCTTCATTTGCATAGCGAGTACAGCCTTCTGGACGGCGCGTGCCGCATTAAAGATATTCCCGCGCGTGCAAAGGAGTGCGGGCATGACGCCGTAGCCCTCACCGACCACGGTGTACTTTATGGTGCCGTCGCTTTTTACGAAGCCTGTCAAAAGGCAGGTGTCAAGCCCATCATCGGCTGTGAGGTCTACGTTGCCCCCGGTTCCCGCTTTGATAAAACAGGCTCGGGCAGGGAAGGACAATACTACCATTTGGTGCTGCTGTGCGAGAATAACGAGGGCTATCAAAACCTTATGAAGCTGGTTTCCGCAGGCTTTACTGAGGGCTTTTATGGCAAACCCCGCGTGGATATGGAGCTTTTACGCAAATATCACGGAGGGCTTATCGCTCTGTCTGCTTGCCTGTCCGGCGAGGTGCCCAAGAAGGTCATCATGGGGGATATCGAAGGCGCGAAATCTGCCGCCCGCGCCATGGCCGATGTTTTCGGCGAGGGTAATTTCTTTATCGAACTGCAGAATCACGGTCTGGCCGAAGAACGGCAGATCCTCCCCTCCATGCTCCGCGTAGCCAGAGAATGCAACCTGCCCTTGGTGGCTACCAACGATTGTCATTACCTTCGCAGAACCGATGCCCCCATGCAGGAGATCCTCACTTGCATCCAGACGGGTAAAACCCTCACCGATGCGGGCCGCGTGGGCTTTGCCACAGACGAGTTCTATTATAAAGACACCGCCGAGATGGCCATGCTTTTCGGCAAGTTCGACGGCGCGATTGAAAACACCGTCCGCATCGCAGAACGGTGCAATGTGGCGTTCGACTTCACCAAGACCTATCTGCCCAAATTCCCTTGTCCCGATAGCATGACTGCGACAGAGTATCTCACCGAACTGACCGAGGCAGGACTGAAAAAGCGTATTGCAAGTGGGCAGATCGTGTTTACCGACAAGCACCCCGCAACAGAATACCGTGATCGTATCCAATATGAGCTGTCGGTCATCACCCAGATGGGATATGATGATTATTTCCTCATCGTACAGGACTACGTGGGCTTCGCTAAGCGAAAAAATATTCCCGTAGGCCCGGGCCGTGGCTCGGGAGCGGGAAGCCTCGTGGCCTACTGCCTGGCCATCACTGAGGTGGATTCTATTGCCTTTGATCTGCTCTTTGAACGTTTCCTCAATCCCGAACGTGTCAGTATGCCCGATATCGACGTGGACTTCTGCTATAACCGCCGCGACGAGGTGATCGCCTACGTGGCGGAGAGATATGGGCGGGATCGTGTGTCTCAGATCATTACCTTCGGTACGCTGGCCGCCCGCGCTGCTATCCGAGACGTGGGACGTGCTATGGGCATGGGCTATGCTGATGTGGATGTGGTGGCAAGAGCCGTCCCTCAAGCCTTGGGGATCACAATCGCCGACGCTTTGAAGCTCCCCGACCTTAAAACCCTCTACGGTTCTTCGGAACAGGTGAAGAAGCTTATTGATACCGCCGCCGCCATCGAGGGAATGCCTCGAAACGCTTCTGTCCATGCGGCGGGTATCGTTATCACCGATCATCCCGTAGCTGAATATGTCCCCCTGGCGGTCAATAACGGCACCACGGTCACCCAGTATGACATGGATACCGTGGCCAAACTGGGGATTTTGAAATTTGACTTTCTGGGCTTGCGTTACTTGACCATCATGCACGATGCCGAGAGTCAGGTGAGGGAGAATGATCCTGCCTTCGATTTGGAAAAATGTTCCCTGGACGATAAGGCAACCTACGAGTTGATCTCCAAGGGCAATACATCAGGGATCTTTCAGCTTGAGTCCGGTGGAATGCGTCAGACCCTCATGAATCTGAAGCCCGTACGCCTCGGAGATATCGAAGCGGCTATTGCTCTCTACCGTCCCGGCCCCATGGAGGCCATCCCCACCTATATCGAAAACAGACAACACCCTGAAAAGGTCACCTATCCCTCCCCACTCCTGGAGCCCGTCCTGGCCTCCACCTTCGGCGTGACGGTGTATCAGGAGCAGGTCATGAGCATTTTCCGCGTGCTGGCGGGATATACCTACGGCCACGCGGATATCGTCCGCCGAGCCATGTCCAAGAAAAAAGCCTCGGTGCTGGAGGCAGAACGAGCGGATTTTGTCAAGGGAGCCACCGAGCGAGGTATGACACCTGCGGCGGCAGATAAGCTTTTCGATGACATGGGCGGATTTGCTAACTATGCTTTCAACAAGTCTCACGCCGCCGCCTACGCCCTCATCTCCTACCGTACGGCCTATCTTAAGACCCATCATCCGGGGGCGTATTTTGCCGCTTTGCTCACCAGCGTGCTGGGCAATCAGCCCAAGATGGCCGAGTATACCGCCGAGTGCGGTAAATACGGTATCAAGGTCCTTCCTCCCGACATCAATACCTCCCGCAAGACCTTCCATTTTGACGGTACAGCTATCCGCTATGGCCTTTTGGCTCTCAAGAACGTAGGTGAGGCATTCCTGGATGCCATCTTTATCGAGAGAGCCCGCCGTCCTTTTGCTTCTTTTGAGGATTTTCTGGATCGTCTTTCGGGTCAGGATATGAACAAGCGGCAGGTGGAGGGCCTTATCAAGGCGGGAGCCTTTGATAGCTTTCCTACCCATCGAGCCCAACTTTTAGCTGTTTACGAATATATGATCGATACCCGTGCCGCCAAAAATCGCGCCAACCTGGAGGGACAGATGGATATGTTCGCCATGATGGAGGGAGGGGAAGAGCTGGTGGCTCAGCCAACCGCCTTCGCCTATCCTGAGATCCCTCCCTATACCCTTCGTGAAAAGCTCATGCTGGAAAAGGAGGCGTCGGGAATGTTCTTCTCGGGCCAGCTTTTGGACGATTACCAAAAATGTTTGGCGGGACTTCATCCCATGCCAATCTCGGATATCATCCCCCTCGATGCCGAGGAAGAGGACACGTCTGCCGCCTTGCTTCCCGACAAGACCCACGTTCGTGTGGCAGGCATTATCACTTCGGTAACCCAAAAGACTACCCGTAAGGATGAGCGCATGGCCTTTTTCACCATTGAGGATTCGGCAGGAGAGATCGAGTGCTTAGCTTTTCCCAAGGTCTACAGCCGGGACGGCGATATTATCAAGATTGACAACGCCGTATTTGCCGAGGGCAATTTGTCGGTGAAGGAGGATGAAGCACCCAAAATATTGCTGTCTTCCATGGGCCTGTTGGTGGATGACGAGCATTACAAGTCCGCCCCCACCCCCACCCCCCACCCCGGGCGGCGGGCCTGCGCTGTGGCGCGTTAG
>JAFTIL010000041.1 GCA_017456905.1 Clostridia bacterium
AGCCTACACGCGATAGCCGCTGAAAGCGGCGTGCGTCACTTTGAGAGGGTTTCTCAAGGGAGATGCTTCTCCCTTGAGCGGCGCTTCTTTTGTAACTTTTCTTCCGCTGTAGGAAGAAAAGTTAGTAAGATAAACAACAATTTACCGTTATATAACCCATCGCGTGATATGGTTGACAGGAGTTGTACGGCCCCGAGCAATGGCCGCCGGCACTGCCCGCAAACAACAATTTACCTCACCTTCGTCAAATCGTAGAAAATTACCATTCTTTGAAATTACCATTGAAAAAATGCCGAAAGTATGGTAAAATCAATGATATAACAAATTGAAAGAAGAATTCCATGACAAACAACGAATATGGGATATCGCCCTCCGTCAGTCCGCTATTGACTGCAACTGTCATCTTTATTGCACCGCTTGGTGCAACCTGCGTTCGGCAAGAAACGCTGTCAAATGCGGCTTCCGTCCCGCTTGGGTAGAGTTGACCGCAAGGGATATCGCTTTTGTGGATTCCTTTAACCAAGAATTGAAACTCAGACAATTCAAATGAGGAGAGAAAAATGATCAAAGCCATTGTTTACACGTCCAATACGGGACACACCGAGATTTATGCAAAAATGCTCGGTGAGAAAACGGGTCTGCCCGTTTATCACGCGGATGACGCGAAAAAATCTCTCAAAAAGGGAACCGAGATCATCTACATGGGCTGGCTCTTTGCGAGCAATATCAAGGGATATGCCAAGGCCGCCAAGTGTTACAGAGTTCGTTGTGTGTGTGGCGTGGGCCTCGGAGATACGGGTGCCCAGGACGAGGCCGCCCGAAAGGCCGCAAAGGTGCCCGATGCTATCCCTGTGTTCACGCTGCAGGGCGGTATGGATTATTGCCGCCTCACGGGCATCAACAAATTCATGATCGATATGCTCACAAAAATGCTGACGAATAACGCTAACCGTACCGAGGACGAGACCAAAATGCTGGAGCTTATCAAGACGGGTGGCAACTATGTGGATGAAGCCCATCTGTCCGAGGTGTTGGCATGGTTCGAAGAAAGGGAAAATACATGATGAATTTTACAGAGATCGCAGAGACCCGACAGTCCTGCCGTAAATACGACCCCGTCCGCCCCGTGGAGAAGGAGAAGCTGAACGCCATCCTGGCCTCCGCCCGCCTGTCCCCTTCGGCCTGCAACGGTCAACCCTACCACATCACGGTTTGTCATGGTGAGATCGCCAAACAGGTAGCCAAGGCGACCCAAGGCATGGGTATGAACAAATTCGCCTCGGATGCCCCCGTCATGCTGGTCATCTCGGAAAAGCCTTATGTCAAGACCGCCGCGCTGGGAGCCAAGGTCAAGAACAACGACTACCGCTCCATTGACATTGGTATCCTCTCGGCTTATATCACCGCCGAAGCTGCCGCGCAAGGCTTGGGTACCTGTATCCTGGGTTGGTTTGATGATGCCAAGCTTCGTGAATTGTGCGGCCTGGATGCCCCTGTGCGTTTGGTCATCACCCTGGGTTATCCTGCCGAGGGCGATCCTCTTCGAACCAAAAAACGTAAGGATCCGGACGAGCTTGTTACGGTGTTGGGAGAATGATCATGAAGCTTCAGATTTTTCGAGAACTTCCCGAAGCCGCCATGACCATCCGTCAGATCGTGTTCGTTGAGGAGCAGGGATTTGTGGACGAATACGACGAAAATGACCCCATCGCCACCCACTTGGTCATGTTTGACGGTTGTGGCGCCCCCATCGCCACCTGCCGCGTCTTTGCAAAAGCAAATACGAAAGATTATTTTCTTGGCCGCTTGGCCGTTATGAAGGCCCACAGAGGGCAGGGCATTGGCGCTCACATGATTCGCGCCGCCGAGGACTACGTTCGCTCGGTGGGCGGCCGCGCCATTTTGCTTCATTCCCAAAGTGTAGCCGAAGGTTTTTACGCCGCCTGCGGCTATGTCTCCACAGGTCAGCGTGATGAGGAGCAGGGCTGTCCCCACGTCTGGATGGAGAAAATTTTATAGGTCATCCCGAGAGTCCTTTGGACAAGTCGAGGTTATGATATAATGAAATAATATTGATTGGAGAAACAATATGAGCGAACTTTTGCAATACGCCGTTGAGCAAGCTAAAGCCTTGAACGGTACCTTCTATAAGATCAGCGAGATCAGAGACGGCAAGATCGAAACAGTCACCTTAAACCCCACCAACGCCTGCCAGAACAGCTATTCTGTGGCAAAGGCCTTTACCACCACAGCCATTGGTATGCTGTGGGACGACGGACTCATCTCCACCGACGAGAGGATCGTGGATATCTTTGCCGACGAGTTGCCCGAGGGCATGGATCCCGCATGGCAGGAAATGACCGTCCACCATTTGCTGACCCATACCTGCGGCTTTCCCGTGGGATACTTGGATATTGATGCCATTGATTCCACCACCTTTGGCGCCGACTATCTGGCGTATCTCTTCAAAACCAAGCTGGACTTTATCCCGGGCCAGGGAAATGCTTATAGCGACGCCGCCTTTTATCTTCTGTCCCGCGTGGTCTCCAAAAAGACGGGGGAGAAGCTGGACGATTATCTCTGGCCTCGTCTGTTCTATCCTCTGGGCTTCCGCGAGGTGGCTTGGAGTGCCTGCCCTTACGGATACCCCATGGGAGCCACAGGCCTCTATATCTATACCGAAGATATGGCCAAGCTGGGCGACCTTTATCTTCATGGCGGAGAATACAAGGGTCAGCGCATCCTGTCCGAGGCGTGGGTAGAGACCGTCAAATCCCGCGGCTATGAATTCCATAATCTGAAGAGCGGCAAAGCTTACGGTAAAGGCGGTGCTTTTGGACAAATGCTTATGTTCATGCCTGAAAAGAACGCCAGCCTTGCCTGGCACTCCTTTGACGGAGGGGATCTTCTCGGGAAAATATTGAAGGTTCTTTGAAATGGCTTTTTCATATACTGTCAAATACAGCGATCGAAAGAGCATCGGACTTTCCGTGAAGGACGGCCATCTGATCGTCCGTGCGCCCCGCCGTGCGTCTCGCGCCGACATTGAAAAGGCGATCGCGGGACACACGGGATGGATAGAAAAGACCATAGCCAAGCAAGCTGCCGCTAAGGAGGCGGACGAGGATATCTCAAAATTGACCGAAAGGGAACTGCGTGCGCTGGGCGAGCAAGCCCTGAAGGTCATTCCCGCACGGGTAAAGCATTTCGCGCCTTTGGTGGGCGTGACTTACGGCCGCATTACCATTCGTAACCAGAAAACGCGCTGGGGAAGTTGTAGCGCGAAGGGCAATCTGAATTTCAACTGCTTGCTCTTGCTGGCGCCTCCCGAGGTCATGGATTCGGTGGTGGTCCATGAACTGTGTCACTTGAAGCATATGGATCACTCACCTGCCTTTTACGTTGAGGTACGCCGCGTCATGCCCGATTACGACAAGCACCACGCATGGCTCAAGGAAAACGGTCACAGCCTGTTGAAACGGATGCTTGGATAAAACCTTCATGACCTCTATCGCCAGGTTTGCATACCCATAACTGAAAAGCTCCCGTGTGAGATTTTTACCTCACACGGGAGCTTTTGTTTATCTTAAAGAACAAATACCTTGATGGCCTTGATGGCCGTGCCTTCTTCGAATTCACGTACCTCTCCCAGGGCGAAAAATTCTCCTTCAGGGGTGCAGAGCCGCACCCGTTGCCCCATATCGAAATTCGTTCTGATGCGGTTTTGATATAGTTCACAACCGTTTCGACACAGGGTATAAAAGAAGGGCTCGAGGATCACCGCAGGCAGAGCTTCAAACAATGATTCGGTAGGGAGAAGCTTTGCTACACGCTCCTCGTAGCTCATGTCGCCCAAGGATGCCAGCGTGTAGCATTGAGACAAATTGAAGCCGCAGGCTTCGGTGCGCCGCAGAGAGGCCATAACGCCTCCACAGCCCAGAGTCGCGCCCATGTCGGCGCAAAGTGTTCGTATGTAGGTGCCGCCCGAGCAGGTGACGGAAAGGCGGTAATCAGACGGCAGAGCGGCGGACGCAACCTCCAGGCGGGAGATCAAGACCTCACGCGCCTCACGCTCCACAACGCCGCCCTTGCGTGCGATATCGCAGAGCTTGCGCCCACCTACCTTGAGAGCGCTATACATCGGGGGGACTTGAGCAATGCGTCCCTTGAAGCTTTCAGAAACAGCCTGTACGTCTTCAATGGCAGGCAGACCGCGGGGGGGGATCACGCTGTTGGGGTCAATGATGCCGCAGGAATCCTCGGTATCGGTGATCAGTCCTAAACGCAGGATGGCATCATAGGATTTTTCATCGTGGGATAAATATTCAGAGGCTTTAGCCGCACGGCCGATCAGCACTACCAGGACGCCTGTGGCCATGGGATCCAAAGTGCCTGTGTGCCCCACCCGCTTGGTGGAAAACAACCGACGGACCCGCCCCACCACGTCGTGGGAGGTCATCCCGGCGGGCTTGTCGATGAGCAAAATACCCGAAGGCTCGGAAAGATTGATGTTTTCTTGCTTCATTTGTTCACCTCAACGTCGTATTGGCAGGAGGACAGCAGGGAAATCGTATTCTTTGAAAAGATCATCTCCCGTACCTCGGGGGAGATAGGTGCGTTTTGAATAGCCTCTATCTCGCCCGCCGCGTCTGTCCAGGGGGTATCCGTTGCAAAGAGCAGACGGTCGGGGGCGTGGGTTTGGAGGATACGGTAAAGAAGCGCCGCTTTGTCGGGGCGGTGGGTCATGAGCGAGGTGTCGAGATACACGTTCCGGCCGCACAAAAGCGCTAAGGTATCTTCTTCGCAGTTGAGTCCGCCCATGTGAGCCACGACCAATTTCAAACGGGAAAATCTATCCATGACACGGCGTACCATAGCAGGCGTACAATGGAAATGGTCAGGGGACAGGGGATCGAAGCCCGCGTGGGTAATGACGAAGACATTCTTTTCCTCACAAAGCGCGAAAAGCGGTTCAAAATTCGAGGCATCCAGATCAATGCCTACGTAATCCGGGTGCAGCTTGATCCCATGGATGCCTGCCGCCATGAGGCGGTCCAGCTCTTCTGCAAGTCCCTCGGCGTGGGGGTGCAGAGACCCCAAGGGAATCAGCGCTTGGGGATATTTTTGCTTTAACTCTATGGCGAAATCGTTGACCTTTTGCATCTGCCGTGCGTTGGTGGCTATGTTGCACACAACTGACATATGAATGCCAACGCGGGCCATGTTAGCCATGAGCCCTGTTGCCGTACCGTCAGTAGCGGGCTTGATGTCCATGGAAGCGATGGTGTTCGTCAGCTGCCCGATGGCGCGGGGAGCCAGCGCATCGGGGAAGCAATGGGTGTGGAAATCTATGATCATGAAGGGATCCTCCCACGAAAAACATTTTAACTTTATTATTATACACCATTTCGCAAAGAATTCCAAGTACATTTTGTTAATCTTTCGGTAAGGTGTAAACAATTTGCGAAATCCCTTGAAAAAACTTGATATTTGTGATATAATACCCTTTGTTTTATAGCTTGCAAGATATCTGTTTTACGTTTAACTTATATATTTCTTGCGTGAATTAGAATGGAGGAACCATTATGAATTTTAAGAAGATCACGGCCCTTGTTGCCCTTCTTTGCCTGCTTCTTTCTGCCGCTGTCACCTTGTCTGCCTGCGGCGATAAAGGCAATACCCCCACCACCGAAGCGCCCACCGATGCACCTGCCACCGAGGCACCTACCGAAGCACCTGCTACCGAAGCGCCCACCGAGCCCGCTGTGGAGGTCAACTGTACCATCAGCTTCATGGATCAGGACGGCCTTACCATCCCGAACGTATCCTTCACTCTGTCGGGTAAGGAGATCCTGACCACCGTAGAGGGAACAACCGACGGGGAAGGCAGCTGTACCCTGACCCTTACCGAAGGAGTATATACCGTCTCCGTTTCCACCGAGACTCTGCCTTCAGGCTACCTGCCCGATGACACAAGCCTCACCGTCACCCCCGACGTCACCGATTACGTCCTCAAGGTCAGCAACAATAACCCCAACGGTACCGCCGACCGTCCTTTCCCCGTGGTCGAAGAAATCACCACCGTGACCATTCCCGCAGGTACATCTTACACCTACGTCATGTTCAACGCCATGGACAGAACCCTCAACATCGAGAATACCACCCTCACCGTCACCTATAAGGATGTGGAGTATACCCCCGATGAAAACGGCAATATCAGCATCCCCCTCACCAACGAGTCTCCTCGCGACCCCGGCTATTTCACCCTGACCAACAAAACCGACGCAGAGGTGGAGGCCACCGTTAACATTGAGTCCACCCCGGGTTCTATGAACAATCCCTTCGTGGTAGAGACCTTGGGTGAGGATATCACCGTGGCTGTCCCCAAGGAGACCACCGTCTACTATAAGTGGATCGCTACTAAGACAGGTGTCCTGATGATCACCTGTGACAACCCCGCCAACCATATCTCCATGACCAATATGACAAACTCCACCGTGTCTTACTTCACCGACGGCTCCTACTGTGAGTACCTCAACGTCACTGAGGGCGATGAGATCCAGATCTCGGTATCCTCTACCAAGACCGACGTTGACAGCACCGAGCTCACCTTTAAGCTCACCGAGCATGCAGGCACTGTCGAGGATCCCATCCACGTCGGCAAGCCCGAGTCTCACTTTACGCTGGCCGCAGGTGCGACCAATGCGTTCACCGCAGACGGTAGCATTGCCGCCGTCTGTATCGAGGGTGACGACCTCAAGGTCACCGTCGATGGCCAGACCTATACCTCCGGCGAGGAAGGAAAGGTGGAGATCACCCTGGATGCCAACGCAGAGAATGTCACGTTTACCGTGGAAAATCTCAGCGACAGCAGACAGGAGATCACCGTCTCCCTGACCGCGCCTCAGCAAAACTGATGAAATAAAAAGCTCTCCGCGCTTTCTCATGAGGGAAAGATGGCGGAGAGATTTTTTTCGTTGACAGTGATTATGCCTCGGGCTTACGGTCGCCGAATTTGACGTTGTACGCCTCAATGCAGGACTGGATGATCTCCTCAGCCTCCTTGCGGCTGAACAGCTCCTTGACAGCGGTCTGCTTGTTTTCCAGTTGCTTGTAGACCGTGAAGAAGTGCATGATTTCATCGAAAATGTGAGCGGGTAGCTCGTCGATGGATTTTACGTCGCGGTAAGTAGGATCGGAGAAGGGAATGGCGATAATCTTGTCGTCCTCCTTGCCGCCGTCGATCATACGCATACAACCGATGGGGTACACCTGTACCAGGGTCATGGGGTAAATGGCTTCGCCGCACAGCACCAAAACGTCCAGCGGGTCGCCGTCGTCGGCGTAGGTGCGGGGGATAAAGCCATAGTTGGCGGGATAGTGGGTCGCCGTGTAAAGCACGCGGTCGAGGCGCATGATGCCCGTCTTTTTGTCCAGCTCGTACTTGCAGGACGATCCCTTGGGGATCTCAATGACGGCGGTAAAGTCCGTGGGGGTGATCTCGGCGGGGTCAATGTCGTGCCAGATGTTCATAGAGTGCCTCCTGGTATATTTTATGTATGTATGTATGTTTGTTTCTTGATAGGGGAGGCGTTGCGCCTCCCGTGAATTGCCCTTGGATTTAGAATAATCGTAGGGGACGGCGCCTTCGACGTCCCGTATTAAAATTATCATCAAAAAATACGGTTCGCGTTTGATTTATGAAACGGGGCGTCGAGGCGCCACCCCCTACGAATCAATAGATGATTGCCTATAAAATACCATAATGTTGTAACATAGGCAATTAAAATGACTTGTTAACCAATTACTGTTTTTCTAAAAAAATGATATTCCCATCTACTACAGTATAATTGACATAAAGCAACGAACCATTCGATGCATCATCATGAAAATAAGAAATCACTTTTATATCGATTGTACCGGAGGTTTGCGAACAATTGGAAAAATCCAGAGGAATATCAATAAAGTATTGCGGCTCATTATCCTTAGTACACAGATATTGTTCCTCGGTTATATCAAATTCCATGGAATAGGTATCTTGGGAGCCGTTGATCATAACACCCGGAGCTTCTATGCTGAGAACCGTGATGATATGGTCTTTATACTGCGAAGAAAATCTTTTCCCTACACCTACTTTTAGTACAACCAAGTCCTCTTTTACTGATCGTTTAGGTACTTCAACAGACGCCAAGGTAGATACACCCGGTTTTTGCGTATTTGAGGTTAACGTAATGGTATCCTTATGCGAACATGAAGAAAAACTAAACACTAAAAAGATTGTAAGGATAAGAACTATAATTTTTTTCATTTTATTTGACGTAATCAAACTCAAAATCATAAATCGAAACCGTATCGCCGTCCTTACAGCCTCTTTCCTCCAGCATTTCAAAAACGCCGCTGTTCTGCAGCACGCGCTGGAAGTAGTTGAGGGACTCGTAATCGTCGAAATTGATACGACCCATGAGATTGTAGATCCAGTCGCCCTCCACGTAGAAGGTGCGGTTCTCCTGGCGGATGATCGTGTCCTTGACACCCGCGCCGGGCAGATCGGACAGATAACCCTCGTTCTCGGCAACCTCGCTCTCGTAGACCGTGATGGGAGGCAGGAGCTTGAGACGTTCATTCACACGGAAGATCATGTCCTTGATGCCCTCGCCAGTGGCGGCGGAAACGTACATCATCTCCCACTCGTTTTCGTCCACGAAGTCCTCAAAGGCCTTGATATCCACCACTTCCTCGTCCAAAGCGTCGCATTTGTTAGCGATGATGATCTGGGGACGGGTGGCCAGCTCGGGGCTGTACTTTGCCAGCTCGGAGTTGATGTTCTTCACGTCCTCGATGGGATCTCTGCCCTCAAAGCAGGAGATGTCCACTACGTGCAGAAGCAGACGGCAACGGTCAATGTGACGCAGGAAATCGTGACCAAGACCCGCGCCCTCGGCGGCACCGTCGATGAGACCGGGAATGTCGGCCGCCACAAAGCCCTCACCCTCGTGACCCGTGGAGACCACGCCAAGATTGGGGGACAGGGTGGTGAAGTGATAGTCAGCGATCTTGGGACGCGCTGAACTGATACGAGCCAGCAGGGAAGACTTACCCACGCTGGGATAGCCAATGAGACCCACGTCAGCGATCATCTTCAGCTCCAGCTCCACCTCACGCTCCTCGCCACGGGTGCCGTTCTTGGCAAACATGGGGGTCTGACGGGTGGCGGTGGCGAAATGACGGTTGCCCCAGCCGCCGCGACCGCCGCGACAGCAGATGAAGTCCGCGCCGTCGTTTTCGGACATATCGTGGATGACCTTGCCCGTGGCCGCGTCCTTGATGAGCGTTCCCTCGGGTACGGTCAGCACCAGATCGGGGGCGGTAGCACCGTGGAACTTCTTGGGCATACCGTTGCCGCCGTTCTCGGCGGTGAAATGGTGCTTGTAGCGGTAAGCCAGCAGGGTGTTGGTACCCTTGTCCACGCGGAAGACGATGTTGCCGCCGTTGCCGCCGTCGCCGCCGTCGGGACCGCCGTGGGAAATATACTTCTCGCGGTGAAAAGCGATGGCACCGTTGCCACCGTCACCGGCCTTGATCTTGATTTTTACATGGTCGAAGAATTGCATATGAGATTCCTCCTTTACTGGGAGTTTGTTATTAAAAAATGTTTATCTTTCTAACTTTTCTGCCAGTAGCGGCAGAAAAGTTACAAAAGAACGCCACCAAGGGAGCGTAACTCCCTTGGAACCCTCCACTGACGCACGCCGCCTTCGGCGGCTATCGCGTGTTATGAGCCTCCACACCCAACGCCTCGCCCCCACGGCGGAGCGCCTCGGGGCTCATCGATGTGTTGGTTGGTGGCGGCACGTTGGTCAAACAGCCTTTTTCTTTCAGCCGCAGAGGTGGAACTATAGTTCTGATCGCAAATGGAAAAGAAAAATTGGCTCTTTGCACAAGAAATCACTCGATACTTGTGGGGCAGGGGCCCCACATGGGCGGTAAACGGGCTGCTTACCGTGATGCAAACTTTCCTCTACGGGCCAAGAGATTTCCACTCTTTTCCCGCTGTTTGATCTCTTGGCAAATTTCTTTTTTGTTAGAAGTTTTTGAAAGGGTTTTAGGGAAAACTTTTTGCAAAAAGTTTTCCCTAACCGTACTCCTTCGCCACCATAAACAACAATTTGTCAGGGAACCACACGAAACGGAAGAATTAATCCTCGTCCTCGTCACCCTTCTTCTTATCCCTCTTCACCTTAATATCCGGCTCGTCGCCCTTCTGCTTGATCACCATTTTGATGGGCGTACCCTTAAAGCCGTACACCTCCCGCAGGCAGTTCTCGATATACCGCTGATAGGAGAAGTGGAACAGCTCTGCCACGTTGCAGAACAGCACGAAGGTGGGAGGCGCCACCTGGGTCTGGGTCATATAATAGATCTTGAGACGCTTGCCCTTGTCCGTGGGGGGCTGAACACGCATCATGGCCTCGCCCAGCACGTCGTTGAGCGCGCCCGTGCTGATACGCACGTGGGAGGACTCATAGACCTCCTTGATGAGGTCGTACAGCCCGTCGGTGCGCTGTCCCGTCTTGGCAGACACGAAAGCGATGGGCGCGTAGGGCATATAAGCCAGGGACGTGCGGATCTTGTCGGTGAAGGCCTTCACTGTAGAGTTGTCCTTCTCAATGCTGTCCCACTTGTTGACCACGATAATGGACGCCTTGCCCGCCTCGTGAGCGATACCCGCAATCTTTTCGTCCTGCTCGGTGATGCCCACGGATGCGTCGATCATAATGAGACACACGTCGGCACGCTCCACAGCCATATGGGCACGGAGCACGCTGTACTTTTCGATCTGATCTCCGATCCTGGACTGACGGCGAATGCCCGCCGTGTCAATAAAGGTAAAGGTTCCGCGGTCGTTGACCACCTGGGTATCCACCGCGTCACGGGTGGTGCCCGCGATGGAGGACACGATCATGCGGTTCTCACCGAGGAAACGGTTGACGATGGAGGATTTGCCCGCGTTGGGCTTGCCGATGACAGCCACGCGGATGCCCTCATGCTCGTCGCCGTCGTCCTCCCAGTCAGCCAGGCACTCACAGCAAGCGTCTAAAAGGTCGCCCGTGCCGCTGCCGTGGATGGAGGAGACCGCCACGGGATCAATGGTGAGCCCCAGCTCGTAGAACTCGTAGAACTCAAAGGGCAGGTCTCCCACGCGGTCGCACTTGTTGATGCAGGGAATGATGGGCTTGCCGCTCTTTTTCAGCATGACGCAAATGTCGCGGTCGGCGGCGGTCAGTCCCGTGCGCACGTCGCACATGAAGATGATCACGTCGGCATCCTCAATGGCGATCTCGGCCTGTATTTTCATCTGGGACAGGATGATGTCGTCGGTCTTTGGCTCGATACCGCCCGTGTCGATGAGGGACAGCACACGGCCGTTCCATTCGGTCTCGCCGTAGATGCGGTCACGGGTGACACCGGGGGTGTCCTCCACAATGGAGCGACGCTCACCGATGAGCTTGTTGAATAAAGTAGATTTGCCCACGTTGGGACGTCCAACGATGGCGATGATGGGTTTTGACATGGTGTATGGTCTCCTTTCGTTAAGGGGATGTTGAGTGATTGATCGTAGGGTCTCATTCTATATGCGCCCGTTGCTTGGTGCGAGACTTGTGACGGGCGGATATAGAATCCGCCCCTACCGGGTTACTGAACTCCTAACATCTCCCGCACAAACTCGCCGCCGTCGTTTCTGCCGGGCATGACAGGCACACCCAGCTTTGTGGACAACTCCTCGGGGGTCATATCGTCCAGGAAAACATCCTCCCCCGCGCGCAACGTATTCTCGGGGAAGAACAGCACGTCGCCCAGTTCCTTGCCCGCCAGCTGCTCGGACATATCCTTGCCCGTCAGCAGACCTGCCACGGTGACGGACTCGCCGAAGAAGTGATTGACAATCTCATAGACGTGGATGGTCAGCCCCTCCACCTGCGCCTCCAGACGCGCGGCCATGGCCTTGATGGTGGGATAGGCCGCCACACCCGTGCAGATCGACACGGTGCGGGGGGCTTTGTACTCTGCCAAATCCTCCGAAAGGAAGTTCATCTCATCCTCAAACTCGGTCATGAGGGAGGTGATCATGCCCACGCCGTTCTCAATCTGGGCGTAGCCCTCGTAGTAATCCTCGGTGGGCAGAGGGCGGCCTGCGCGGAGATACAACTCGTCAGCGCAGAAGAATTTCCGTGAGCCGCACTCGGCAAGACATTGATCAGCAAAAGACTCCACCTGATCAATGATAGTGGCGGCCTCCTCGGCGGTGTAGGTGGTCAAGGGATAGAGCTTGTCCCTGTGCTTGGTCAGCCCCGCAGGCACGATGGATACACTCTCCATGGCCTCGCCCAAGGCGTACAGATCCCGCATGGAGCGGTCAAGCTCGACTCCGTCGTTGATGCCGCGGCATAAAACCAGCTGGCCGCAAAGGGTGATGCCTGCCTCGGCTAAACGGGGCAGATAGTCAAGCACCAGGCCCGCCCGCTTGTTGTGCATCATCTTCACACGAAGCTCGGGATTGGTGGTATGCACAGACACGTTGACGGGGGAGATGTGCATCTCAATGATGCGATCAATGTCCTTGTCATGCAGGTTAGTCATGGTGATGAAATTGCCGTGAAGGAAGGAGAGGCGGCTGTCGTCGTCCTTAAAGTACAAGGTTTCCCGCATACCCTTGGGAAGCTGATCTATAAAGCAGAAGATACACTTATTCTGGCAGGAACGCTTCTTGTCCATGAGGGGTGTTTCAAAGTCCAGCCCGATGTCATCGTATTCCTGCTTACGGATGGTGACCTCCAAGGGCTGATCCTCCCTCAGCAGGGAAAGGATGACCTCCGTGTTGGTCAGAAAGAAACGGTAGTCCAGTACGTCGGAGATCTCCCGTCCATTGATAGACACGAGTATATCTCCCGCCAGCACACCTTTTTTGGCCGCACGGCTGTTTTTGGCAACCTCTGTGATCCTGACCATACTGAGTCTCCTTTCATAAAGCATATATAATCATTTTATTATACCACAGGAAGGCCGCTTTGTCAAATGATTTGTCTCATAATTCGCTTGTTAAATAACTGTAAATTTTCAGAAATTATTACCAAAATAATAGTAAAATATAGTATAATACTATTTTGAAGAAGTATTGATTGCTTTGCAAAAGTTATTACATAATTAGGAGGTATTTATCATGACACTCGTCATTTTGGCAGCAGGTATGGGTTCTCGTTTCGGTGGCGTCAAGCAGATGGAGCCCATCGATAAGGACGGAAACTTCATCATTGACTATTCGGTTTTCGATGCCAAGCGCGCGGGCTTTGACAAGGTGGTGTTCATCATCAAGGAAGCCATCGCAGCGGATTTCAAGGCGACCATCGGTGCCCGTGTGGAGAAGCATATTCAGGTTGAATACGCTTACCAGGAGCTCACCGATATTCCCGCAGGCTACGAAGTGCCTGAAGGCCGTGTCAAGCCCTGGGGCACTACCCACGCCGTTCGCGCTACCCGCGAGATCGTGAAGGAGCCCTACGGTGTCATCAACGCCGACGACTTCTACGGCCGCAACACCTACGAGAAGCTGGCCGCCCATCTCTCCAAACTTGAAAAAGGCGAGTTTGCCGACGACGGCGTCTGCCATTGCTGCGCCGTTGGCTTCAAAGTCAAGAATACCCTCACCGACAAGGGCGGTTGCTCTCGCGGTATCTGCAAGGTAGACGAGAACGGTATGCTCTACGACCTGGTAGAGACCCACAAGATCGAGAAGCTGGGTGATAACGCTCAGTATCCCGATGCCGACGGCAACATGGTGTTCCTCGACGGTGAGACCGTGGTCTCTATGAACTGCTGGGGCCTGGGTGCCGAGACCATCGAAATGCTTAACGCCGACTTCGACGTGTTCATGGCCAATCTGCACAACGTCGCAGATCCCCTGAAGGCCGAGTCTCTCCTTCCTACTTCCATCGACACTTTCGTCAAGGCAGGGAAGTGTGACGTGACCGTCTACCCCACCGAGTCCGAGTGGTACGGCGTGACATACAAGGAGGATAAGCCTTGGGTTGTGAACGCCATTCAGGCCATGATCGACGCAGGCGAGTACCCCGAGCATCTGTGGGGCTGATCCATGACCCAACCTACCAATCAGCAGGTGCTGGCCGTCTGCGACCGCTTCGCCCTGGCGGGCGGGGTCACCGACGTGAAGACCTGCGGCAACGGACACATCAACAGCACCTACATCATTACGGTGGAGAGCGGTCAGCGCTATATTTTGCAGATCCTCAACACCGCCATCTTCAAGGATCCCATGGGGGTCATGGACAACATCGTGGCCGTCACCGACCATATCCGTAAGGGTCTGGCCGAGGCGGGCGAGGATATCGAGCGGGGAACCATGCGTGTGGTTCTCACCAAGGACGGAAAAAACGGCTATACCGACGGGGAAGGCCTCTTCTGGCGAGCCTACGATTTCGTGGAAAACACCGTCTGCCGCCTGACCGTTGACAGCCCCGAGACCTTTGCCCGCGTGGGCGAGGCCTTCGGTGACTTCCAGCGCAGACTCTCGGATTTCGACGCGTCAAAGCTGATCGAGTCCATCCCCAATTTCCATAACACCAAGAAGCGCTACGCCGACTTTCTCGCCGCCGTGGAGAGAAACGCCGCAGGCCGCGTGGATTCCGTCGCTAAGGAGATCAAATTCATCACCGACCGCGCCGAAAAATGCGCCCTCATCGTGGACGCTTTGGAGAGCGGTGATCTCCCACTCCGCGTGACCCATAACGATACCAAGCTGTCCAATATCCTCCTCGATGAGGTGACTGAGGAAGCCGTCTGTATCATCGACCTCGATACCGTCATGCCCGGCTTGTCTCTCTACGATTTCGGAGACTCCATCCGCACGGGTGCCGCCTCTGCCGCCGAGGATGAACCAGATCTTGACAAGGTGCATTTCTTGCCCGAAATGTTCAAGGCCTACGCCCGCGGCTTCATCAAGGGCACGGGCGGCGCGCTGACCGAAAGGGAAGTGCAGATGCTTCCCGACGGCGGCTATATCATCACCCTGGAGCAGGCCATTCGCTTCCTCGGCGACTATCTGGATGGAGATACCTACTATCATATCGACTACCCCGACCATAACCTCGTCCGCGCACGTACTCAGCTGAAGTTGGTGGCTGAAATGGAAATTTGTTTGCCCGGACTACGGGAGTTTGTAATCTCTCAACTCTAAAAGCAGGGCGCAAGAGAGTTTCGATTTGATGATACATATAAGGAGGATACGGTCATGTTGGAATTTATTCAATATTGCATTTACTGTATGCTTATGTGCATAAGTTGTGCATTTGGAAATAATCCCGAAGGTGTAACTCTGGTAAAGATCATGATCGGTTTGCTTACCATGATTGTGCTGTTGGCTTTATTGCTTGGCATGCTATGGCTTATTTCTATCCCCGTACGAATCATCAGAAAAAGACAGTCCCAAGGCAAAAAAGATCACCATATGTTGACCGACTAAATCTCTTGAAAAATGTTTTGGTTAAAAGTTTTTGAAGGGTTCTAAGGGAAACTTTTGCAAAAGTTTCCCTTAGTCGTACTCCTTCTCATTTCGCATTCACAGAAAGGAGACATCCTATGTCTATTCTCATCACCGGAGGCACCGGCTTTATCGGCTCCCACACCGTCGTGGAGCTGATCGAAGCGGGCGAGACCCCCATCATCGTGGACAATCTCTCCAACAGCAAGGAGATCGTGCTGGATCGCATTCAGACCATCACGGGCATCCGCCCCAAGTTCTACAAGGCCGACCTTTGCGATATGACCGCATTGGATACTGTCTTTGCCGAGAATCCCGACATTGAAAGCGTCATCCATTTTGCGGGTCTGAAGGCCGTAGGCGAATCCGTCTCTCTGCCCCTGCAGTATTACTATAATAACCTTGTCTCCACCCTGAACCTCTGCGAGTGTATGAAGAAGTACGGAGTCAAGAACCTTGTGTTCTCCTCCTCGGCTACGGTCTACGGCGATCCCGCTGAGATCCCCATCAAGGAGACCACGCCCCTGGGTCAGACCACCAACCCCTACGGTGAGACCAAGAAAATGATCGAGCGTATCCTTGTCGACGTACATAAACCCAACCCCGATTGGAGTATCAGCCTGCTACGCTACTTCAATCCCGTGGGCGCTCACGAGTCGGGACTCATGGGTGAAGATCCCAAGGGGATCCCCAACAATCTGTTCCCCTTTGTGACCCAGGTGGCCACCGGCCGCCGCCCCTACCTGAGCATTTTCGGTGACGATTATGACACCCACGATGGCACCGGTGTCCGTGACTATATCCACGTGGTGGATCTGGCTCGCGCCCACCTCTGCGCTTTGAAGCGTGCCCGTAAGGTCACGGGCGTGGAGGTCTATAACATCGGCACGGGTCATGGCTACTCGGTGCTGGATATTGTCAAGGCCTTTGAGGAGGCTACGGGCAAAAAAGTGCCATATAAGGTTGTGGCTCGCCGTCCCGGTGACGTCGCCACTTGCTACGCCGATGCCGCCAAGGCTAAGGAAGTTCTTGGTTGGGAGGCGGAATTTGATATGGTCGCCATGTGCCGCGATGCCGACCGCTGGCAGACCATGAATCCCAACGGATACGACGCATAAACGAAGGAGATACAGCCATGATGAATATCTATTCCCGCCCTTGGGGCACTCTTTCAAGTGGTGAGACCGCCAACCTCTATACCTTGGTCAACGATAACGGTATAACCGTGGAGATCACCGACTTCGGCGGCACCATTGTCAGCATCAAGACCGCTGACCGAAACGGTAAGCTCACCGATATCTGTCTTGGTTACGACTCCCTTGCTGACTATGAGCAAGCTGACGGCTACCTGGGCGCCCTTGTTGGCCGCGTGGCCAACCGAATTGCCGGTGCTTCCTTCGAGCTGGACGGCGAAATCTACCATCTCTATGTCAACGATGGCGACAACTGCCTCCACGGCGGCAAGAAGAGCTTTTCCTACGTCGTTTGGAACGCAGAGACCGCTACCGATACGGACAAGGCTACCCTGACCCTCGCCTATGTCTCTCCCGACGGAGAAGAAGGTTTTCCCGGCAATCTCACCACCAAAGTCACCTATACCCTGGATAATGACAACGCCCTGTCCATCCGTTACGAGGCATCCACCGACAAGGCTTGCCCTCTTAACCTTACCAACCATGCCTATTTCAATCTGGCAGGCTGTGCCTCAGGTACTGTTTTCGGTCAGGAGCTTTGGCTGGATGCCGAGTCCTACTTGGCAGGTGACAAGGCGCTGATCCCCGTGACGGTCAAGCCCGTAGACGGCACGCCCTTTGATTTCTCTACTGCCAAGCCCATTGGCCGCGATTTCTTCGCCAATTTCGACGATCTCCGCGTCGCGGGTGGCTACGATCATTGCTTTAACTTCACGAATTGGAAGGATTGTGTATCGGGCGGGGAAGTGATTTTGCGCGGTGTCGCCTGTGATCCCGTGTCGGGTCGCAAGATGGAGATGTATACCAACCAGCCTTGCGTTCAGTTCTACTCCGCCAACTTCTTGAAGAACCCCTGTTTCCCCCTCCGCGGCGGCAAGCCCCAGCAGACCCAGACCGCTTTCTGCCTGGAAACTCAAAAGATGCCCGATAGTATCCACCATCAGGGCGACACGGATTTTACTGATTGTGTCCTCCGTCCCGGTGAGGTGTATGATTACACCACGGTGTATAAGTTCTCGGTTATCTGACAAAAGATCATGATACAATACCGCACATTGATTTGTGCGGTATTGTTGAATATATTGCTTAAATTGTTGTTTAGGCGGCAGTGCCGCCGGCCATTGCTCGGGGATGTATATCCCATGTGTACGACATCCCGCGAGGGGGCATTGGGATATATTTGTGGGGCAGGGGCCCCACATGGGCGGTAAACGGGGTTCTCGTTATG
>JAFTIL010000011.1 GCA_017456905.1 Clostridia bacterium
ATACTTATGGACTAGAGCTGCGATTTCTTCGGTGTAAGTATCGCCACAAGTACAAGTGAAGGTAGTAACGCCATTCTCCGTACAGGTAGCTGCGGTGGTTACTTCCTCGGTATACTTATGGCCGAGGGCGGCTTTTATTTCTGCGCCACAAACCGTACAGGTCTGTGCGGTGGTGCAGGTGGCGGCTGCGCCGGGGGTGTGAGGAGGCGTACGGGTTGCGCCGCAGACATTACAATCTGCATCACAATTGTCGTCGTAGTTATGACCGGTTGCCCCGTGGGTGACCCACATATCACAATCGGTGTTGTAATAGTAGGTTGTACCCGATGCCGCGCCGGAGGTTATAGTGGTCGGATAGGTAGTGTTGCCGTTGGTGAGAACGGCAGGGGTAATTGCAATAGCAATCCAAGCTTTGGTCTTATCATCGCTACCTGTCTGGAACAACTGATATGTTGTTGTTTCTGTCCCTGGTGTAGTAATAACTTGACCTGTTCCATTAGAATAAATATTAGCTCCGCCACTAGTAGTATATACAGCGCCCAGAGAAGCATCTACTATACCATCAACACAAATCAAGGCATCTTTTTCTCTGCGTTGTGCGACAAAACTGCCTTTCTTGGATGCGGAATACCACAAATCCTTGTAATGTTTATCAGCATGTACAAAGTACGCCTGACCACCTTCATAGGTTCCTGATATCCAATCATTCCAAGAATACGCAACGATTCGCACACCTTCAGCAACAATACATGTTGCACCTGCGTTGATATACAACTCAGAGCCGGGCAACAAAGCCAAATCCTGTGCGAGTGTTACGTTGCTACCGCTCAATGCCGTAACAGTCATATGCCCGGGAATAGGCAAATTGAAGTCAGCAGAATTAATAGTTGTACTTCCTATCATAGCCAGCTGCATTGTCATAGAAATTGTACTAACTGAAACTGTGCCGTCAATCTTAAACTCCGTTCTGCCGGTAGACTCATTAAAATCCTTCGTAATTGAACCACTAGAAAGTTGGAACATGGCACCGCCATTCTCACCGCTAATAATCGGAACATTGCTTCCGGTCACGCCGGCAAGGGTGATAGTGGCAGACATATAGGCATTTTCCTTTGCTCCCGCTTCCAATGTTAATGGCACTTCGATGTTTTGCAGATAGTACTGAGACATTGGGAACACATGGTATGTGTTTTTATTATTACTATCTGTTGCTGCACTAGAAGTTACATCACCACCGCGGAAGTCTCTAAGTTGGAAGGACTCATATACCGTAGCACCATTTTCAGCTGTTACACTACCAGATCCGATAATATAACCCCAAGCATATAAGTTTGAACCATTATTAAGAGTAATAGCACTGCCGCTTGTCATACTGATTAATCCGTATGGTCCGGATACGCATCCGTTATATCCGTTACCCATTTTCGCGCTTTGTGCTCCTCCAACATTCAACGCTCCATTAACAGTAATGTTCGCACCGCTCGCCATAGTTAAGGTACGGTATACACTCGGAGCAGTGTATGCATTCTCATGGCATTCCGGAGTTTCCTTGTTGACGGTATTCGCATCATTGTACGGAATCAACAGCGTTACGTCGGAGGGAATGGTATATTTGCCCGCAGGCAGTGTGCCGTTGTTGAGAAGAACAACGGTTTTGGTGCTACCGTTTGTTGCGGCAGTACACGCCGCATTCAAATCGAAATACTGATCAGATGTTCCGCTCACACCAAACAACGCTGCATCCGCCGATATGAATACCGGGTACACGGTTGCGGTTTTGGGGAGCACCAAGGATGTACTCGCGGTATTCGACAGATATTTTCCGGTGGTCTCATTATACCAGCCGAAGAACTTATAGCCGCTTGCCGGTGTTGCAACCACGGCATAGGATTCCGCTGCGCCCTTGGTAAGCTCCGTAGTTGCTGTAATGGCGGTTCCATCAACGGTATAAGAGCCGCCATCAGCAGGCTTAAACGTAGTCGTTACATTACCGGTAGCCGTACTTTTTAAGGTAATATCAGTAATTGTTAGCGTATTCGTGGAGCTACCGCTTGGAGATGTCAGCTTAATTACAAGAGAAGCTCCATTAGCCAATGTGCCCTCATAACTGTTATTACTGATACCCGAAACAGAACCACCGCCGGATAAATTATAACTGAACTTTAAAACCGCTTCACTGCCCAAGTTATTAGTTAAAGTCAGTTGGGTTGTGATAGTTTTTTTAGAAACAATATACTGAGTATATCCAGTGGCAGTTCCCGTTATAGTATTACCGGATGCACTCCAGTTCGCACTACCTTTGCTGTTCGAGGCATCCGTCCATGTGGCTCCCAGGCCAGTGACACTCGTGGTAAGAGGACCCGCCGCACTCACCGGCACAGTAAAGCCCCAGCCGCCGAGATCAAGCTTAAACCCGTTGCCGAAATCCAGCTCAACGGGGGGGAATACGCCAAGCATCATCGCCAAAAACAATACTGTTGCAACAATGCGCTTAAATTGTATTTTTTTCATAGTATTTCCTTTCTATCAAATCGGCGCAACAGCGCCTTTCATTTGATACGCTTCTGCGCGCCCGCCGAAGTGTCGGCGGGCGCAGTTCATCCGACCCCTCTCAAAGGAAAAACGAGGGGGAACTACCTATTTTTGACTGAATTACCAGTCGAGCTGCTTCTTATTCAACAGGTCAGCCTTAATGAGCAGCAGATCCGCTGCCGTAATCTTGCCGTCACCGTTGACGTCACAAACGAGCATCTGCTCATCGGTCAGCTTGGCACCTTCCTTACCCAGGGCGGCCTTCTGCAGATTGAGCACGTCCTCGTTTTCGAGGATACTGTCACCGTCAAAGTCGCCGGCTACGACAATCTTCACTTCGGTTACACCCTGGGGTATTGCGAAGTTGTACGAGGATGCCGTATCTGTGGTAGGATCCACTTGGGCCTCGATGATGCAGAGCTTGCCGTCCGCATCCTTATACATGACCTTACAAGTGATCTCGGAGGTGATCGTCAGCACGCGGCCGATCTTCTCGAGGTTCTCGATCTGGGACTCACCTGCGTTCTCGCCTTCGGTGGGAATGGTGGCGTCGATGATGGTGACGTTGCCGGTCAGAAGGTCGGCCGTCAGGCGGCCGTATTCGTCGAAGCTATATGTGCCGGCAGGTACATAGCCATTGGTCCAGTCTGCACCGGTACTGTCAACACCAATCCACTTGTCTTCATTTACCGCAATGGCACCGTCATTATTCACAAAGTAATAATAGCCGTCGGTGCCTTGGGTAAGACCCTTATGCCAAGTAGAACCGTCATAACGAGGATAGATGGTCGCACTATAAAGAACACCGTTCATAAAGAACATCTTTTTGCCGTCGATATCTACGGGGCCGGCATAATCTTTCATGAGAGCTCCGCGGTCATCGAAGAGACAGGTTACCATATCCTCCTGCTTCTCGCTGGGATAGTTCTTAATATAGGACGCGTATCCCGTAGTCACATAGTAAGGATAGTTCTTAGTTACGTGGTAGGTCTCGCCTTCCACCTCGAACCAGCATGCCTTCTTCCAGTCGCCTGCCCATCTGTAGCGCCAGCCGGTCACGCCCTGGTAGGTATCCTGTTCCCAGGCACCCTTGACAAGAACGTGGTCCTCGAAAGTATACGTATACCACTTTGTCTGCCAGGAGTTTGCAGCTTCATAGATTGCAAATTCTCCGTCAACAGCCTTACCGGTATCGGGATGGAAATAATAGTTCTTGCCGTCGATCTGCTGCCAGCCTGTCTGTGCTACGCCGAGGACAGCATAGTAGAGATCATCGCCGATCTCAACGAGTCCGTTAAAGCCCTGCTCGCTGACAAGCTTACCGGTTTCGTCAAACTCATAGAATCTGTTCTGAGTGGGATCTTTACGGTCGGTAACGAGCTGAATGCCGGTTACGGGTTCATTCTTTACGTAATAGAAATAATCTTTACCTTCTTCGTGCCAGCCGTTGAGGACTTCGGTACTGAGAAGATATGCATCTGCGAAGTCAACGTACTGGCCGGAGAATTTAGCACCCTTATCGTTGTTGGTCTCACTTCCTGTATCTCCGCCTGCAGAGGGATCGCTGAAATCGCTGCGGCAGTCTTCTTCGTGGATATAAGGAACAAGACCGTACTTAGCCTGGTTTGAAGGATCATTGGCGAAGGAATAGAGGGAGCTTGCCGCAAGATAGATATCATAGGAAACGGTACCGTTGTTGGTAATAGCGATCTTATTGTCGTAATAAGCAGCGGTATCCTTTACGGTTGCCTTGATACCTGTGAGGATACACAGGGAGTTTGCGGTGGCAGGGTCGATGGGCTGAGACTGATTGACCCAGTTGCAAACGATGGTAAGCACGTTATTTTCGTCGAGATTTATGGTCGTGGGGGTGAAATATTCGGTAAGGATCTTAAGATTCGAGATATCCACGTTCAGATCCTTACTGAATTCCGCTTTGATGGTGACGCGGGTCTGTGTGCATACACGCTCAGCGAGCTGCAACAGATAGTCCCACGCGGTGGCATTCTCAGTGTACGTGGGAAGCATAGACTTCATAGGCTCAAGCTGGGCCGGGAAGTCAATGGCGGTCATATCGAGACCGAAGGTATAGTCGATCACAATGGGGGAATCGGGGTCGGAAACGCGGTAAAGCTGGTTATCCAGGGTTTTGGCGTTTTCGATATCGCGGATCCACGCAAAGGAACGGTTACCCATGGTTGCGTTTGCGAAATCGAAGGTGGCTTCATCTTTGTAATAGAGGTTGATAGTTCCAAATTTTACAATTTCACTATCCGCGGTAGCAACGACCGCAATTATATTGGCGATACGGATACCCTTTGTATCATCCCCTGTAAACGTCATTCCGTCAATAATGCCTGCGTCTGAAACAAGATCTTCAGTATCAGCAAACAACACGATAGCATCAACCAGAGGCGTAAACGCAACAGGTTTTCCCTGATACCATACGGTGACACCAATTTCCTTAGGCGTTCCGTAAATCGCGGTGATTCTGTCCTCAGCAAACTTGATGTCATCGGGGATGACAACATTGATGGTCTTTTCGCCCGCAACCTCACCGTCCACGATAAACTGAACCTTTACGGTGCCGTAATCCAGTGCGGTAAAGAGACCGTTTTCATCGATGGAGGCGATAGTTGTGTCAGAAACTTGCCAGTATGCGCCGTCGGGAATCACAGCGGCGTTACCCGTGTTACTGACGCCCTGCACGCTGAACTGCATGGAGGTGCCGGCGGTGATGTATTCATAGTCAGAGGCAATGATTGCGCTATCGAACGCGGTAGAGGGAGCTGCGGTCGATACAGCGACGAGAGAGGTAGATACTCTTCTCTCGTAACCGTCGGAAGGAACGTTGACAAGCTCGATATCATCCTTACCTGCGGGCTTGGAAAGATATGTGGTGGATCCGCCGCCGTCGAGATTGACTGCCTGTACGCAACCTGCCTCAAGCATGATCTGGGCGATCTCTTCCATTGCGCCGCCTGCGGAACGGGGCAGCTGACGGCCGTCAAGAACCATCATGACTACCTTGCCCTCAGCAGTGATACCGATAGCGGTACGGCTGGCACGGTTTGCGGTGTAGTTTGCGCTCTTAGTTACGCAAACCTTACCGTCTTTAACAAGAACGGAACCGAATGCCTGAATAGCTTCCTTGACCTGACCCGCTTCAGCGAGTTCTTTGTATTTAGCCTGATCACCGATCACTGCTGTGCCGTCCTGAAGGATAGCAAAGAAGCCGGGTGCGCCTACGGGATAGTACTCAACGCCCTGCATAACTACAAGGCCAGAGGGAACGCCGGTTGTGATATTGTAGCCTGCACCGTTGGTAGCAACGATGGGATAGAAGTTTTCCTTATCCTTGTTATTCTTTACAAGAGCATCAACCTGATCACGAACGGTTTGAAGACCGATGTTACTTCCCGTGGGAGCTGCGTTATTGTTGTAGTTAACCAGAAGGTCAACGTCGTCACGTGTAACGTCAACGGTTGCAACGTAGTAAACGATCTGCTTGCCGTCTACGGTCTGCGCGTAGTTGATATCCTGTGTGATACCGGGGGCAAGAATAGAACTCTCGGTAGAAAAGACAGAATAATAACCGTTTGATGCGGCATCATCGCTCGGAGTGCCTTCGACAAGCTGTCCCTGAGCCTGGCTATAAATGTAATCAGCTACGGCATAGCAACAAGCCTCGCGAAGTGCGCTGTAAGAAGACAAGCCGCGCTTTGCTTCGAGAATGCTGATACCTACGTCGGTAGAATAGGATTCGAAGATTGCTTTACGTACCGCTTCTTTGCTATCTGCAACGGCAAAACGGTTGTTCATAAAGTATACGGTACGGTCGATATCGTTGAGGTAAGTATCATCAGCTTTCTTACTAAAATAAGATTCCATAAGCTCGCTGAAGGTCTTTTCGCCGTTTGCCTTCTTGTACTCGGAAACAAGATAGTAAGCGTCCATATCACCCCAGAAGTCGTCCCAGCCGAATGCGCCGGAAGCGTCAACTCCGAAGCAATGCTCCTGAACATAGGCTGCCATTTCATTAACATCAATCTCACCATCACCATCAGCATCAGCATTCGCGTTGATATCATCAAGATTTGCTACGCTGTACTGAAGCAGGTCGCAGATATCTCCCGCCCAACCGGACAGGTCTGCAGAACCGGGAGCCACATAGGAGATGTTCATACAGCCAAACATGTGACCGAAGTCAACCTTGTTGCCGTTAGGGAGCTTAAAATCGCTAATTACGATATCCTTCAGGTTCATAGCGGTAGTACCCTTTTCGGCATCCTGAGCCTCTACGTAGCTCGTAAAACCTGTGTTTTCGTAGCCGGCAAGGGTGTTCCAGTTATCATCCTGGTATCTCTCAACACCGGTACGAATGAAGTTCAGTACAAGCTCACCGGGATCTTTTCCGTAGATTTCAGCAGCATATTCTGCTGCGTAGCCCTCAAGAACCTTGAGATTCGTCATAAAATCTGCATAATTCGTCACACTTCCGCTTTCCACATCTGTTGCATCTTCGGCAACGACAGGAATGGATGTGATGATCATTAAAACAGCCAGAATGAATGCTATCAATCTTTGCGAATTTTTCTTGAACATATTTCAAACCTCTTTCAAATGATATTTATGTTTAATCAAGAACGATCTTCATTCTTGAGAATATTTTTTCAAACCAAATATTATCCTTCTTCCACAAGCGAAACAAACTGCCCCATCGCGTAGGAATTATCCACGCTACGCGATTGAAGTTCTTCCCGCTTTTGGCTCAGAGTCAATCGGTCCTTCAGCAGTTCATAAAGCGTTTGATTCAACGACTGTTGGTCATTCTCACAAACCCACCCACAGGCGCGGTCTGTTACCATCTCATCGCTAGAATTGGTTCTGGTCACTAACACGGGAACGCCCAATATATAGGATTCATCAATCACCATCGGAGCGGCCTCATGATAAGAAGTCAGCAAAAACAGATCCGCATTTTTAATAAAGCGATATGGGTTACTCTGCTGACCATGGAATACCACTATGCCATCCAAGTGACGTTCAACTACCGATTGTTTAAGCTGTTCTTCCAGAACTCCGCTTCCTAAAATATGTAACGTCGCAGGAATTCCCTTATCCACTATGGATGCAACAGCCTCAATAGCCCGATCTACACCCTTTCTGGGGGAGAGCCTGGTCGCACAAACCATATTGATACGCGTCGAATCGTAAGTCACAGGATCCTTGTCGGCCATGGAACGAATTTCTTTCACATTGTTACAATTTCGAACAGTCACGCACTTGTATGCCAGTTCCGGAATCGCCGACTCAAATACCTTTCTGCATCCATCCGAGCAGGCCGCAATGATATCGAATTTTTGCATGATTTTACGGTTCACTTTATGATTTGCACCGCACTTATTATAGTCGTCATGAAGGAAGGTGATTTTCTTTGAGGCATTTATACAATGAAGAACAAAATCCTGAACTCCTCCAAAAAATGATTTATTTCTTCCATTATGCAAAAATGCAATCGCATAATCATATGTTTCCGGTAATTTCTTTTGGCCGAGTCTCATGATACGGATCGCGGCAGATCTTCCAAAAATTCGGCAGATCGCAGCCAATGCCCCTCGCTTCAACACATCGATGCCATGCATTTCTCCCTGGCTGACCCCCATATAACGGAACAACCCTTTACAGGTAATGCACCGAACACGAGGAGGTAACTGTTCCATATACTCTCCAACAGGAGCGAACAACAGAAGCGTTACATCATATTTCCCGACGCTATCCAATTCCCACAGCAGATTACACAGACTTTTCTGCACGCCGCCGACCTTCATGTTGTTGTTAACAATTATAATCTTTTTCATAGGCTTCCGTTGCCCGCATAGGGCTTCATTTTTTTCCCAGCGCGAACTCCGGCATACACCAAGCGCAATCTCTTTGCCCAGCCAAGCTCTGTCTTTCGTTTGAAATGCACACCAAAGTATATGGCCATCAGATAGGCCGTCTTGGGAAACAGCTTACGAACGAGCACGCCTTTATCATAAAAATACTTTTCGTTATATCCCGTGAACCAAGAAGAACTATCCTTACAGCAGGACCCCAACACGTAACTGTGCGAATAGACCTTCAGTCCGGCATCGAAACAAGCTTTGAGGAAAAGGCTGTCTTCACCTGCGCTGAACGGACATCCTCCACCAAAACATTGAGGGAACGTAATATTGTGGTTCAATATAGCTTTCCGTCGCACGGCAATACGATATGTGCCAAACTTCATGGAATTCCATACGTGAAGTCGCCCTATGGGGGTCGTTCTTTTTTCCACAACAGAACCGTTCTTTACGATATTCATGCCAAATATAATGACATCCGCTTTGGGCAGTGCCGCAAAGGCTTCTGTCACAGCCTGCGTCATATCATTATTATATACTACATCATCGTCGGAAAGAAGCAGGATTTCATCGGTAGCGGCCAGTAACGCGATATTTCGATTGAGTCCCACACCACGAGTTTGGGTGGTGATCATCTTGCATTCTCCCCACTCTGTATTCCAAGACACGATCTCTTCCCGATCGGCTTGATTGGCTACAACAGCAGGACATCGTATATTCATTTTTTGAACGATCGACACATCGTCTTGATGCATCGTAGCCACCAATACTTGCAATTTCCCACCTCCACTCTTTAATATTATAGATTTAACGAATACTTCTCGTCAAAACCTCAAAAGTCAAGTTGTTTTGATATTCCCGATAAATTTCATAGGAATGTTCCAGGTCAACCAACACAGCATGCTGTTTGATCCTGCGCTCCTCAGGAGGGGGGAGCTGCATATAATCCCCGTATAGAATTTTCAATAGTTCTTGAGAATGGGACGAAACGGAAAATTCTCCATCCTCAAAAGGCAACATAACCGTAGTAGCGAAATACTCACGCGGATACACGTTTTTCGAATAGCTGGATGCACCTCCGAAAAAGGTATGCACATATTCACTTTTGTCCGATCCGCCGCAAGCGATAGACAAAAACAGTTTTTTGGGAAGTATACGGCATAATCCCATGAAAACTTTCTTTTTCTTATTCGTCGTCAAGTACCCGCGTTTCCAAAGGGATTTAGCGATCACGACTTTGGAGGCCAGGAACTGGATCTTTCTGCCTATTTCACTGCTCCGAGCATAATCGCAAGGGAAAATATCCATATACACGCCTTGATGGGTTAAAGGATCTTTTGGATAATAAGTCTCCAAGCACGCGGTATTGTTCAGACGCAACTTGGAAAAAAACATGGGCCAATGCTCGGAAAATTCTTTTTGTAAGAAAAATGTTTGCTCATCCAGCACCGTATGAGCCTGCGTCAAAAAACGTTCGTAGTCGTCTCGCAACATCAGCACGTCTATATCATCGTCCCATGGGATGAAGCCTTTATGACGCACCGCGCCCAACATCGTGCCGGAAAACAACGTATAGGATATGTTTAACCGCCGACATACGCGGTCAAATTCGCGTAATAGTGTTAAGAGTGCCGCTTGATGCTTGAAGTGCATTTCGTCCTCTTGTATCTCCGGGACGCATATAATTTTTGTTTCTGAATTTACCATACGACAATTTTGGAGGTTAATAAAATCACAGAACTCTGTTTTAACATAACTCCGGAGGTCTAGATTTCATTCATTTCCTCCACCTTGATCATTTCTGATTGTTCCTCATCCTGTTGTGACAAAAACATCACACCGACACATACGTACATTGGTATCAAAAAGAACTCGTCGAATCGTAATACATCGAGACCCACCCAAGGTCCCAATGCTCCGATCAAAAGAACGGCAATCTGCGTCAAGTCCTTCTGCCTGACCACAGTATCCTTCAACAGCGTACGAATATAGAAAACGAACCAAGCGGTCAAAATTCCGCTACCTAAAAGTCCAAACTGATATACACCTTGAATTAAAGTATTGTGCGAACCACGGTCATTCACCAATACGGAGGATAATCCCCTGCCGAAGAAAAGCAATTTCGGATCATTGATCAGCGCAGTTATATACTGATCCCACAGCTCAGTTCTGTGCGTGGTAAAATCGGAAAGATTCTGATCTTGGCTCAGACGTGCCATGAACATGGCGAATTGATCGTAGAAAACAGTTGATGACAACAAAAATACAATGCCTACACATACCGTCAAAAGAATCGTAATTTTTGCGGTGATTTTTCCTTTTTGAAGCATGAAGGCAATCAGCCAAAACAATACCACGGCAGCGGCAATCAACCAAAAGGATTTGGAAACGCTCAGCGCGCCGCAGTACACCAACAATACAGCCAAGATCATCAATAGCACGATCCTGAATTTCTTGATGGTATTGATCATCAAAATCAAAACACCGCCCAACGCAGCCGTAATATGTGCCGAATAAAAGTTTGGATCTCCATAATATCCCGAATATCGAACAAGGCCAGAGTATTCGTGCGTCCGAATATATTGCCGTATCGCGGGGAAGCCGATGAGGAACCGAGCGGTGATGGCGGCCAGGACGATACCCAGGGCGAAACCCATCGTCAAATCGTAAAAATCATATTTTTCTCCCAATTCTCTTTTGAAAAAAGGTATCAAAAGCAACGTGAAGAAAAACAAAATAAAACTATTATCAATTGATTCGCCGTATAACGTTTTCACCACCAACGCCATTGCAAGCAAAGCCAGTCCGGGAACCAGATGTTTTATACTGATGTTTTTTATGCCCTTTACAGCATATATCAGATAGGCAATCAGCAACGCAACGGTATAAAACGAAATCATACCGGGACGAATTTTCAACAAAGTTGAGAAGGGCAAAAAGAACATGAGCACCGGCAAGGTCATGCCTTGAATCGCCGTCCAAGCAACCAAGACAAGAAAACACGCCAAACAGGGTATCAATAGTATTGTGCTTCCCAGGGTTTGTGCAAGCAAAAGCCACGCAACCTCCCCAATGCACGCGACAAGCAAAACAATTTTTGATTGAATAGTTACCATAATTCAATAAACCTCATTTTGCCTCTTTCTCGAGGAACACGACTTTTTCGTCGCAACCGTAGTTTCCATATCCGCCCCAAGGCCTCATCTTTAAGCACGTATCAAAAGGCACTATAGCATTTGTATTCGCTTTTATTCCAAATCCCATTTGTGTTGTAACTATCAACGCCGTTATCCCTCCTTTCCACTTTTCATTCATCATTCAAACGCTCGCAACTAAACGATACGTTGAAATCTCAATCTTTCGTTTATTTCCTGCCACTTGAAACCTTGTTCCACCCATACTCGCAAAAAGCCTCGACAAAGTCTCGTCCAAGCCTCTTCTCCAAGAGAGCGTAACCCTCTCCGGCATTGGGAGAACGGTCGGACAGATTGTGGCAATCCGACCCAAGAAAATGAATCTGCTCGTGTTTCAGCATCCGAAGCGCCTTTCGACGCCGTTTCCATTCGGTTAAGAACTCGGAGTTAACCTGAAACAGAACGCCATTTTGCAATAGCCTTTCCGCGACTCCTTTTTTCTGAATGAACAAATATCGCTCCACATGAGCAATCACGGGAATGATTCTTCCCTGGCAGGCGATGTCCACGACCTCCTTGAGCGCATATTCCGTCCAATGACGAAAGGGCATCTCAAGCAGCATAAGCCGACTGTCCTGAACACATAGCTTTTTCAAATCCGGCATTCGGCTGATGCCTTCGTAATACCGCACCTCAGCGCCGAGCAGGATCTTGGGTCTGTTCGGCAGATGCGCAACAGCTTCATATGCAGCCGCCCGACGCGCCAAGAAAGTATCCACTGATTCATCATTAGCGTAGAAATGAGGAGTAGCCACAACGCACTTGATTCCCTGAGCCTGCATTTGCTCAAGCATTTTCGTGCTTTCGTCTACGCTTTTGCTACCATCATCTACACCGGGAAGAATATGGGCATGAAAATCAAGCATGCTCGTCTCCTTTCCTTACTTTTGATTGCTGTCAGAATCCTCATACGTACGGTAATATTTGCTATCGTACTTGGAATAGCGGGAGTATCTCTTATATCTATACTTGCTGTAATAGGCCCTGTCGTCTGTTGCATTATTCATAACACAGCCCAGTACATTGACATTGGAGAGGCGAAGCTGACGGATGCAGTTGTCCAACTCCCTCTTCTCGGTGTACTCCTGGCGGACAACCACAATCATACCCGTGATATACTTAGAAACCGCCAGAGCGTCCGAAACGAGGTTGACAGGAGGCAAGTCAAGCACGATATAATCAAAATGTTCCGAAAGCTCCTTAAGAGCGTCTCCCATACGTTTTGATCCCAAAAGTTCAGAAGGGTTGGGAGGCAACATTCCGGAGGGTAAAATGTACCAATTATCGTGGTGAGTAGATTTCAGCTTTTCCAGTTGCAAAGGCACTTCTCTGCGGAGCAGATCGGTCAAACCATAGGAGGTCTCCATCTCCAATTTCTTTGCAACCGTCGGAATACGAAGGTCACCATCCACAAGAAGCACTTTTTTTCCGCTTTCAGCCAACACATAGGCCAGGTTGACCGCCGTAGTACTCTTTCCTTCGCCTCGCATGGAGCTTGTCACACCAATGATGTTGCATCCTTCATTTTCAGGGAGCGAGAAAGACAAGTTTGTGCGAAGCAGCTTATACTGTTCGGTTGCGGTAAACTGCAAATTTTTATGCAGGGTTTTCTGGTTTTCGGAAACAGAGAAGATACTGCGTTTCCCATGTTTTTTTCTTTTAGTTTCCATTGGTATCCCTCTCTATCATTTTGTAGCCTGTTTGTCGCTATCCTTTTGATAGCGGCTATAGTAGTATCCGTATTTTTTGGTTCCGCCATCTAAGAGGTTGGGGATCTTTGCGAGGATCGGATACCCGTAAGTCTTGGTCACGTGCTCCTCATCGTGGATCGTATTATCCATCAGAGCGGAGATGATCAATACCAACACCGAGAGGATCGCGCCCAAAGCAAAGCCGACGACTGTATACATCGCAACACTCGGGCCAACCTTTTCGTTATTTACGACAGCGGAGTCAACGACTTCCATCGTAGCACCTTCGATGATCTCAGAGATCCGATCAGGCAGAACCTTGGCAATTCCGTCCGCAATCTTTGCGGCTTCATTCGCATCGCCGCAGGTTACTGTAATCCGCATAACCTCCGTCTCATTGACAGCGGCAGAATCGATCATATCGTACACGTCTTCCCAGTCATAATCCACACCGGCTTCGTCAATAACGCGCTCCAGCGTCGTGCGGTTCTTCAGAAGAACCTGGTACGTTTTTGCCAGATTCTGCGCCGCCGTTAGCTCGGAGTTGTTGATACCGGACTCCGCATTAGAGCTATTATTTACATATAGCATAATCGAGGAAGAATAGGTCGGGGCAATAACGAATGCCGCCAGAAGAAATCCCAACGCGGCCACGAGCACGCTCGCCAAAGCAACCGCCCAAATCTTGCGCCAGATTACCTTGATTACGTGGGACATATCTACCACGTAATAGTTATTTACACTTCTTTCTGTCTTTTCCATGAACTTTCTTTCATTCGGCTGATCAGGAAGACGACGGAAAAACGCTCAACCGTCTACGCTTTACCGTCTTTGCGGAGTCCCGATAAAGATTATTTGCGTGTCCGCATCTCACACAAATATCTTTTCTACAAAGCAGGAGATTGAAAAACGTTAATTACCATTGGGCATAATTAACGCGTAGCGATCATCCCCCACGATTTACTGCTGTGGATCAACAGACCCACGGCAGCAGATAACGCGTTCAAAAAGTAGACTTCACACCATCGCCGTCACCTTTCTGAGGCTCACGACACTTAATTTCTTTAGTGTTCATTCTCAAGGCAGCATATAGAAGAAAATTTTTCTACATTATTATATGTGCAGATGCTTTTTCCTCAAACTATACTTACGCATTTTATCTCACTATGTATTTTAACATATCACGAATATATTGTCAAGTGAAAACTCTATTGTTAACAAAATACTCTGTTTTTTTTTACAACAATTTTAAATAATGTAGGGGTGCTTATGAAGCGTTGTTACGTATTTTTGCTATGCCTATTTTGTGATTTTTGCAGCTTACTGAACTGTGACAAATTCCCATTTATATTTTTCGAGGAAAAGCTCACAATAGTAGCAGAGAACGCGAGACGACGATAAACGTCGGGTTGACAAGACGAAAACGCCGCCCTGCGAACTCGATGATATAGATAAAGGTCCGCAAGAACGGACGCAAGTCTCAGCCTTGGATCGCAGGGCAAGAGCTTGAAACGTAAAAAAGAGGAGTCAAAATTATGGCAAGCAATAAGACCCTTGTTCCTCAGGCCAAGCAGGCTCTGGAACAGTTCAAGATGGAAGCAGCAAACGAAGTCGGCGTTACCCTGAACCAGAAGGGCTACAACGGTGACCTCACCTCCCGTCAGGCCGGTTCTATCGGCGGTCAGATGGTTAAGAAGATGATCCAGTCCTACGAGAACGGTCTGGCTGGTCAGAATCAGAACCAGTAATTTTCCCAACCAAAAAACTCCCCTTCCCGATTTCGGGAGGGGGAGCTTTCTAGTTTTTATGACGGAAGCTCGAAGGTCAGCTCGTATTCTATGATCCTCATATAGTTCGTCACGTAGTTGGGATCGCCGTAGTAATAGACGTTGATCAACCGATAGGTGCCGTTCTCCGTGGGTAAGCAATTAAGTTCACCCGTGGTCAGATTATATACGCTGGCAAACCCCCGCTTCGGCGGGTCGAAAAAGCCTTGGGTCATACCGATCAGTTCGTTTGGGATGGTAGACAGCCATCGGGAATCGGCTTGGAGTTGGGCTTCAAAAGTTCGAGCGTTCTCGCGGTCAAAATAGACCTCGCTGACAGAGAGGATATTGCCACGCCCGCCAGATTGTGTACCCTTTGTCCAATCCTGTGTGGTGATCTGCTTGTGAGGCGGGATATCCGTGCCGATGGTCTGCTCAATCTGCAAAATAGGACCATCATCGTGGGAATACAGATCCGCAAATCCAAAACTGAAGCTACCGTAAATACATAATAATGCTGTCATGATGATGCCAACAACAATATTTTTCATGTATTTGATGCCTTTTTTCTTCAATATAAAGCCCACCACAATCGAACCCAAGGGAATTGGGGTAAACAGGAAAAAGGCCCACATATTTTCAGGCATGGCCAGATGATTCAAGCCAATCAAGGCGGCGACCGTCAGCAACGCAAGCCAAATTGAGGCTATGGACAAGAGAAACAAGACCAAGGAAATTGTGCTCCAGCTCTTTGAATCCTTCGTTGACACCGATTTATTCTGAACCGTCTTAAAACGCTTGTGAAAGAAGGAATCCTCGCACAGATCCGTTTTTCGCAGAAAGTAAAGCTGGCCTGCGATTTGCATAATATAAAACCGCTTACTGTCCCTAAGAGCTTCGATCTCTCTAAAATACACCTTCAGGGTCTTGGTCGTCTCCTTCTCATTGGAGATTCGGATGGTAAGGTAGTCATCAAACACCTCGTAGGTGTAACAGCTCGTTGCGATCCGTGATTCCTTGGTCCGCCATGCTCTCCTATAGGCAAAAAAGGTCTTGACATAGGTGATCATACCAAACACAAGGATACCAACAATCACGCAGACTGCGCCCTCTGACGCATCAAGAAACGCCAAGATTATGGTCAAAGCAACTGTTATAACGGCTAAAGAAATCACAGACTTCAAGATCGAGCGGGTCTGAGTGCGAGTGAATTCCTTGACCTCTTGAGGAGAAAACATAAACTGATAGCTTTCCTCGGACGAGGGCGCAGGTGCTTCCTTTTCCTCTTCCCGCGGTTCATCCTCGGTCAGAAGCTCGTCGATAGACACACCAAAGATTTCTTTCAGTCGGATCAGATTGTCCACCGTAGGCAGCGTCTTGTCCATCTCCCACAGGCTGACGGTCTGACGGCTGACTAGTAGTTTCTGTCCCAATTCCTCTTGCGATAAATTCTGCTTTTTACGATGGTGCTGTATCTTCTCTCCAACAGTCATGTCATCACTCCTTTCATGCCATTATTATACCACATTCGAAGGAAAAAGTAAAGCATAAAGCGCTTGACGATTGTCAAGCAGTGCTTGCGAAGGCGAAAATTTTCATATCTGACAATGTTTTTTCACATTCAAAAGCTCCCCTTCCCGATTTCGGGAGGGGGAGCTTTCTTTATTCACATAGAGTATCAATCATCCAGCTTCATATCCCCATACTTGATCCATTCCAGCTTTCGCATGATCTCGGAAAGCAGGAGGGACAGGACAGCGGGGAGGACGAGGCAACACAGCACAAGGCCTGCCCACATCATGGGGGAATGCTGACATAAAGATAAAGAAAATCCTCGCAACATAAAGAAAAATCCCCTGGCCTATTGCAATCAAATGAAAAATGTGGTATAATAATTTTGATTATTCAAAAGATAACTCCGCTTTGCGCGGAAATCCATATGCCAAGGAGAACAGAACTCAATGAAGGGTATCGGTATCCTCGTCAATATTCTGGCCGTCCTGGTGGGCGGCGGCTTCGGACTTATGTTCAGGGGAAAGCTTAAAATAAGCCTTCAAAAACTTTTATACCGTACGATGGGTCTCGCCGTCATGGCGGTCGCTGCCTATGAATTCATACAGCATTATTTCGTCATGTCGAGCGGCGAAGTGGAGCTTACAGGTTCTCTTTTGGTCATCATGGCATTGGTGGTGGGTGGCCTGATTGGCTATCTCTTTAACATCAGCGGCGGCATTACCGCTATCGGTAAGACCTTGTCAAAAAAGGATGAGGATGAGAAAGCCAAGGAAAGTGCAAGACTGGATCGCCTGTCCCGTGCCGTGGAGCTGTCTGTGGAAAAGGATATGAAGCCACCGAAGGTCTCTTTCCTGGATAAGCTTCCTACCTACGCCGCGCCTGCACCCATGACGAACAACGCCTATGCTGACGGCTTCCTGATCGGAATTGTCCTTTTCTGCGCCAATTCCATGCTGTTCAATGGCGTTATGGCTGACAGCTCATCGGGAGAGACAACCCTTCTCCTCGTCAAATCCGTTATTGACTTTGTAGCTTGCTTTCTCCTATGCTCAAGCTTTGGCTCGGGGGCTATGTACGCCACCATCCCCATGGCTGTGTTGGAGGTTTTGATCTTTGGCGTTAATCTGGTTTTGCCTAATTTTACCGCCGAATTCTTTGATCCCACCCTCACGGGGCAGATCTCGGTGATCGGTGCCGTGATCCTCCTGGTCCTCGGCATTCAGATGGCCTTTGATCGGAAGAGGCCTAAGGCCGCCGATCTGTTGCCGGCATATCTTATCCCCCTCCTTTATTACGGTATCCTGTTTGTGGTGAATCTTTTCCTGAGTGATTGACCGCCGCAAACTGTGTATAACAATCAAAAAACTAAGGAAGTGATGTTTCATGGCTAAAGGAAAGTATAGCCAAAGACGCAAAGACGAGCAAGCAGAGCTCAAACGACAGAAAAAGGTAGCCGTAAAAAACAAGCTGAAGGGCTTGCCCCGCAGGTATTTCATCGACGCCATGGGCGCCATGGCTTTGGGACTTTTCGCCTCTCTGCTGATCGGCACCATTTTTGACACCCTTGGAAATTACATACCCTGGCTTTTTCTCAAGACCATTGCCTCCTACGCCAAGCAAGCCACTGGTATGGCCATCGGCGTAGCCATCGCCCATAAGCTGGGGGCCCATCCCCTGGTCATGTTCTCCTGTGCAGGCGTGGGCGCGCTGTCTAACGCTATGGGGGCTGTCATCGACGGTGGAAAGATCCTCGCTTGGGCAGTTACCGCAGGAACGGGCGAAGGCGTGTTCTACAGCGCAGGCCCCGCAGGTGCCTTCTTTGCGGTCATTATCGCCGCCGAGATCGGTATGCTGGTTTCTAAAAAGACCCCCGTGGATATCCTCGTCACCCCCGTGGTCACCCTGCTGGTGGGCTTTGGCGCGGCCTGGGTCTTTTGCCCCGCCGTCTCCTATATCATGTATTATCTCGGCATCTTCATTGCCACCGCCACCACCTTCCAGCCCCTCATCATGGGTATCGTGGTGTCGGTCGTGGTGGGTATCATCCTTACCTTGCCCATTTCCAGCGCGGCCATTTGTGCCATGATCTTTTCCTCCTCGGCCTATGAGGTCGCCTGTATCAACGGCACGGAGGAAGGATTTTTGCTGGCAGGCGGTGCCGCCGTGGTGGGCTGTTGCGCCCAGATGGTGGGCTTTGCCGTCAGTAGTTTCCGCGAAAATAAATGGGGGGGCCTGGTTTCCCAAGGTCTTGGTACCTCCATGCTCCAGATGGGCAACATCTGCCGCCGTCCCCAGATATGGATCCCCCCGACCCTGGCCGCCGCCATCATCGGCCCTCTTTCCACCATGGTCTTCAAGCTGGAGTGCATGGGCGTGGCCGCCGGTATGGGTACCTGCGGCATGGTTGGCCCCATCGGCGTGATCTCAGCCATGGAGCATTCCCCTATGATGTGGGCAGGCCTTGTGCTGTGTTGCCTCGTCCTCCCCGCTGTCCTGTCCCTCCTGTTTTCCGAGATCATGCGAAAGCTGGAATGGATCAAGTATGGGGATATGAAGTTGGATGATTAAGTATTAAGTAACCTCTAAGTATAAACCTATCAACACCCCCTTCCATCGTGGAAAGGGGTGTTGCCGCTTTTATACAGAAGATAAAAGGCCCGTAACTCTATGTAAGTGAATCAACCTATGGAAACAGAGAGCAACGATGTTTTGGGTGATTCATAGAATGATAAGAATCTGTCGTCTTGCTGACTTTTCAACACGAAGTTTTACTTTTCTTTTTCCTGCTTTTTCTTCTTGGCCTGTGTGATGATCTCGTCGAGACGGCGCTTCCTTTGTTCACCATTGCCTAATGTCTCTTCCCAAAGATCCTCTTCCTTTTCTTGTTTCTTTTTTTCAACCTGCTCGATGATCTCTTCAAGCCTACGCTTTGTTTCCTTGCAGTCATCAGATATCTCTCTATGTGAATTGATAGCCTGACGGTTGTTTTTAATCAATTCGCGGGTGAATTGCAAACACCCTACTAAATCATTCAAAAACTCTTGCGCCTTGTTTCGACGATGGGATGGAATGAGCTCTGCGAGTTTGAGAGCGTTTGATGCTTTTTCTTCGAAAAAATTGACTTTCTCATTGAAGGTCTTGAGTTCGGGATGCCACTCTAAATCAAGTGTGAAATGGTTTAAATACTTTTTTATATCAGCAAGAGGCTTTTCATAAGCATCCACTTCTTCGACCATTTGCTTTAATCTGCGACACCATTCTTTCTCGTCGCGCTCCGCCGCCTCTATCTGCACACGTAACTGATCCAAGTAATTTCCCATGGAGTCTATCTGTACATTAAGGTCCTCTATCTCCCCGAACAGTTTTGATTTCTCTTCTTGACGGGCATTCAAAGCCAAGATGAGTTCAGACAGTATGGCTTCCTTTTCGGCAATCTCCATTTTAATTCTCTCATTGATGTACACGTTCTTTTCGTAATCTTCATTACGGCCGACCTTTTTCTCTTTGAATTCCCAACCAAAGACTTCTCTTACAGCAACCTCTGCTTTATCCCTTACCTCACCTTGAAGGATTGTGCCCATTGTTATCTCATTGAAAACGGCGGACTTCTTGTTGCGACATGCCAATCCATCAGAAGCATCCGGAGTATATTCAACTGGGACACCCACATAATGGATATGGGGGCAGTTTTCGTCCTGGTGGAGTGAAGCACCGGCTAATATGAACTCGTAATTGGGTCCCTTAAGCCCTTTAATAGTTTCGATCAGGATATACAGCAAAATTTTGCATATGAGCATACGTTTCTCGAAGGTCTGATCTTTCCAATCGGTAAAGTCTCCAATTTGAATCAGACCTTCGACTGCGATTTGCTGGCAACGGTTAGCAGAAACTTTTTCAATATAGCTTTCAATTTTCTTGTGAGGGGTACCCTCGTTTTCCATTTTCTCGTTGTATTTGTCAATGGCATCCTGGAAAGTGCGCTCGTAAATTTGTTTAACAATCTCCACGAGATCAAGGTACCCTGAAATTTCAACGAGTTCTCCGTCCTTTATGATATAATGTCGATTTAAGTGCTTAAGGTCGAGATTAATCTCGGACTGCAACTTTGCGCTTTCCTCAGGGGTGTATTCATGATTGTTGTGTTTCTCAACATTCGCCAAGTCCTTCAGTGCCATGATTGAGGTGTTCTTTCCAGATTTTCTATCACGGCTTGCACGACCAATGTGATTGGAATATGAAACTTTTCTCATCGAAGGCCTCCGTTCTGCAACTGATTGCCAGCGCAAGAAGCCATGAAAGTGTACCGAACAGCAAAGATTCTTTTTTTCATGCAAAACTCCTTAATTAATATGATTTGTTTTTGTTATAGCGGTTTACTATATTATTTCTGCGAATTAGAAAGCATTTCATAGTTGCTGCAACAGCCTATGGAGTGCTTTCTTTATTTATATACAATCAATACGCATCACCTCCTATGCAATAATTTGATAGACAAACAAAAAGTGCAGTCTTCACGAATAGCGAGGTAGGAACAACCTCTCCACATTCGTGAAAACTGCACTTGGTGCATTTTATTAAAAAAAGCAATCTTCACGAATCCAATTCAATATTGATTCGCGAAAGACTGCATCCCGCAACCTTCTACCGCGGTGCTAGCGCTAAGTAGAAGCGGCTTCTCGCTTCGGTCGTTTTCAGTCATCCATAGACTACCGTCGTATCTATTTGGATATGTAGACCGCTGACTGGCTGCATTACGGGGCGTCCCCCTGCGCTCGGCGCTCTAATGTTTGAGTATACTAAGAAATGCACTATTCTCAAACTTACACCTTGGCTGCCTTATTGTTCATGATTAAGCATGGGCAATTGCTCCTTTGGTAAATACAACTTATGTATCGCTTTCAAAGTGAGACAATTTTGCTTCGCCTCTATTATAACACAAATTATTAAAAAATGCAATAATAATATAAAAAATGTTTATATTTATTCTATATTCAGAATTTTTCGCTTTCCCTTGACATCTCGGCTTCAACGAGGTATAATAATAGAGATGTAATGTTAATGACGCCGACCTCTTGGGTACGGCAAGAAAGGAATTTTCAAAATGAAGGACATTTCCCGCAACCTTACCATGCTCTGTGATTTTTACGAGCTCACCATGTCCAACGGCTATTTTAAGACGGGTCTTAAGGATCGTATCGTCTATTTCGACGTATTCTACCGCAAGAACCCCGATCAGGGTGGCTTTGCCGTAGTAGCAGGTCTTGAGCAGATCGTGGAGTATATTCAAAATCTTCATTTCGACGAGAACGATATCAATTATCTTCGTTCCAAGAATCTGTTCGACGAGGATTTTCTCGCTTATCTTGCCGACTTTACCTTTACGGGTGACATCTGGGCTGTACCCGAGGGAACCTACGTATTCCCCGGAGAGCCTCTTATGACCGTTCGTGCCCCTGCCATCCAGGCACAGTTTATTGAGACCTACGTGCTCATGGTCATCAACCATGAGTCCCTCATCGCTACCAAGGCATCCCGTCTGACGAGAGCCGCCAAGGGACGTGCCGTCAGCGAATTCGGCTCCCGACGCGCCCAAGGAGCGGATGCGGCCATTCTCGGCGCCCGCGCCGCTTACATTGGTGGCGTGAACAGCACCGCTTGCACCATCGCCGACGAGGTCTACGGTGTTCCCGCCTCGGGCACCATGGCTCACGCTTGGGTACAGATGTTTGACGATGAATACACCGCGTTCAAGACATACTGTGAACTGTATCCCACCAATGCCACCCTGCTCATCGACACCTACAACGTCATGGAATCTGGTGTTCCCAACGCCATCCGCGCCTTTGAAGAGGTGCTGAAGCCCATGGGTATCACCAAGTGCGGCGTGCGTCTGGACTCGGGTGACATTGCCTACCTGTCCAAAAAGGTACGCAAGGCTTTGGACGAGGCAGGCTGGTTTGACTGCAAGATCATTGTGTCCAACTCTTTGGACGAATATATCATCCGTGAGCTCATCCGCCAGGGCGCGGCTGTGGATGCTTTCGGCGTAGGCGAGCGTCTCATCACCGCCAAGAGCGATCCCGTCTTCGGCGGTGTCTACAAGCTCTGCGCCGTGGAGGATCCCGACGGCACCATTGTACCTCGCATCAAAATCAGCGAGAACGTGGGCAAGATCACAACCCCCCACTTCAAGAAGGTGTACCGTCTTCGCGGACGTGACACGGGCAAAGCCGAGGCCGACCTCATCTGTTTGCACGACGAGGTCGTTGACGACAGCCAGCCCATTGAGATCTTTGATCCCATCAACACCTGGAAGCGCAAGACCCTCACCAATTATACCGCCACTGAACTGCTCGTTCCCATCTTCAAGCACGGCAAGCTGGTATACGATCTGCCCTCTTTGGAGGACATCCGCCGCCATTGTCAGGAGGAGCGCGAGGGGATGTGGGAGGAAGTTCGCCGCTTCACTAACCCCCACGACTATTACGTTGACCTTTCCCAGAAGCTGTGGGATATTAAGCACAGCTTGTTGAATAAGAGAAACAAGGGATAAGGAGGCCGTCATGTCCTACGAGTCCCTCGAAACCCTGGCTACCGATTGCGCCTCCTGTCAGGCCTGTCCGTTGGGCAAGACCCGCAAAAATCTCGTCTTTGGCGTGGGATCACCCACCGCCGACCTGATGTTCGTGGGCGAAGCCCCCGGTCAACAGGAGGACGAGCAAGGTATCCCCTTCGTGGGTGCAGCAGGTCAGCTTCTTGACCGCTATCTGTACGCCGTGGACATCCCCCGCGAATCGGTCTATATCGCCAACATTTTGAAGTGCCGTCCTCCCCACAACCGAGACCCGCTTCCCGAGGAGGAGGACGCTTGTATTCCCCATCTTCGGGAGCAAATCAAGCTCATCCACCCCAAAATGATCGTTTGTCTCGGGCGCATTTCGGCCATGCGGCTCATCAAGCCTGATTATCGCATCACCAAGGAGCACGGCACCTTCGTAAAAAAGGGTGCGTTCCTCATGACCGCCGTTTACCATCCCTCGGCTCTTTTGCGGGATGCCTCCAAAAAGGAGGCCATGCTCATAGACATGGAAAATATCAAAGCACAGTTAGATATTCTTACTTCCCAAAACGGCTGAATGGAGTTTCATATGACCCTGAATTACACTTCCCTGCTCACCATCATCGCCACCCTGTTTCTGCTGATGGCCTGCGGTTTTATCGCCCGCAAAATGGGCATCATTGACGACGTGGCCTCCAAACGGCTGTCCTCCCTCATCATCAAGATCGGCCAGCCCATGATGATCATTGCCGCCCTCGTCAAAGCGGAATTCTCCATGGAAAACCTCAAGGACGGACTCATCATCGTAGTCATCGGCCTGGGCGTTCACGCCGTCATGTCTGTGTTGGCCTTCGGCTTTTGCGCGGGCTTTAGGGATCTTGACGAGCGCAAGATCACCGAGTTTTCTTTGGTGTTCACCAACACGGGTTTTATCGGCTTTCCCATCATGGAGGCGCTCTTTGGCCCCAAGGGGCTTTTCCTTGCCTCCTTTTACATCATCAGCTTCCACCTGTTCATATGGTCCTGGGGCATCGCCATTTTGGCCCGCAAGCGGTCGGATATCAAGTTGACCGTCCGTAAAATCTTCATCAATTTAGGTTCTGTTCCCTGTCTCATCGGCATCCTGCTCTATATGCTGGTGATCCCCTTCCCCGATTTCGTGATGCCCGCCTTTATCGTGAAGTTTATGAGCTATCTCGGAGATCTCTGCACCCCCATCTCGGTGCTGATCACGGGTGCCCTCCTGGCCACAAGAACACCGAAACAGATCTTCGGTTCGGGCAAGATCTACTATTTCTCCGGGCTGAAATTGCTGGTCATTCCCGCCATCGTATGCGTGATCGGCAAGCTCATCGGCCTTCCCAACGACACGGTACTCTTTTGCACCGTGGAGGCCGCTCTCCCTGCCGCCGCCACCATCACCATGTTTTCAGAGCTCTACGGACTCAACGCGGGGTATGCTTCCCAGACCGTGGGTACATCCTCTCTCCTATCCGTCGGAACTCTGCCGCTGATCATCATGATCGCAGAGTGGTTTGTCAACCTTTGGTAAAAATAAACATAAAGGATTTTGAATATGAACAACAGAATTGACGACGAACGCCTGGAATTTCTGTACCGCGGCATTCTGACTCTAGACACTGTAGAGGACTGCCGCCGTTTCTTCGAAGATCTTTGCACCCCCTCCGAGCTTTTGGAGATGTCCCGCCGTATGCAGGCGGCCAAAATGCTGAAGAACAACATGGTTTATACCGAGATCGCCGCTGAGACGGGACTCAGCACCGCTACCATCAGCCGTGTCAACCGTTGCTTGAAGTACAACGACGGTGGCTACGTCAAGGTGCTGGACGATCTGGATCGGGTTTATCGGAAAAAGTAAACCGGTAAATTGTTATATAGCGGAGTAACCTCCGAACCTTTCGGGGGTCAGATGACCATGGGGGTTCAGGGGCTTCGCCCCTGCACCCCCTTAGCCACTAAACAACAACTTATCCGCCAAAATAAAAATAAAAAGGAAAATACCATGTACGACGGTTATCACGCCTTGGCTGCTGCCTATGACAGGCTCAACGCCGAGGTAGACTACGAAAAATGGAGTAGGTTCATCCATGCCTGTTTCCAAAAATATCTTCCCGCCAAGCCCGAGATTGTCCTTGACCTTGCCTGTGGCACGGGCCGCATGACCTTCCCTCTTTTAGAGATGGGCTACGACATGATCGGCATTGACGGTAGCGAGGATATGTTGGCTGAGGCCTTTTTCCGCTCCGACGAGCGCGCTGAGCGTTTTTTGGACAAAAACGGCGATCTGCCCAACGACGGCAGTTACAAGTCTCCCCTGTTTTTACAGCAGGATATGCGGGATTTCGAGCTGTACGGTACGGTGGATGCCACAGTATGTTGTCTGGACAGCCTCAACTATCTGACAGCGGACGGCGACCTTGACAAGTGCCTCGCCTGCATCCATCTGTACCTTGCCCCCGGGGGGCTTTTGGTCTTTGACATGAACACCCCCTACAAATTCGAGCATATCTACGGCAACAACGCTTACGTCCTGGAGGACGGCGCCACCGCTGACCGAGGCGCGGTGTTCTGCGGCTGGCAGAACGAATACGACCCCGAAAGTCGGCTGTGCAAGTTCTATCTGTCGGTCTTTGAAGAACAAGAAAACGGCTCTTACCGCCGCGCCGATGAGGTGCAAACCGAGCGTTGCTACACCTTGGACGAAATGACCGCTGCCCTCGACAAAGCGGGCTTTGCCCTTTGCGGTGTCTTCTCCGATTTTGACTTTTCCCCCATCACCGAGACCACCGAACGGTGGTACGTGGTGGCGAGGACGAGAAAGCGCGGAGATTGGTATTTGTGCGAAGATATAAACATTTAATTATTGACAACCTATAAAAAAACAAGGAATAAATTATTTATGGAAATCAAAAACACCATCCTCCGCGGCATGACCCAGGACGGCAGCGCCCGCATCCACGTCATCCGCTCCACAGAGCTGGTCAATCAGGCCATCGAATATCATAAGCCCTCCCCCACCGCCACCGCCGCGCTCGGCCGCGCTTTGACCATCACCTCCATGATGGGCTGTATGCTGGGCGAGGAAACCGACTCCATCACCGTGTCCTTTGAGGGCGACGGCCCTGCAGGTCGCGTGCTGGCGGTCAGCGATTGGTTGGGCAACGTGCGCGGCTATATTCAGCATCCCGAGGCTGATCTGCCTCTCAAGTCCAATGGTAAGCTGGACGTGGGCGGCCTCATTGGCGCGGGTGTTTTGAACGTCATCAAGGATTTGGGCGGCGACATTCCCGAAAGCGGCGCCGTGGCTCTGGTCAGCGGTGAGATCGCCGAGGACGTGACCACTTATTACGCCGAGAGCGAGCAGGTGCCTACCCTGTGCGCTTTGGGTGTCCTCATCAACGAAGACCACACCTGCCGTGCGGCAGGCGGTATTCTCATTCAGCTTCTTCCCTTTGCAGATGACGAGACCGTCAACCTTATCGAGCGCAATGCCGCTGATCTTGCCCACATCAGCGCCATGATCGACGCAGGTATGGACAACAAGGCCATTGCCGACGTGGCTCTCCGTGACATTCCCTATGATGTCTTCGACGAGCTGGAGGTTGGCTACAAGTGCACCTGCTCCAAGGACAAGATGGATGCCGTCATGCGCTCCATCGGCCGCCGCGAGGTGAATCGCCTGCTCTCTGAGCAAGTGGCCGAGGGCAAGCCTGAGGAGCTGGAGATCTCCTGCCGTTTCTGCAACACGCATTACGTGTATAGCAAGGACGAGCTGGACAGCATGGATTTTGCGAAATGATTTTGCGGGGTGTCTCTTGGGACACCCTTGCGCATATAGAAAGGAACTACATCATGCCCATCTACACCTCCATCGACCAAGCCGTTGGCCGCACGCCCCTCGTGGAGTTGCGGAACATTGAAAAAATATATGATCTCAAAGCCCGCCTTTTTGCCAAGGTGGAGGGCGTGAACCCCGGCGGGTCTGTGAAGGACCGCGTAGGGGTAGCCATGGTGAACGAGGCCGAGGCGGCAGGCAAGCTGACCCCCGGTTCCGTTATCATTGAACCTACTTCAGGCAACACGGGCATTGGCCTTGCCATGGTCTGCGCCGCACGGGGCTATCGTTGTATCATTGTGATGCCCGACACCATGTCGGTAGAACGGAGGATGATCCTCTCGGCTTTGGGGGCTGAATTGGTGTTAACGCCAGGCTGCGAAGGCATGAACGGGGCCATCGCCAAGGCCGAAGAGCTTTCAAAGACCATCCCGAACGCCATGGTAGCTGGGCAATTTGTCAATCCCGCCAACGCCAGGGCTCACGAGCTGACCACGGGCCCCGAGATCTGGGCTGATACCGAGGGTCACGTTGACGCCTTCGTGGCAGGCGTGGGTACGGGCGGCACCATCACGGGAACAGGGCGATATCTCAAGTCCCAAGACCCTTCGGTGCAGATCATCGGCGTGGAGCCTGCGGATTCCCCCATCTTGTCGGGCGGCAAGGCGGGCGCGCACGGTCTCCAAGGCATCGGCGCGGGTTTTATTCCCGAGGTGCTGGACGTTTCCCTTCTGGATGAGGTCATCACGGTGACCACCGAAGAGGCATACGCTGCAGGGCGTTTGCTGGGGCACAAGGAGGGTATTCTTGCGGGTATTTCCGCCGGGGCAGCGCTTCACGCGGCTGTTTTAGTGGCACAAAGAGAGGATTTGGCGGGCAAGAACGTGGTGGTTCTTCTTCCCGACACGGGTGATCGGTATTTGTCTACAGCTTTATTTGGAAATTGACCCCTCTATGGGGTAACCATGCCCCTTCGACGGTGTCGGAGGGGTTTTGTTTATAAATTTTTCTATAGAGGCAGATTTTCCTCCCGATTGTCGTCTTTATAAGTGAAAGGATCTCCACAAAACAATGAAAGGAGTGTACCGTATGAAGGACGTCGACATTGTGGCATTGTATTTTGCCCGCGATGAAGAAGCCATCCGTGAGAGCCAGAAGGCCTACGGCAACTACTGCACCACGGTGGCTATGAATATTCTTGCCTCCAAGCCCGACGCCGAGGAATGTGTTAACGACACGTGGCTCAAGGCCTGGAATTCCATCCCTCCCGCACGCCCCTACGACCTCAAGGCCTTCCTTGGCCGCATCACAAGAAATCTGTCTCTTGACCGTTTCCGTACCTTGAAGCGTCATAAGCGCAATAGAGACCTGGAGGTGGCCATGGAGGAATTGGCCGAGGCCATTCCCCTGCCCGACGACACGAAAGACAGCATGCTCAAGCAGCTTTTCAGCGAGTTTTTGGCGCAGACGGATTCCCTCAACCGTCGTCTGTTCGTAGGGCGCTACTGGCACGGCTACACGGTGGGCAAGCTGGCCAGTCACTACGGACTCACCGAGAATGCCGTCTCTCACCGTCTGTCGCGAACACGGACAGCGCTGAAAGAATTTTTGGAGAAGGAGGGCTACAGGGTATGAAGGGCTTTATCGCCATGCAAAAAATGGACTTGATTGATGACGAGTACATCAGAGAGGCCGAGATCGATGCGGAGACCCCCGTAGTGATCTCCGAAGAAGGGCGGTTTTGGAAGAGATTTGCCCGCTTTATGAATTCCCCCGTGGGGGTGGCTATGCTGTGCGCCGTGGTGTCCCTCAGCGTGCTGGCGGCCATCGTCATGGTGGGGACGGGCAAATGGGAAGAATGGTTCCCGCCTGCGGGGACAGGCAACGAGCAAACATCCGCCACCGAAAATACGGATGCTCCCCCCACTCAGGACGAGACACTCCCGCCCATTGAGACATTGGATGCCAAGTCTTTCGTCCCCCAGTTCTATCAGGCCCTTAAGGACAAGGACATGATCGGTAAGATCCCCGATCCCGCCGTGAATGGTGGGCTGATATTCTCGGACGATCCTACGTACATCGTGAAAGAGGAAAACATTCACAACACCACTCCTCTCGAGATATATGAAGAAACGGGAGCCCTGATTTTTGACGCAGGCGTGATGGTCTATCTGTGGATGGACGGCGAAATCTATATCCTCAACCAAAGAGTGGTCTGGGGATCAGGCTTTACAGGTGCTGTGCTTTGCGACTACGATCAAAACGGCACAGAGGATATTTTCTGCGGATATATCACCAGCCTGTCGGGTGTCTGGTATACCGATTTCGTGGTGTTTGATGTCACCGACAAAGCCTTGCGCCATAATCTGCGGCGCGTTCCCTCCGACAATTCTTCCATGGTCGTTGGATACATGATCTTTTGTAACTATGGCATGATCCAAAAGAGAACAACCGACGGGAAAGACTATTATGACCTTTACGAAGCGGGATTCAAGCAGGAAGGGGACTCATTCGTTCTGACGCCTGAAAAATTATATATCACCTTGACGCCCTCCCCTCAAGGATTGCTACCGATATCCGGCGGAGAGTACCAAGACCCCATTCCCACGATCAATCTCATTCCCAACACGGATATTAACAAGATCACTCAATGCTTGGTTGACCACGGCTTTACAGGAGGGCTGGGGCAGAGCGAGTTTATTGACGGCGTGCTTGGGAAATTCTCTTATGAGGGACAGCCTCTGCATGAGTTCCCCATTACCGTTGGTGACGGCGATTTGGAGGACGGCGGTTTCGTTTCCGTAGCCAATTTTTATGAATCATACCTATCCTTTGATCATTATGCCGAGCATCGCCCCGGGGGTGAAAATAGCTATTCCTACTCCCTCGCCACCCAAGTTCCCTTGGAAGGCTTTGCCCTACCCTACGACATGGAATTCGGCATGACCTTTGCGGAGGCATGGGAGATCATGGGCCTGGGTGAAATGAAAGACTACGGCTCGGGAGAGACGGTTTTGTACCGCGTTGGCAACGAGACGTTAACGCTCAGCAAAAACTTTACCGATCCCGAGACCTTAACGGATACATATACCGTCAAGCTGATCTTCTCTCAAACCGCCACTGAGGGCGAGGGAACGAGAAGTGTGGCCATCAGTTTTGGAGAGGATCTGACTCTCCGCGAGATTAAAATTTCCGTGTCCACCAAGGGTAACGCTTCCTTTGAGGAGTCTACACCACCCCCCATCACCGACATCGCTATGCAAATGTACGAAGCGGCGATCCATGATGAAATCTACGTTTTTGATGAACGCTTGGGCGAGGCAAAACTGAAAAGCCTGCGCTTCCCAAGTAACGATACAAGTTTAGATGCATACAAATTACTCCAAAAAGCGATACTGGATGTGGATCAGGATGGCGTCAGCGAATACGTGATTCAATCCCCCGATCATGAATATATCATTTTGCGCTGCTATAACGGCAAGGTATTCAGTTACCGTTTGGATGCCTGTGATTTTTATAAATTCAACACAGACGGCACCTTTTATTGGTGTCATTCCCCCGAATCCGGGGAGAGGGAGTGCGGACTGAGCAAAATCATCTTTGTCGGCGAAGCGATCAACATAAAATCCATCTACAGTCTTACATATTCCCCCAATCCCGCCCAATATGAATATTTCGTAGAGGGAAAGGCGGTTACGGAAGATGCATATGGCCATTATCGCAATCAAAACATAATACGCTACGAAGAAATGAAATTTTCTCAATTTGAGATGTCCTGTTCTTATCCCATAACCGCGGAGCAAGCATGGAATTTGGCAAACGCATATTGGGATCACCAAGACGGCAACGAGGAAGCCTCTGCCGGAACCATCTGGATCGTCAGAATCAAGTTGATCGACACACCAAATGCTGAAACGGACGATTATCGCTTTGCTTTTCAAGAGGAATGGTACTCAGGCGGTGGGTTGGAGGGATATGAATGTATGCCGCCGCATACGATCCGCGAACATGATCAAATACTCGTGAATGCTTTTACGGGAGAAATTACAGCATCCACATATGATCCGAACGGCAAGGGTGTTTCCGTTGAGGAAGCCATAGAAATTGCCAAAAATGATTGTGAATACATTGATTTTGACAAGGAAGAAAACAGATATCGTGTTGAATACGCTGTCAATGAGCCGGCGCCCGATCATATTTACGTTATCGTCATTCAAGAATACGTTGTCGATCACTATTCTGTTTATGCGGAAAAATGGGTGGATAAAAACACGGGAGAAATCATCTCTCCGTATTATATATCCGGTAAGTGACGCTGCACCAGCTTTTGTCGGGGCAACTCGGTGGAGATTTAGTTTTAAATTGATAAAATTTTATCAATCCACAAAATCCCCCTTGTCAAACTCACTTTTTTGTGATATAATATTTCTATTAAAGAGAGCATCGGAGGGAGTATCATGAAAAAACGCATCATTACCGTCAGCCGTGAGTTTGCCAGCGGCGGTCACACCATTGCCAAACTGGTAGCAGATCGCTTGGGTGTAGCTTTTTACGATAACAAGCTTATTACAGAGGTTGCCAAATCCAGCGGACTTTCCGAGGAATTTATCAAGGAGCATGAAGAGTATGCGTCTCATTCCAACAGCTTTCTCTTTCAGCTCGCCATGAGCACAGCAGGAAGCCTGGGCTATCCCTCTGTCTATCAGCGGCTCTACGAGGCGCAAACCCGCGTCATTGAGGATATCGCCGACAAAGAGCCTTGCGTTATCGTTGGTCGTTGCGCTGACTACATTCTCCGTAACCGTGCCGATTGTCTCCACGTATTTATCCACGCTGACATGGATCACCGTGTAGCTCACATTTTAGAGCATTACGGTCAGACCGAAAAGACTCCCGAACAGCGCCTCAAGGACAAGGACAACCGCCGCCGCAACTACTACCGCTTCCACACCGACCGTGAATGGGGCATCTGCACCAACTACCACATGGCCTTGGACAGCGGACTTCTCGGCGAGGAGCTTTGCGCCCAGCTCATCATGAAGGCTCTTGAGGATACGGCAAGTAAGAAATAATTAAATCATCAAAGCCCGCAGGCACGCCTGCGGGCTTTCTTTCTGATCTTACTTGACCACGATATTGATGATCTTATTGGGGATCACGATCTCCTTGACCACGGTCTTGCCGTCGATGAAGGAGAAAAGCTTTTCATCGGCCTTAACGGCGGCGATGGCGGTATCCTTGTCGGCGTTCATGGGTAGGACAACTTTACCGCGAACCTTACCGTTGATCTGCACGGCCAGCTCGGCGGTGGCGTCGATGGTCTTTGCCTCGTCCCAAACGGGCCATTCAGCCAAAGAGCAGAAGCCCTTACCGCCCATCTGCTCCCACATTTCCTCACAGAGGTGGGGGGCGAAGGGACAGAGCATACGGACGAAGATGGAGAGCTGATCCTTCGTGATGGTGCCTGCATCAGAGATGTCGTTGAGCAGACCCATCATGGCAGCGATAGCGGTGTTGAACTTCATGTCCTCGATGTCCATGGTGACCTTCTTGAGGGTCTTATGGATGGCGGACTCCACCTTGGGGTTGGGCTCGCCGCCCTTGACCATAGAGGACAGATCGGCCACGCGATCCAGGAAGCGCTTACAGCCCTTGACGCCGTTATCCGACCAGGGAGCGGCAGAGCCGTAATCGCCCATGAAGAGGATATAGACGCGGAGGACGTCGGCGCCCAGCTCGTTGACCACGTCGTTAGGATCCACGGTGTTACCGCGGGACTTGGACATCTTCTCGCCGTCGGGGCCGAGGATGAGACCTTGTGCGGTACGCTTGGCATAGGGCTCGGCGGTGGGCACAAGACCAAGATCGTAGAGGAAGTGATGCCAGAAACGGGAGTAGATCAAGTGACGAGTCACGTGCTCCATACCGCCGTTGTACCAGTCCACAGGCAGCCAGTAGCGGAGCTTATCCATGTCGGCCAGTGCCTCGTTGTTCTTGGGGTCGATATAGCGGAGGAAGTACCAGGACGAGCCTGCCCACTGAGGCATGGTATCAGTCTCTCGCTTGGCGGCACCGCCGCACTTGGGGCAGTTGCAATTGACAAAATAGTCCAGCTTGGCGAGGGGGGATTCACCGCCCTGACCGGGTTCAAACTCGGTGACGGGAGGCAGGCGCAGGGGCAGCTCCTCATAGGGAACGGGCACCATGCCACAGGTGGGACAATGGACGATCGGGATGGGTTCGCCCCAGTATCTCTGGCGGTTGAAGGCCCAGTCCTTCATCTTGAACTGGACACCGCCTTCGCCGATGCCCTTGGCCTGCAGCCATTCGATCATGGCGGCAATAGAGTCAGCCTTGTTGTCATAGACGTTAAGGAAATCGGAGTTGACCATGGGGCCATCGCCGGTGTAAGCGGCCTCTTCAATGTTACCGCCCTTGATGACCTCGATGATGTCGATGCCGAACTTCTTGGCGAAGTCGTAATCGCGCTCGTCGTGGGCGGGAACGGCCATGATCGCGCCCGTGCCGTAGCCCATCATAACATAGTCGGCCAGGAAAATGGGGATCTCCTTACCGTTCACGGGGTTGACACCCTTGACACCGTCGAGACAGACACCCGTCTTATCCTTGACGAGCTGGGTGCGCTCAAACTCGGTCTTCTTGGTGCATTCCTCCTGGTAGGCCTTGACCTGATCCATATTATGGATCTTACCCTCGGCGGCCAGCTTCTCGATGATGGGATGCTCGGGGGCGATGACCATGAAGGTCACGCCAAAGAGGGTATCGGGTCTCGTGGTATAGATGCGGAGAGTTTCGTCGCTGTTGGTCAGACCGAAGTTAACGAAAGCGCCGCGGGACTTACCGATCCAGTTGACCTGCTGCATCTTGATGTTGGGGAGATAGTCCACCTCGTCCAAACCTTGCAGGAGCTTATCAGCATACTCGGTGATACGAAGATACCAGACGTCCTTGGACTTCTGGACAATGTCAGAGTGGCAGATATCGCACTTGCCGCCCTGGGAGTCCTCATTGGACAGGACCACCTTACAGTGGGGGCAGTAGTTGACGAGAGCGGTATCGCGGAAAGCGAGGCCGTTTTCAAACATCTTCAGGAAGATGAACTGGGTCCACTTATAGTAGTCCTCCTCGGTGGTGTCCACCACGCGATCCCAATCGAAGGCAAAGCCCACACGGCGGAGCTGGCCGGAGAACTTGGCGATGTTGCGATCGGTGAGCTCTCTGGGGTGTATACCCGTCTTGATGGCGGAGTTTTCGGTGGGCAGACCAAAGGCGTCAAAGCCGATGGGGAACAGGACGTTATAGCCCTGCATTCTGCGCTTACGTCCGATGATCTCAAGACCCGAATAGGCCTTGATGTGGCCTACGTGCATTCCCGATCCCGAGGGATAGGGGAACTCAACAAGTCCGTAGAACTTGGGCTTGTCGCTGTGATCCGCGGCGTTGAAGATCTTCGCCTCGTCCCACTTGTCTTGCCATTTCTTCTCAATGGCGGAAAAATCATACTTCATGGTTTGTATATCCTTTCAGTTATTTATTTAGGGAGTACGCTTGGGAAACTTTTTGAAAAAAGTTTCCCAAACCCTTCAAAAACTTTTAAAAAATAGTTATGATGGTGGGAGGCAAGGTGGTTCTTTACTTTTTTGTTTTGAAGTTTTTGAGGGGGGCGAGGGGGAACTTTTTTCAAAAAGTTCCCCTCGCGCACTCCCCAAAAACAAAAAAAGCCTCTGAAAAATCAGAGACGGGAAACACCCGCGGTACCACTCCGCTTGACACGCCCATAGAGAGCCTGCCCACTTGACCTCGGTAACGGTGAGTACCGTTCTGCCCTACCCTGCTTATGCCGCAGATCGAACAGACCGCTCGGGGGTGAGATGGACAGCCTATCCTGCCGTGTCACACCAAACCACGGCTCTCTTGAAGGACTCGGATATACAATGCCCCGTCACAGCGTTTTTGAATAACAGGAATATTATAATATGTTTTTTGGAAAATGTCAAGGGGTTTCGGGGAAATTCTTTCGTGTATCGTTTAGAAGATAAATTGTTGTTTAGCGGAGGAGGCACGAAGAAAGGCTCTCCCTCTGGGAGAGCTCCCGCCCAGCTTTGCGACGGGCGGGTGAGAGGGTGAAAACGCCAATTGTCGCCTAAATGCCCTCTCCGTCACGCATGAAGCGTGACACCTCCCCCAAAGGGGGAGGCTTAATGGGCGGCTTCGCCGCCTTTGGGAGGCCCCCTCCTTGAGGGGGCTGTCGCCCAGCCCTGCGGCGGGCGACTGGGGGAGTTAGTCACATAAACAACAATTTATCTTCTCTCTTTCGATTGCACCCTTACCACGACCACCTCGCAGGGATTAAAAAACCTGGGGATCGGCTTGACGGTATTGACCACGCCGCGGGAGATGACCAGCCGTCCCTCGTGGACACCCGAGGTGTACTTAGGAAACAGGGGTTGGTCGGGTGCGTAGACCCCGCGGCCAAAGAACCGCCATTGGCCGCCATGGGCGTGTCCCGATACGATCAGGTCGATGTCATATGGGCGGAGGTAACGGTCAAAATACTCGGGATGATGGCAAAGGAGCAGCTTATAGCCCGGCTGCTTGGCGTAGGTCTCGATCCAATCGTACACGGGAACTCTACCGGGGTTTAGAAGTCCCGAACCCAGCCCGCCGATGGTGATACCGCGGAAGGTGACCCAGCCCTCGTCCACGAGGATCGCACCGCTTTGACGGATGATCTCCTTCCAGGAGGGGTGAACTTTTCCCCTCCCTACCTCAAGGTGTTTTGCATGGCGAAGATTTCTGTGACAGGCGCCGCTTTCGTGATTGCCAAAAGAATAAAAGGTGGGCGCGATCTTTACGGCTTCCCATAAAAGATCAAGTCCCGGTCGGTGGACGGTCTCGGGCTGCCACTCGTCCTCCAAGGATTCGGTAAGATCACCGGGGATGAGGATCATATCGGGCTTTTCGGCCTTCAGTATCTCAAGGATACGACCGCAGGCATGGTCATGGAGGTCAGCCACGATGGCGCAGGTGAAGGACACGCCCGTTTTTGGGGTGGTCAGGTCATACCGTGTCACTCTCATAGGCGTTTTTCCTTTCTTTTACGGATCAGATGGAATACAAGAAGCAGAATGAGGTTCATGCCCACGATGCCTGTAAGACTGCCGCTGAAATCAATGAGCACGTCCAGAGCGGCGGGGCCTCGTTGGGTAAAGATCTGATGAACCTCGTCGCTGATGGCATACAGAAGGCAAAAGCCTGCGGGAATGACCCACCACAGCCACTTTTTTCCCTTGCCCAGAGCGTGCATAAAAGCAGTAGTCAACACACCCAAAAGACCGAACTCACAGAAGTGTGCCAGCTTGCGGATGGGCGGGTGATATTTTTCGATCACCTCTTCCTGCTCAGGCGGCGTCATGGTCTCGTAGTCCTTGACTATGATCTCCACGATGGTCTCGGTGACGCCTTGGCTTCGGTTTCCCGAGTCTTCGCGATCTTCTGTGGAAAAGCAGAAAATGAGCGTCATATTAGCCGCGATGGCGACACCCAGCAGGATGCAGAGAAGCAATCTCACGGGAAAAGGCTTTTTCTGCTTGGTTTGTTTATTTTTAGTAGTTTTTCGTTTCATGATAGACCTTTCTTAAGGTGCGCAAGAGGCACAGAGCCGTTCCTTGCCCTCGGACTCCGCTTCGGGGATCTTACCGCTACATATCTCGTCTTCACTTGCATGAGAGATGTGATAGCAATCCTTTTTCGCGTGGTATACCGACCCCTTCTTCAGCCAATAGACCGTGGCATCGGGGGACAGAGTCTCGGGCTCAGAGGTTTCTCCGGAGCTTTCATCGTCGGGCTCAGCCGCGGTTTCAAAGATAGCTCGTGAGATCTCCAAAAGCTCTTCGGGGGTAACGGTGTCACCTGCGTCGAAGTCATCGGACAGAAGCCCATGACTGCGGCAGGCTGTGAGCATAGCGCACAGGAGGCCAAGGGTGCAGAACAGGGATAAAAAGGTCTTTAACTTCATAAGTGCCTCCTTAATTATTATCATGGAAATAATATCATTCTTTTCGGAGTTTGTCAAACTTCCGAAGAATTATTTCTTTTTTCGGGGGTCGTAGTCCTTGTGAAAATTTCCCGTTTTGCGATCGGGACGGCGGTCACCACTTCGGGGATGGTCAAACCGAGGTTTATCATAACGCGGCTGATCGAAACGGGGCGCCCTTCCCTTTTGCACATCGTCTACGGGCTTGAAGAACTCGTAAAGGTAGCAAGGAAGCATACCGTTATAGAGCTTTTTCGTCTTATCGGCAGGACGGCCATAGAGACGGTCAAACTTATCGTGGGAGGTCAGCACGTAGATCTGCCAGGGGGCAAGATCCTTCCAGCTTCGACCCAGCTCACGGTAAAGCTGTTCCACCTCGTGTAATTCTCCCATGCGCTCTCCGTAGGGAGGATTGCACACGACGGTGCCCTTGCGATCCAGCTTTTTAATGGTGCGGGCATCGGCATGGAAGATATTGAGGTACTCCTCCACCCCTCCGCGCAGGGCGTTTTCATAGGTGATGTCCAGGATATCCTCGTCGATATCCGAGGCGTAGACTTCAAAGCGGCAATCCGTTTTAATGGCAGCTTCGGCAGCCTCGCGGGCATCCTTCCAAAAAGCCGCAGGTACGCGATGGAACTGCTCGGCGGCAAAGGAACGGCCAATGCCGGGTGCGCGGTTTGCGACGATCTGTGCCGCTTCAATGGCGATGGTACCCGCGCCGCAGAAGGGATCCCAAAAGAGGATATCCTCGCGGGGACGTGCGGTAAGAGCAACGGCGGCGGCCAGAGTCTCACGTAAGGGAGCGGCACCTGCTTCGGTACGGTAGCCTCGCTTATGGAGAGCGATGCCCGAAGTATCGATCATCAGGTGGGCAATATCCTTGAAAATAAAGAACTCGATCTGATACTTGACCCCCGTTTCCTCAAACCAGGAAATACCGTATTTATCGTGAAGTCTCTCCACCACCGCCTTCTTGACGATACTTTGGCAATCGGGGATGGAGGTCAATCCCGAGCGAATGGAATGACCCTTCACGGGAAATGCGTCGTTGCGGTTGATCCATTCTTCCCAGGGAAGGGCTTTGGTGCCATCGAACAGGTCGGCAAAGGACTTGGCCTCAAAGGTTCCGAGGCGGACAAAGACCCGCTCGGCGCAACGCAGGTGGATATTGGCGCGTGGAATGTCAGATTCCTCGCCTTCGAAGGTAACGCGGCCGTCCATAGTGTCGAGGCGCTTGAGGCCGAGGGCGTCGATTTCCTCGCCCAGAAGCTTTTCAAGTCCGAACATACAGGTGGCAACAAGTGTAAGTTTCATGGTGGTATTTCCTTTAGTTTATTTGTATTGCGGTATAAATTGCTGTTTGAAGGGGTACGGTTAGGGAAAACTTTTTGAAAAAAGTTTTCCCTAAAACCCTTTCAAAAACCTCTAACAAAAAATAGTTGCCAAGAAATTAAACAGCGGAAAGAGTGTGGAAATCTTTTGATCCGTCGAGGGAAATTCGCATCATAGCGAGGGCTCCGTTTACCGCCCATGTGGAGCCCCGTCTCACTGCGGCTCGGTCACGCCGCGGCTCTGACTGCCACTGGCAGTCATTCAGTACCGCGTCGCCGCTTCGCTACCCACAAGAACCTCCCAATGACCCTTCGCGGGAGGTTGTTTGCATGGGGTGACCCCCCCGGCATTGGCCGGCGGCACTGCCGCCAAAGAACAATTTATCATACCCTCCTACGGCATGAGCCGAGGCGGAATTTTCTGAAATTCTTCACAAAAGCTTCATAAAAATTCAAAAACATCAACTGACTTTTAACACATTATAGGCGTATAATATGTCTATCATATGTAAAGGTGTGCATTTCTATGAACAATCAGCATATCAGGCGCACAGCGGCTCTGCTCGCCGTGCTGCTCTCTTTTGGCTCTCTCCTTGTCTCGTGCAGCAAAGAGGGAGATAAAACCGACGGCACCCAAAACGGTACTGTCGCAAATAACGGAATCATTCCATCGGGCTCTGACATCGAACCTACGACAGGCTCGGCTACCCAAGTAGTCACCCCCGACACCCTGCCCGAAGTAGTGACGGTGGAGGATCCCACCATAGGATCTTACGCACAAACCACCGAGACGGTCATCACCCTGGGTGGCAGTATCACGGTAGACGGCACGGGTGCCACGGCGGACGGAAAAACTGTGACCGTGACAAAAGCGGGCACCTACCTTGTCAGCGGTTCCATAGCTGACGGGCAGATCGTGGTGGACACCACGGATGAAGCCAAGGTCGTCCTGATCCTCAACGGCGTTTCCCTGACCTGCTCCGACGGACCTGCGGTATTCGTCAAGTCTGCCCCAAAGCGGGTGGAATTCTACACCGCCGAAGGGTCGGTCAACATCCTCTCCGACGGCACGGGCTACGTGGTGGCTGACGAGGACCAAGCAGAAGGTCAAATCTATCCCAACGCCTGCATTTACGCCTCTGAGGATCTCCGCTTCGAAGGCGAAGGCACCCTGTACGTAAACGGCAACGCCGACAAAGGGATCAACACAAAGGACGATCTGGACGTGCGAAGCGGCACGCTGGTCATCACCTCGGTGGGCGTGGGTATGCGCGGCAACGACTCGGTCACGGTCAGCGGCGGCGAGATCACAGTCACCGCGGGTGGCGACGGCATCAAGAGCGCCAATATTGAGACCGTGGGCAAGGGACAAGTCCTCATTGAAAACGGTACGCTGTATATTACTGCTACGGGGGACGGCATTGCCGCCGCTACGGATCTGACGGTGACGGGCGGTGTCATGGTCATCAACACCAAAGACGCAGATAGCAGTTCTCTGTCCGCAGCCAACGAATCCCCCGCTTATGAGGCTCTGCGAGGTCCCGGGGGCGGGATGCCTCCCGGAGGCTTCGGCGGCGGCCCCGGTGGTGGCGGCGGTATGCCCGGTGAGGGCAACAGCAACAAGTCCTCCATCAGCGCCAAGGGGCTCAAGGCCGCAGGCACGCTGATCGTGTCCGGCGGCAAGATCACCATTGACTCAGCTGATGACGGCATCCATGCCGACGACGCGGTGTGGATCAAAGACGGAAGCATCCACATTTCCGCCAACGATGACGGCATCCACGCCGACCATACCCTCACCATCAGCGGCGGTGTGACCGAGGTAGCCAAGAGTTATGAGGGCGTCGAGGCCAATCAGATCACCATTTCGGGCGGCACGAACCGTATCACCGCCTCCGACGACGGCACCAACGCCAACGGCGGCACGTCCATGGGCGGTCCCGGCGGCTGGTGGGGTCATTCATCTGAAAGCACCGAGGAAGATACCGCCACAGGTACGCCTCTGCTCACCATTTCGGGGGGCTACACCGTGGCCAACGCCGCAGGTGACGGTATCGACTCCAACGGCAACATAGTCATGACGGGGGGCACGCTGTACGTCTACGGCCCCACCAACAACGGCAACGGCCCCATCGACTTCGGTGACGGCAACTGCAACATGACCATCTCGGGCGGTACGTTTTTGGCCGTCGGTAGTAGCGGCATGGCGGACACGGCACAGAACAACGGTCAGGCGGTGTTCGCGGCTTATATGAACACCCTCCAGGCAGGCACGCTCATCGGCATCAAGGATGCGGACGATCATATGATCGCCGCCTTTGAGCTGCCCAAGGCCATCGCGTCCATTGTGTATAGCTCCTCTGCCCTGACGGCGGGTGAGACTTACACTTTTGTGTACGGCGGTCAAGCGGGCGAGGCCACGGACGGCGTGGTGGACGTGAACAGTTATACGGGCTACAGCGAGATGGGAAACTTGGAAGCGTATTAAATATAAAATCAATCACGGGCGATTCCGAAAGGAGTCGCCCTTTTTGTTTCCAAGGTACGCAAGGGAGAAACTTCTTAAAAGAAGCTTCTCCCTTGAACCCTCTTCAAGAACTTTTAAAACAATTTGTTTTAAAGGATTTTTCCTACCGTAGTATATGGCTGACATGAGTTGAACATCCCCAAGACAGAGACACACCGCAGGTGGTCATCTAAACCAATGCCCCTTTTCCACGCCCTTTTCGGTATGGAAACCAACACGCAGGATCTGATACCAGACCTCTTGGTGATCGCCGTCCTCGGGGAGGATGTTCAGAGCGGTTCTCATGGCCTTGATGATGTATTCGGGGTTGAGGTTTTCGGTGTTCCCCGCCCGCAGGGTGGTGCGGATATGGATGATATCGTTCACGTCCGCAGAAGCCTTGAGGCTGTGGATCATAGGACGGATATCCACTTCCTTATCGCCCGATTTGGATCTCTTATTCATGACGATGGGCTCACCGTCGGGGGCGAAAAAGCCGTTGATAGCGCTTGCGATCTCGGCGGCATCACCGGGGGTGGCGAGAGTCATCTCGTAAGTGGCCCAGCCGATGTCCATAAAGGAGGTTTGGGGGATATAAACAGCGGAGACCTGCATTTCATCGGTCAGCTCGGCGTTGAGCTGATTTTTCATTTCTTCACAGGTGATTTCACGGTCAATGCGGAGATCCACCATCTCTTCAAGACCTTCCGAGCCAACCGGTAGCGGCACGCCGAAGACGATCTTGGAGTGGGGGTTGAAGCCCTTGGTGTACCACATGGGGATGTCGGCACGGACGAGGACTCTCTGCCACGTCCTTTGGAGATCCAGGTGGGAGAAGAACTGGAGGTTGCCCGTCTTGCGGAAGATGACACGGTAGGTCATGGGCTCGGCCAAGAGGGGTCTGTCAAACTTGGAGGGGTGCTTTTTCATCATTTTTTCTTGGGACAGCACGTTCTTTCACCTCCTAATTTGTTGGCACCGCAGCCCGAACAACCCTCGCGGCAGTTGGGAGTGGTGGCGGCCTCGTAGGCCTTCATGCGCTCTCTCTTGAGGAATGCCTTGGTCACGCCGCAGTCGATGATATCCCAAGGCAGGACCTCGTCCACATCGTAACGGCGGTTGGCGTAAAAGGCAGGGTCAACACCGGTATCGGCAAAGACTGCCATCCATTTCTCATAATCGAAATATTCAGACCAGGCATCGAACTTAAAGCCTCTTTCACAGGCCACCGCCAAGGCGGGTGCCAGACGGCGGTCGCCGCGGGCAAGGACGGCCTCGATGACGCAGGTTTCGGCATCATGGTGGTTATACTTCACACGGCGATCCTTAACGCAAGAGCCCACGTAGGCCTGCTTGCGCTTCATTTCCTCCAGGGTATCCTGGGGCTCCCATTGGAAGGGGGTGAAGGGCTTGGGGATGAAGGGGGAGACGCTGATGGTGACCTGGGGGTGTCTTCCCTTCTGACGGTTGGGATTTTGATAGTAGGCGTTCACCACGCGATGGGCCAGCTCGGGGATCTCGGCCAGATCCTCGTCGGTCTCGGTGGGGTGCCCCTGCATGAAGTAGAGCTTGACTTGGTTCTTGCCCGCGTCAAAAGCCACGTTCACCGCGCGCATCAGGTCCTCCTCGTAGAGATTCTTGTTGATGACGTCGCGGAGTCTCTGAGAGCCTGCCTCGGGAGCGAAGGTGATGGTGGAGGTACGGACGGAGGCCACCTTGTCCATCAGCTCCTTGGTAAAGGAGTCAGCGCGGAGAGACGGGAGCGCCAGATTGACCATGTTGGGGTTGGTCCAGGACAGGAGCTTGTCGGTCAGCTCGTCTACACGGGTATAGTCGCTGATGGACAGGGAGGACAGGGACAGCTCCTCGTAGCCCGTGGACTCAAAAATGGCACGGCACTGACAATCAATCACATCGGGAGTCTTTTCTCTGACGGGACGATAGACCATGCCCGCCTGGCAGAAGCGGCAACCGCGGATACAACCGCGACCCACTTCCACAGTGATGCGGTCCTGTACCGTCTCAATATAGGGCATGACCACGTGGTCGGGCATAGCGGCCTTGTCCATATCCTCCACGATGCGCTTGGTGACCACCTTGGGGATATCATCATAGACGGGGGTATAGGCCTTGACGGTGCCATCCTCATTGTAGGTCACGTCAAAGAGGGAGGGTACATACACACCGGGGATGGTACGGGCGGCCTCGTGGAGGAAGGCGGCACGAGTATAGGTGCCGTCCTCCTTCATTTGGATGTAGAGACGGACGATCTCAGGGAGCATTTCCTCACCCTCGCCGATGTTGAAGAGGTCAAAGAAATCTGCCACAGGCTCGGGGTTGTAGGTACAGGGGCCGCCACCGATAACGAGGGGGCAGTCCTCACCGCGATCTTTGGCATACAGAGGGATATTTCCAAGAGTCAGCATATTGAGAACGGTGGTATAGCACATCTCGTACTGAAGGGTAAAGCCCACGAAATCGAAATCCGAGATGGGATCACCGCTCTCCAGCGCGGTCAAGGGGATGTTGTGCGCCTGCATTTTAGTCTGCATATCCTCCCAAGGAGCGAAGACACGCTCACACCAGATATCGTCATGCTGATTGAGACAATGGTAGAGGATGCGCATACCCAGGTTGGACATACCGATCTCATAGGAATCGGGGAAACAGAAGGCAAATCTTGCCTTAATATCAGCTTTATCTTTCACGGTCTGACCGTACTCGCCGCCCGCGTAGCGGCCGGGGCGGGAAACAGAGGTCAGGATCATACGTTTTTGGTTTTGGTTCATGGTCATCTCCCGCAAAGAGGTGCGGGTCCTTTCTTTATCACTTTTCGCTTGAAGTCTTATAGTTTTGGTCCTTCCCTGTCATAGATAGGCGGGAGGAGCGCAGGGTGGTTTTGACACACAGGCATATGGTCCCCGCCCACAGGAAATGCCACAGTCCAAGGATCAGGGAGCTGACGTGGGTCATGATCCCGAGCCCTAAAAGTAAACCAAAGCCTACGATGGCCAAAAGGGAGCATATCCATGCCAGCACGCGGGTGCGCCCTGCGACGGTTTTGATACGTCGGCAGGCAACCAACGGGTAAGTCACGTCCACGGCGCGGCCCGTGGCAAGAATACTGCCGGAGCGACTGTCGCGCTCTTCATCCACGTAATCGGGACGGATCAGATGAATGCGCGGGACTGCGTCGGTGGCCAGGGGGGTGAGCAGATCAGGGGTCAGGATGGGATCGTAGCTGATCACAGACATGCTGTAGCCCATAGGGCCGAGGGTGCTGACCGCTTGGGCAAAAGAGCGTCTCGGACGGTATTTGACGGCATAGGCCAATCGGAATTTGCGGTCAAAGGCAAGGTACAGCACACGGCTGTCCTCGGTACGCTTATACATACTCTCCATACTGACACGAGGGAGCTTGATGCCTCTGCGGTTCAGCGCGTCGTACGTACCCAACAGCACCTCACAGGCCATGTCCAGACGGCGGTCTACCATATACAGGCGCAAAGTATGCTTATCGGCTTCGGCGATCTCCAGATGGATCCCCTTCAGCTCGTCTTCACGGATAGGATATTCCTCATCATAAAGGGCGAAGCCCAAGAGGGCAAAGAGACGGTTGGCAATCAGGCGGTATTCTCCTGCCTCGGTGTCTCCCACCATGGTAACGGCCTTCATTTGGGTGGCCTTCATGACGTCATTTGCCTGGAAATACAGCCGCATGGTCTCGTTCTCAGCGTGTTTACCGGGCGCATACTGCAGAGACGCCTCGGGTGTCAGAACAGCACAGCCGTGGCGACCGATGGTGCGGTTGACAAGCAGCAGAGGGAGCGTCAAAGCCGGCAGATAGGCGGCGGGAAGCACGGCCAGGTAGGTACCTACAAATGCGGATAAGCCTTGTGTCCAAGCACCTCGCCCCATGACCACCACCACACCTGCCACGACAAGAGCACCCACCAAAGCTACGCAAGCGGACAAGCCCACGGCACGGGTGTTACTATCGTATTTCGTCACCTGCAGAAAATAGTCAGCCAGGCGTTCGACCTTACGTACACGGAAGGTGCGTGCATACGCAGAGGCGTCATCGTTGCCATTCTCATGCGTCTCGGGCGCCACCACATATTTGGACTTGCCCGAAGAAACCGCACGGAAGCACAGTCGCTCAGAGGCAGTTCTGAAGCAATCGCCCAAGCAGGCGAAAAAGAGGAAAAGAAGGAAAGCGCCGATATACAAACGGATCCCCTGCCCTGCCAGGAAACAGGCCGCCACGGTCCCGGCTAACGTGACCAGAAAGGCGGCTGCGGGCATGGCATAGGCCACCGGCTTCAATTCAAAGAGACTGCGGATGCCTTTGGCCAGATAGGTGATCGAAGGAAGGCATCCCAAAACAAGCCACAAAAGAGCCGCAAGGGGATAGGCGAAGGAATCCGAAAGAAGCTCCATTTTGTCTCCCATGACGGGCGCGAAATCAGGGAAAACGTCAAAAGCCATGCCCACGAGAGCAAAGGCCAAAGACATCCAAAGACGGAGTTTGCAGAGGATATTGGCACCTGCATATGCCCGTTCTTGCTCACAGGTCTGTTCAGCCGAGACGTATTCCTCGCCGTCGTAGACCACGGGAGGCGTGTTGCGGATGCTCCCCTTGTCCTTACGATGATACTCTTCTCTGTCACAGGAATTGCTGACACGGGTAATATGCTCGGTCTCCTCCACTTTTTTCAGCTCGGATTCATAACCAAGATGGAGATACAGGGCCGTATCCTTATCCTTCAGCTCGCCGTCTTCTGTCACAGCGTAGCCCTGCAACCGCTCCTTTTCAGAGGTTTGCACTTTACTTACAGGCTCGCTGCTTCGGTCGAGAGCGGAGGAAGGCTTTACTGCATCGTTCGCCGTGCGACTGCCCCCCCTCTTCCCCGAAGATTCGATAGAATCCAGCGTCAGTTGCAAGGGATCGTACCAATGGCGTTGGGGCTTTAACATATCGATCTCAGAGGATTGTGCCTCCATGATCTCTTCAGCTTCGGAGGACATCATGACCTCTGCTTCCTCACCCTGGTCGATGAAGAAATTCAGCTGATCCATATCTTCGAGGTCATCATCCTCGCGATTAGCCGCGTCTTGGGGATCAAAAACTCTTCGCAAGGCGGCTTTGGTATCGTCATCCAGATGAGATGACAGGAAGTTGTCCAGTATATCGTCGGATGAGCGACCGTTGACATCACGGTCATCTCCCGTATGTGCTTGGGTATCGCGTTCGATCTCATCCATCAGGTCGGAGAAGGTAAGAGTACCCTGATAATCGGCATCAACGTCATCCAGAACCTCGAATGCCACAACTTTCTCGATCTCTTCGAATTCCTCGATTTCCTCGACTTCTTCGGGTTCCTCGCCCTCCTCGGGTTCCTCGATTTCCTCAGGTTCCTCGATTTCTTCGGGTTCCTCGATTTCTTCGGGTTCCTCGATTTCCTCGGGTTCCTCGATTTCCTCGGGTTCCTCGATTTCCTCGGGTTCCTCGACTTCTTCGGGTTCCTCGATTTCCTCGGGTTCCTCGATTTCCTCGGGTTCCTCGATTTCCTCGGGTTCCTCGATTTCCTCGGGTTCCTCGACTTCTTCGGGTTCCTCGATTTCCTCGGGTTCCTCGATTTCCTCGGGTTCCTCGAT
>JAFTIL010000012.1 GCA_017456905.1 Clostridia bacterium
CGCCCTGTCCTTCATCGTCCACGAGGAGAAGGCCTACGGCCGCGCCCGCAAGGTGGCCGAGAAGCTGAAGGAGAACATCCCCCGCCAGCTCTTCGAGATCCCGATTCAGGCCGCCATCGGCTCCAAGATCATCGCCCGCGAGACCGTCAAGGCCATGCGTAAGGACGTGCTGGCCAAGTGCTACGGCGGTGACATTACCCGTAAGAAGAAGCTGCTGGAGAAGCAGAAGGAGGGTAAGAAGAAGATGCGCCAGCTGGGCTCCGTGCAGGTCTCCCCCGAGGCCTTTATGGCGGTGCTGCGGTTGGATAGTGATGATCAGTAAGAACGAGGGGAGCGGCAGGGCTCTGCCCTGCACCCGCCAAGAACCTTTCTTGAAAGAAAGGTTCTTGGATCTCCAAAGAACTTCAAAAAGGAAATTGAACATGGAAAATAACCGCTACAACTCCATCCGCCCCGGAAAGATCTGGCTGGACACCGAGGGCAAGCGCATCCAAGCCCACGGCGGCTCGGTCATGTACTGGGAGGGCGCCTACTACTGGTACGGCGAGAACAAGGAATTCACCGACCCCGCAAAGGGCATCTGGCACTGGGGCGTGCGGTGCTATAAGTCCACAGACCTCTACAACTGGGAGGATCTGGGGCTGATCATCCCCCCCAACACCGAGGATCCCACATCGTCTATCCATCCGACTTCTCTGATGGACCGCCCCCACATCATCTACAACCAAAAGACCAAGAAATTCGTCTGCTGGCTCAAGATCATGCACCGCGACGGCACCCAGGACGAGACCGTCCTCACCGCCGACGCTCTCACAGGCCCCTACACCATTGTCCGTGAGGGTCTGCGCCCCCTGAACATGAGCGCGGGAGACTTCGATCTGGTGGTAGCTCCCGACGGAAAGGCCTACTACTACTTCGAGCGAGTCCACTCGGAAACCATCTGCGCCGATCTGACGGAGGATTACACCGACGTGACGGGCTACTACTCCTCCCATTTCCCCCGCCCCTATCCGCCCTACGTGAGGGAGGCAACCGCACACTTTATGCGTAAGGGAAAGCACTATCTCATCACTTCGGGCACAACAAGTTACCTGCCCAATCCTTCCGAATTGGCGATTGCCGACACGTGGCACGGGCCGTTTACAGTTTTGGGCGACCCCCACCCCACCGACGAGAGCCGCACCTCCTTCCACAGTCAGGTGTCCAGCGTCTTCAAGGTGCCGGGCAAGAAGGATCTTTATATCGCCTGCGCCGACCGCTGGCTGCCCCACCGTATGGACGTCCCCTACAAGCTGTATGAGAAGGCCTTCGCCGACGCCTTCGGGTATGATTCTACTCCCGAGGAAAGAGAGGCCGCAGGCCGTCTCATTCCTACCCTGGAGCAGCCCAACACCCGCGAGGCCGACTATGTCTGGCTCCCCTTCCGCTTCGACGGGGAGATGGCCTATCTCGACTGGCACGATGAGTGGCGGATCGAGGATTACGAGTAAATAATTCTTGCAGAGTAATCGCGTCTCCAAAAAGGCGGGCGCACACGCAGATGCGCCCCTGCCCGCATTAGGGAAGAGCCACCCGTGTGCGCCCGCTTTTTCGTTTTTTTACATGAGAGAAAGGAAAAGGAGAATAGATCATGTCCCGCTATCTTGTCAAAAACAAGTATACTTATGAAAAAGTCCGTCAGGCCGACTACACCTATCATACCGACAACTGGGCCTTGTCCCAAAACCACGTGGCAGGACGGTTTATTTACGAGCCTGCCGAGCCCATCTGTGTCATGACTTTGACCACAAACGCCGCTCCCATAGAGATCGCCTTGACCCCTGAGCAAGGCGCGCGCTTTGCCGGGGTCTCGGGCTTTATGATCTCCCAAAAGTCGGGAGAAGGGATGCTCTGCCGCGTGACCCTGTGGGGAGCAAAGGGCGAGAGCTTTACCTCGGTTTGCTATATGACCGAGGAGCCCCGTCTGTTCTCCGCCGCCAAGATGGATTTCGTTCCCGTGCGTATGACCTTGGAGACCAAGCCTTACGCTCCCTGCTGGGACGTGCCCGAGGTGGAAATATCCATGACATATGGCTTCGTGCTCAACACCCTGGGCGAGGTGGGCGGTCAGTCCCACTTCTACGAGGTGGAGGGCGGTACGCTTACCGACGACGGGGGTGCTATGGTGCTGGGTCTGCAAGGTGAATTTAAACTGACTTCCCCTGTGTTCCCCGACTATGCAGGCACTCCCTACAATATGCTCATGCCCCGCCGTAACACTGTGTTCATGGTGATCACCAACAAGTCTACCGCAAAGGTTGCTACCTTGACTTGGGCGACCTCCACCCATCCTTGGGGTAAAAACGGCTCTGTGAGTGTGGAGCTGGCACAGGACGGCGAGCCTCATGCTTATTATTTTAATCTATCCAAGCTCCCCGAGCTTTGTGACGGACGGCTGTCTCAGTTTGTTCTGAGCGTCGAGGGCGAGGGCGAGATCATTCTCCACCGCTACAGCTTCGAGCAGGAGAAGCCCATCATAGACTACGCGGGTGTGATCACAGCATGCAAGGCCGACCCCAAGGCAGAGACGATCACCGTCAGCGGTAAGGTCAAAACCAAGGATCTGTCTGCCTACAGGGGCGGTGTCATCCGTATCTACACCACCACCATGGCCAATGCGCCCACCGCCGCAGGTGTGGAATCCACGGCAGGGAAGCGCCTGATCGGTGAGTGTCCCTTGGTAGATGACTTTGCCATTGACAACATCCCTCTCCGGGATGAATACACCACCCTGCTTCCTTACCAGCTTCTGGCTTTTGCCGAGGCGGATGGACAAAAGCCTCTTTGTCTTTGCGAGCGTTTTTACATTGAAAACTACGAGGCTTTCGATCAGAACCCCTATGCCTTCGACCTCCCCGACTACAGCCTTTCGGTGCTGGACTGCGGTGCCTACGGCGACGCTGTTCATGACGACACCAAGGCCATCCAAGAGACCATTGACCGCGTATCCAAGGCAGGCGGCGGACAGGTCTTTCTCCCCGGCTCTGATGACCGCTATGGCCGTCGGTATATGGTTACCAATCTGCTCATGAGATCCAACGTGGATCTGCATTTCGGTGACGGCGCCGTGCTGTGGCAGTCTCAACTCAAGGACGACTACGACTATGAGGTGACCTACGGCCACGATGGTGTTATCCCCGGCATCAACTGGACCCATAATCTTCACGTTTCCAATCTCCCCCTCATTCAAGCTGCCAATATCCACCACTTCAAGGTAACGGGTCACGGTACCGTCCGTATGATGGACACGGGCTCGGAGGAGGGCGTGGATATGCCCGGCTACGCCTCGGGCTGTCCCGACCGCATCCACTGTATCCCTCTGGGTTTCTTCTGCGTGGATCACTGTGTCTGTCAGGATGTGGAGATCACCCGCTCCAATAACTACCACACCGAGTTCAACCATTCAACGAACGTCTACATTGCCAACGTCAAGCTCCACGAGGTCAAGTGCGTCAGCGGTGACGGATTTGGCGTGGCAGGGGCCAAGCATGTATTCGTTAACCGTTGCTTCATGCAGTCCAACGACGATGGCATTGTCATGTCCTGTCACTACTACGATCCCCGCGGCATCCTGTGGTGGACCAACATGAAGGACGAGGACAACGGCTGTCGGGACATCACCACAGCACACTCCTACATCAATTCGGGCGGCGGTAAGGCCCTGGCCTTTATCACCTGGGGCACCTCGGATCCCATCCAGGAGCGGGAGGAGATCGACGGAGTCTATGCCTACGATAATTTTCTCACCTCGGTCAACCCCGTGGGCACCTGGCCTGACAACCCCTACAACGGCCGTCAGCCCTTTGACAACAGCGAGACCGACGACTATTCCCCTGTTAAGAACGTGCGCATCCTGGGCAACCGCTATGAGGGCAACTGTACCCTGGGGCCTATCGCCTGCACCAATGTGATCACCGACTGCGGCGTTCACTCCACGAGCCATTTCCGCAACGGCGACTTTACCTTGGGCGGCCTCGCTAACTGGACGCTGTTTAAGAACTCCGATCCCGCCTCTATTGACACGGTCATCTACGCTGATAAAGAAAAGGGACGTATCTCCCGCTTTGACAAGGGCGAGGTCTGTGCCGCCCAGGGCTTGTATCTGGCCATGGGTCATCACACCTTTACTTTGGAGATCATGACGGGGGATGAGGGAGCTGAATTGTTTGTCTCGGAGATCGAGACGGGCAAGACCCTCGCGTCGGAAACGGTGAGATCTCTCCGTCCGACCGTGGCATCCTTGGATTTTGATATCACGGACAGAGAAGCCGCCGATGTGTTTGTGGGTGTCCGCAACGTGGGTGTTGACCCTGAGGGTTACGCCATTTTTGATCAATGTCAAATTCAAAGCCAAGTGGACGAGGAGGTCATCCGCCTTTCCCGCGAAGCCGCCTTTATGGAGAGGGTCAACAAGACCTTTGCTACGGGAGATGCTTTCCATCCCTTGTCGGAAAATGGCAAGGTCTACCTGCAGGCAAGAGCCGAGGGCGACCTGTTTTTGCCCTCTCGTGACACCTACGAGACCTTCCGCTTGAACAGCGCTATCCGTTTGGAGCACGTAGAGCCTGAGTCCGAGGTTCGCGGCTACGGCATCCGCTTTGGGGTGCGTGAAAACGGGTATAGAGAGCTTCGCGTTTGTCACAGCCAATGCGAGCTTCGTTTGATCGACGTGACGGACGGTGTTGAGACTCAACTATACGCTCGCCCCAACTTCTTTTTTACCTCCAACGATTTCCATATTTTCGGTTTAGAGGTGAACCGAGATACCGTGAATATCTGGATCGATGGCGCGCTGTACGATACCGTCAAGGTTGAGGCTGTTTCGGGCCGCGCAGGTGTGTTCCTATGCGACGCGGGGGTTTCACTTCATGATTTGAAGATATAAATGTCCTGTTACTTGATGCCCCGTTTCTTCATTTGGCAAAAGGCTCTGTGAGTGATAAACTCACGGAGCCTTTTCATATATAACCAGGAGGGGTTTTCCTTTTTTTCTTGCGTATTCAATCGTATATTGGCTTCCTCGCGAGACACCATCCCATATAACCAATACCTCGTCAGCCAAATCAACCATCAATTTATTCCTTTTCAAAGGCGCCGCACGCCTGTATTTATGATATTGCAGCCGGATGATATATTTTGTGTTCATCTGCATAAATCTCCGCTAAATGATCAATACCGTTAGCTCCACCTGAAATAATTGTATCAACTTCATGCTTCACATATTTTCAAGATCAAAATCGGTAATACTTCGAGAACCGACAATTAATAATTTGATAATGATCACCCTCTCAAACATTGGCTTGCACTTATATAGGTGCACCATTGTCATATCACAGGATTATAATATTGTCAAGTAATATTTACATGGTGATATATGAATAACGAAATTGAAAGAATCATAGGTCAAAATATACGCCGTCTCAGGGAAGCGGCAGGTTTTACTCAAGAATATGTGGCGGCGAAGCTTCAGCTTGCGGGATGCGATATCACCCGTAGCGCTGTTGCGAAGATTGAGGTGGGCCAGCGTCATATATATCCCGATGAAATCATGCTTATCAAAGAGATTCTTGGCGTGACATACGACGATATTTTTACTGTTAATCAATAGATCCTCTCCGTTGCATAGCGATCTGTGGGAGGATCTTTTTTTGTCTCATTCTCCGTGTTGATGAAAAAACATTTTTCATTTTTTATCTCAAAAGCCTTGCATTTTTCGATGATGTGCTGTATAATATTTGTAAATCTATCTGCGCGTACGGACATCGTGCGTTATGACAGGATGCGTATTAACGATCCCCGTCGGGGCGGTCAAGAGAACGGAATAGCGCGAAAGTTCAGTGATCCCAAACTGAAGTTCACTGTTTCGCGCGAAATATATTTATGCTGCCGATGGCGGCGGAATGGAGATCATCATGGCAAAGAAAATTGGAGCGATCATCGGTTACGGTGGTATGGGCGGCTGGCACGCCAGCTTCCTTCGAAATAGTGACGTCGTCGAACTGGCGGGAATTTACGATATTAAGCCCGAGCGGTGCGAGCTGGCCGAGTCCCAAGGCATTCACGCCTACGCCTCCCTGGAGCAGCTTTTGGCCGATCCCGCCATTGATTTCGTCACCATCGCCACCCCCAACGACCAGCACAAGCCCATCGCTCTGAAGGCCCTGGCCGCAGGCAAGCATGTCATCAGCGAAAAGCCCGTCACCCTCTCCTCGGCTGACCTGCAGGAGATCATCGACGCCGCAAACGTCGCCGGCAAGCTCTTTACCGTCCACCAGAATCGCCGTTGGGACGGTGAGTTTCTGGTCATGCGGGACGTTTACAAGAGCGGCGATCTGGGCGAGGTTCATCACATTGAGTCCCGTGTTCACGGGTCCCGCGGTATTCCCGGCGACTGGCGTCAGCTCCCCGAGCAGGGCGGCGGCATGATCCTTGACTGGGGTATTCACCTCATCGACCAGATCATGGGAATTGTCACCGACAAGCGCCTCAAGAAGATCTGGTGCAAGTGCGATCATATCACCAACGAGCTGGTGGATGACGGATTTAAGCTGGAAATGTACTTTGAGGATAACCTGACCGCCCACGTGGAGGTGGGTACCTCCAACTTCATCGGTCTCACCCGCTTTTATATGACGGGCCGCGACGGCTCTGCCATCATTCCCGATTGGTGTCAGCCCTGCCGCGTGGTCTGGTGCCACAATTATAACGAGAAGGAAGTCGTGCCCGTGGTCACCGCCGCAGGTATCACCAAGACCATGGCACCCAGAGACGAGAAGTCGCTGGACTCCAAGGAGATCCCCCAGCCCCAGGCCGACGTCCACGATTACTATCGCAACTGGGTCCGCGCCATTGACGGCGAATGTGAGCAGATCGTCACTCATCACCAGATGATGGTGGATATGCTCATCATGGAGGCCGCCTTTGAGTCCGACCGCACGGGTATGCCCGTAGACGTGGATTTGAAATTCTGATATTCTAAAAAACACCGACGGCTTGACCGTCGGTGTTTTTTTATGCTTTGGGATCCACGTATACGAAAATGCGGTATCCTTGTCCCGCTGTTTCGACTTTGATGGGATAGATCTTATCCTCGACAAAATGATAGGTGGCTACTCTGCCCTCTACCTCTTGGCAGGTGACCGTCCACGTCCCGTCTTTGATAGGGCTCACTTGGCCGATGTCCCCTTGAGGAAGCAGCGCGATCGCGGGCGCGAGAAGTCCTTTGACCGCTCCGTAAGACGAGGAGACCGTCATCACGCCCGTGGGGGAGGGGTAGGTCAAGGTGGCTGCGGTGGCGATTTCTCGTCCCCCGTAGAGGCAGGTCACAGAAAGCCCTGACAGGGCATCGGGCGACGTATAGGTGATGCTGACTTCATAGGCTTCTCCGCCCGATGGAAGGCCGTCGACCACCTTTCCCGCGGGGAGCGGGCGAGAGGAGATCTCGGCTGAAAAGGCCAGGGGCTCTCCCGTCCGTATTTTACCCACCGTGCCGTCGGACAGCGGGGGAGGGGCGTCAAGATAAAGCTCTCCGCGAACCGACAGAAAAAAAGAGGTGTCGGCATAAGCCAAGGGGTTTTTGACCTTGAAAGAGCCACAGGCCGACAGCACAAGGCAAAGACAAAGCAGAACCACCGGAAAAATCTTTTTCATACATCCTCCTCTATATTTATTTTTCCCCGTTGACAAAAGGACGGAAAATATATTATAATATATGCAAGCAAATCATTTCTATGCGGAAAGGAAAATATATGGGACCTACCGAAATACTTTTAATCATCGCCCTGGCGGGGCTTTCTGTGGTCATTGTTCTCTTGGTGATGCTTTTGAAAAAAAGCCAAGGCAAGGATCAGACCCAAGCCATTGTGGACGGTGTGACTCAAAGTGTCAGCCGCGCACAGCAGGAGGCCTTGTCCTCCCTTCGTACAGAGCTTCGAAACGAACTGCAAACCGAGCTTCGCGCCAACCGCACTGAGCTGTCAAGCGCGTTGACAAACGGCATGGAGCGCATGGGCGGCACCTTGAAGGAAAGCCAAAAGGATGCTTTTGCCCACCAGGACGGACGACTGGTGGAGCTGATCAAAACGCAAAATCAGATTTTTACCATGCAGGACAAGCGCCTGGCCGATATGCAGGCGGGACTGACCGCGCTGCTCAGCGAAAAGATGGACAGCATCGGAGGCTCGGTGTCGGTCAAGCTTTCGGAGGTCGATAAGCAGTTCAAGGAGCTTCGTGAGCAGAACCGCCGCGAGCAGGAGGATCTGCGCCGTATTCTGGAGGAGCGCTTGCAGGCCATGCAGACCCAAAACGCTAAACAACTGGATGAGATGCGGGCTACAGTGGACGAAAAGCTCCAAAAAACTTTGGACGAGCGCATTTCTCAATCCTTCAAGATGGTCAACGAGCGTTTGGCCGAGGTCTACAAGGGCCTTGGTGAGATGCAGACCCTGGCAGGCAGCGTGGGCGACCTTAAGAAGGTCATCTCGGGTGTCAAGACCCGCGGGATTCTGGGTGAGCTTCAGTTGGGTGCTTTGATGGAGGAAATGCTTTCCCCTGAGCAGTACGAGGTCAACATCCCCACCAAGCGCGGCTCGGCCAACCGCGTGGAGTACGCCATCCGTCTCCCGGGGGACGACGCTCCCATTTACCTACCCATCGACGCCAAATTTCCCGCCGATGCCTATACTCACCTGCTAGATGCCTACGAGCTGGGAGATCCTGACAAGGTGAAGGAGGCGGGCACAGCCTTTGAACAGCGCATCAAGGCCTTTGCCAAGGATATCCGCGACAAATACATAGATCCCCCCAATACCACCAGCTTCGGTATCATGTTTCTACCCTTTGAAGGCTTGTACGCTGAGGTTGTGCGCCGAGGGCTTGTGGATACCCTGCAACGACAGTATCAGATCAGCGTAGCTGGTCCCACCACCTTTGCGGCTCTCCTTAACAGCCTGCAGATGGGATTCCGAACCTTGGCGATCCAAAAGCGGTCGGGCGAGGTCTGGGAGGTGCTCAGCGCCGTCAAGACCGAGTTTGCCACCTTCGGAAAGGTGCTGGCCAAAGCCCAGGAGCGAATCGAGCAGACCAGCAAGGAACTGGACACCCTGGTGGGCGTGCGTACCCGCAAGATCAATAGCAAGCTCCGCTCGGTCTCCGAGCTGCCCTCGGCTGAGGCCAAGGTGCTCATTGATTCGGGCGATATTGAAGAGGACGTGTGATAATTGTTATGTGGGAACCTTCTTGAAAGAAGGTTCCCACACCCTCCAAGAACTTTCAAAAAAGAAAAAGATCGGGGAAGTGTGGTGAAACTCGAAGGTGCATCTTTACCCCCATGGGGTCCCTGCCCCATTCGGATGTGTTTTTGTGGACACTCTCCAAGACTTTCAAAAAAGATCGAAAAGCCCCGCACATCGTGCGGGGCTTTCTTTAGCTTGTTAATTTAAGAAAGGAGATCAGTCTTCCTTCTTCTTCAGAACCACAGCTGCAGCGGCGGCGGTGAGAATGACGGCAACGGAACCCATAACGGCACCGCAACCCTTCTTCTGCTCGTCCTTGGGAGCTTCGGTGGGAGCCTCGGTGACTGCAGGAGCTTTGGTAGGAGCCTCAGTGGGAGTCTCGGTGACTGCAGGCGCATCGGTAGGAGCCTCGGTGGGAGCCTCGGTCTCACCTGCATCAGGATCGTACATATCATCCAGATAGAGATCGGTAGGATCGTTCTGATAGATCTTGATCCAAGCGATATCGATGGTTTCCTGAGCGGACTTGTCGGAATATGCGAAGGGCACAAGGCCGAGGTTCAGGATGAAGTGATTCCAGGAAGCCTCGCCGGTCATGTAGAAGATCATGGTGTGCCATTCGCCATCTGTGCCGATCGTATCAACATAGCAGTTCTCGGGATCGTGCTCTTGGGCGTAAATGGTACGGAAGATGATACCCAGATCTGAGCCCTCGGGAGAGGAGGTGCGGTACTTGACAACGATATAGTCACCCAAACCGCCCACAAGGTTAGTGGGATACTTGGTGCTGAAAACGTAGGGGTAATCGGTATTGGTGAGGGAGGTGATACGCATGAAGGATTCTTCGCCCTCGGTGATGTACTCAATGCCGGCGTTCTCGCCCTCGAAGGTACTCACGATGTTCTCATCGTTCATGTCGATAAATTCTCTGAGGCCGAATTCCTTGTCTTCCTCGCTCATGCCGGGGATATCCACGGGCGGAATGTCGAGACCGGCAGGCTTGCCGGTAAAGGTCACGCGGGCAAAGTATCTGGTCTCCTTGCCGGAGTAAGGGCCGCCGATACCGTGACAGAATGCAAGCTGCCAAGTGTCGTTGGGGCCTTCGCTCTCGCCGTTGACGGACAGGAGCCATGCGTAGTTGATCTGATCACCGTTCTCAACAACGCGGTCGGTCAGACCCAGAGCGGTCTGCAGGTGGATGCGGAGTTCGTATACCAGCACCTGGTTGGTCTCGTCATAGTAACCGACAAAATCTTCGCCTGCCTTGGGGAGATAAGTACCTGCCCAGTTAGCGGTGATGGGCTCGTTCTTCACGCTGTGGACACCAAAGCCCAACTCAACATAGCTGGGGTCTCTGCCGGAAGCATCAACATTGGCAAGACCGACCTGGAGGCAGTTGTAAGCCCACAGGAACATATCGCCACCTTTTTCTTCAGGGGTACACTTGAAGCCGTTGATGAGGTTTACTTCAAAGGCCATGTAAAGATAGGTGCCGTCCCAACCCCAGTAGGGCTTGAAGAAGCCTTCCTGTGCGGCTTCGTAGAAGAGCTGGAACTCTTCCTCGGTATTGGCTACCTCGCCCGTATTGGCATCGGTATGGTTGGCCATCCAAGCCATATAGTCCTCGTACAGTTCAAAAGGAATATATTCGCTCTTGTCGATGGTACCGTCAAGGGTAGGTGCAATGTGCAGGAAGGGAACTTCCCACGCGATGTCACGCTCACCGGCTTCACCGGCAAGAACTTCTTCTGCCTTGGCGGAATCCTGAACCCAGAAGCCTGCTTGATCAACAGCCTCTGCGGATGCGGTAATGGTACCAATAGTCAGAATGGCCGCCAGACAAAGCATCAACACAAATAATTTTTTCATGTGAATGTCTCTCCTTAGATATACATGATTACATACCGCATATAAAACGGTACGCTATTGTTATTATAGCATAAAGCAGACAAATGTCAATGGCTCTTTGGAAAAATTGTGCAATTTTACCTATAAATTTGTGCGAATATCAACGGTTACTTGAGTCCGATGGTCTTGACGTAGACCACGTCGCCTGTGGTGGCAACGTCGAGGAAGTCAAAGCGGATGGAATTGAGATTACCCGTCCACCAGGAATAGCCCGAAAGATCTACCTCAATGGTGTGGAACTGACCGTCTTTAACGAGAGCCTTTCTGACACAGCAATCAGCGATGGCGGAGGTTACCGAGCCTGCACAGACGAACAGGTCACAGCGGGTATCTTTTTCCTGGGTGGTGGTGGGGATCATGTATTCAATGACCAGGGTATTGTATTGGGAGGTGGACAGAGTACCCAGAGAGGCGAAACTGACGTTGACGTTGGGGTCGCCGCCCTTGACGGTGAGCTTCAGTGCCTTGCGGCCGCCGTCATAGGCCACCTCGGCATTGTTGGCGGGGGTGACGGCACCTTGATTGGCGGGATTGGACAGATCCAAGGTACTGCCCTTATCGACAGGCGTATGGGAAGGCTCGCTGTCGGGCACACGGCGGGATTGATAGTTTTCGTGGAGGGTGGCGTTATCGGAAAAATCCTTATTTGCCTTGAAGGTGGCGCGGATCTCCTCCACAGAGCCCGTGGCCATGAGATAGCTATATTCCAGTGCCTCGTAGGAGACGAGCTGCTTGGTGTTGACGGGGGCTACGTAGTTGGTGGCGCCAGACATAGAATCGGTGGAGCCGTTGTAGGCGTGGCGGCCTGCCAGGTAGGAGTCGGCGTTGGGGACGTACAGGCCGATGCCGTAGTCTACGCCGCTGTGTGTCCAGGCACACCAGGTCTCGGTATTACTTTCCTTAATGAGGAAGGTGCAATCCTCGTAATATCTGCTGTCACCCCAGAAGCCCAGATCGTCGCGGTAGGACAGGGTATCGTCGGTCCATCCCTTGCTGCCGTCGTACCAGTTGAAGCGGTCAAAGCAGCTCAGGGTATAGAAAGCGGGCAGCTCCTGGTGGTAGAAGGGGTGCTTCATGCCCGAGTAGTCCACAAAGCGGTTATCTACACGGATATGATCCTCGTAGAGGGTGTAGCTGTTTTCCATGTAGCTGGGAGTGATCTGACCATCCAAAGACCAATCCATGGGCTGAGATTTGACGTAGACTGAATGTTCGGTCACCACAATGTCAATAATACGGCTGTGGTTCTGTTCCTTGTCGCCGCCCTGGACGGGGTTGTAGCGCCATTGAGAGCCGTTATAGACGCCTGCCTGATAATCGCCCTCACTGATGGTGCCGTAATAGGACTGCTGCACCAGGCGGCCGGTGTCAGCTTGGTTGATGAGGTTGTTTACGCCCTTGATCACGTTTTTGTTTTCAAGGTCGCGGAGATAATTGATGCCGCCGCCCCAGCAGAGACGGATGCCCAGCTTGTAGCGGTCGTTGCTGACGTAGTAGGTATCCTCACTTGTGTTGGTATAGACGGGATAATCGTAGGTCTTGAGGAGGCAGAGGGCAAACTCCGCGTCCTTGCCGTTGCAGGTCTCAAAGGTCATGGAGGCGACATCCTTGCCCTTGATGCCATCGAGATAGCTTGTGGTGACGCAGGAGAAGGTATGCTCGCCCGATTCCAGGAAGAAGTCGTCCGTCTTGGCCTTGTCGTTCTCTGTGTAGGTGACCGTACCCTTCAGAGGTTGGGTGGAGACATAGCAGATAGAGAAGCGGTTGAAATCCGCTCCCGTCACGTCGGAGGCGGGGAAATTCACGGTAAAGCCTTTGTTGATCACGAAAGCGCCGTCGCCGACCGATTTGTAGCCCTCGGCGGTGTAGGCGAGTCCGTCATTTGCCTTGACGGAGGCCTTGGAGCCGCTTGAGGTGATGTTGATGTTTTTGTCAAAGCTTATGACCTCGGGGCCTGCCACCACGATTTCTGCAGGCTCGTCGGGGGCCTCGGTGCCTGCTTCGGTGTCTGTTTCGGTGTCTGCTTCGGTGCCTATTTCGGTGTCTGCCTCGGTGTCGGGAACGGTTTCGACCTCGGTTTCGGGGATCGTCTCTATGATGGTGATGGCCTCGGTGATGGCTTCCGTGGATGTATTTGTACTCTCGGTCTCGGCGTCACCCGTGCCGCCGGTACAGGCGGTGGTAAAGAGCAGGGCGGCCAGCAGAAGAGACAGCAGGGTCTTGGATGATGTTTGCTTTTTCATTTCTTTCCTCGCTATATGAATTTTGGGGATGTTTCTCCATCGTTTTTTTAAGTATAACATAGTTCTATGGATTTGTCAACAATGGCAAGATTACGAAATATTTGTTAAAAATGCCGTAAATCACTTGACAAACAGGGACTTTTCGTTATATAATCAATACATACTTATCATAATATTTAAGGAGGACAATTTTATGGATATGAAAGCAAAGCTGGTAGAGATCGTTGCCGATTACCGAGAGATCGACCCTTCTGAAATTAAGACCGACGTGCCTTTTACAAAGCTGGGCCTGGATTCCCTGGACGTGGCGGAGCTGGCCATGAAAATAGAAGATGAATTCGGCTTGACGATCGACCTTTCCCCCGATCTTAACTCCATCGAAAAGATGGCAGCTTATCTCGAGACCTTGAAATAAAAGCCTGATACCGCCGAGCGGATCACAATAAAAAATATATCGATAAAGGAGAACTGAAATAATGGCTACCTATAAGTGTAAGCTTTGCCAGAAGGTCTTTGACGTTGTTGACGGCGAGACCCCCATCTGCCCCCTGTGCGGCGCTCATATTGATAAGCTGGAGCGTCTGCCTGATCCCGCACCCAAAAATCCCTACGCAGGTACTCAGACCGAGAAGAACCTGGAGGCCGCCTTTGCAGGTGAGTCCCAGGCAAGAAACAAGTACACTTATTTTGCATCCGTGGCCAAGAAGGAAGGCTACGAGCAGATCTCCGCGCTGTTTCTCAAGACTGCTGACAACGAGAAAGAGCACGCCAAGATGTGGTTCAAGGAGCTGAAGGGCATCGGCAACACCGCTGAAAATCTGCTTCACGCCGCCGAAGGCGAGAACTACGAGTGGACGGATATGTACGCCGAGTTTGCCAAGACTGCGGATGAAGAAGGCTTCCCTGAGCTGGCCGCTAAGTTCCGCGCTGTGGCAGAAGTTGAACGTCACCACGAGGAGAGATACAGAGATCTGCTTCATAACGTGGAGACCAAGACCGTCTTTGAGAAGAGCTCTGTTCAGGTATGGGAATGCCGCAACTGCGGTCATATCGTCGTTGGTATGAAGGCCCCCGAGGTCTGCCCCGTCTGTGCTCATCCTCAGAGCTATTTTGAGATCAACGCGAAGAATTATTGAGTTTTTTGTGGGAACCTTTTTGAAAAAAGGTTCCCACACCCTCCAAAAACTTTTAAAGCAAATTGATTTTTAGGGAGAAGTGATGACGCCGGAGGTGTATCTACACCCCCATGGGATCCCTCCTCCCATTTGGATGCTTTTGCAGGAAGCCTTTTGAAAAGGTTCCCACGCCCTCCAAAAACTTTAAAAATATTTATTCCTCACCTAAGATATATCTTGCCATAAGTTTAGGGTCAAGCCCTTTTTAAAGGGCTTGCGGGGTATGGAACAGTGCCCCAAAATAAGCAATATCAAAGATAGTTGCCGAGGCCTGCGAGTGGGATTTCCCCTCGGCGGGATCGGCAACTGCTTTTTTCCATGAAAGGAATCCGATATGAACACTTTGAAAAAACTGACGGCCCTTATGCTGGCGCTCATCATGCTGATAGGTATGGTCGCTTGTAACAGCGGCAACAACCCCATAGATACCCAAGGCACCGATGCGCCCACCGAGGCCCCGACGGAAGCGCCCACGGAGGAACCCACAGAGGTCCCTACCGAGGAACCGACGGAAGCACCCACGGAGGCTGAAACCGATGCGCCAGATCCCGTGCCGCTGACCCACGTTTCTTTTGACGAAGTTGCCAAGAAAGGCCTGGACATCACCGATTATCTTCTTCGTCCTAACCAGTCCAGCGCCTCCGCCACAACGGATGGCGATACCACGGTGCTGACGCTGACGGCTAAAAAGGTGGCTAACGTTGCTTCCTCTGATCCCTACGTCCACTTTAATTATGAGCGTTTGGCAGAGGAAATGGGTGCTTTGGCCGCGGATACCTGTGAGTATCAGTACCTCGTGCTTCGCATCAAGGCAACCGATTTGTGGGGACATACCTTCAGTCTCTACGGATATCCCACCGCCCGCGTGCAGGGAGAGGGTTCTATCGGCGTAAAGCAGGCACGCATCAAGAACACCGACGACTGGCAGTATATCTGGTTTGATCTGAAGGGAACCGAAAAATCCTTGGTTGCTTTCCGCTTTGACTACGTAAACGCCGCCGCGAAAGAGGATTCTGTCCATATCAGCGATATGTATTTCCTTAAGACCGAGGAGGAGGTTCTGGCCATGACGGGTGCCGATACTTATCCCGTAAACGAGCAGACCATGGACAATTACACCCTTAACGTGATGTCCTTCAACGTGCAGACCGAAAACGGCACCTCCGTTCGTATGGATATCCGTGCCGATATGCTCCGCGATCTCATCGACGAGTATATGCCCGACTCCATCGGTATGCAGGAGGTTACCGCTAAGTGGCGTCAGCTCATGGACAGTTACGTTTTCAACGACAGCTACACGGGCGTGGGCGTGCCCAGAACCGACAATCCCGCCTTGGGTTTGGAGCAGAGCTGTATCTTCTATCGCTCCGACAAGTATGATCTTCTGGACAGCGGCACCTTCTGGCTCTCCGACACTCCCGACGTGGTGGGATCTTCGCTTGAGGGCGTCAACTATCCACGTATTTGCACATATGTACATCTTAAGGACAAGGTCACGGGCTTTGAGTACATCCATATGAATACCCATCTGGACCACGACGGTAACAACGAAGCCAAGGTGGGGCGCTCTATTCGTCTGGCACAGACCGAGGTCATGCTGAAAAAGCTGCACAGTCTGAACGCGGATGTGGCCGTGGTCATTACGGGAGACTTCAACCAGAGAGCTGTCAGCCCCTCCTCGGGTAATGCTTATGCCCTTTATAAGCTTCTTACAGGTGAACGTAAGATGACTCTTGACGACGGAACCGAGGTCACCTTCGATTTGGCCGACAGCCGTATGAATGCGCCCGACAATATGCCCGAGAACTTTACGGCCACCATGACCACTTATCATGATGAAAACAGCAGTAAATATAACCCCGCCCGCGGACCAATCGACTACTGCTTCTATACCCCCAAAAAGCTGGAAGCGTTGTCTTACGCCATCCGCCTTTATAACAAGGACGGCTTTTATCTGTCCGACCATCTGCCCGTGATCACCAGCTTCAAGGTTATCACAACTGCAGCAGAATAAAAAAACGACCCGATGCCTATGCATCGGGTCGTTTTTTGAGTCCCGCAAAGCCGTGTACACAAATGGTGGAACCCTGTTTGTTCAGGGCGGTGACCTATCCGCAGCTTTACTGCTCCCAGCATCCGCACCTTGTCGGGACAAGTCAACCGTAAGCAAGGCACGGGAGGTCTGCAAACCACCGCATGAGTTGGTCTCCTTTAATCAGATGTGGGTCACAAACTTGTATATCACGCACTCCGCAGGATTTAACCGTAGTATATGCGGCCAATACCGCTTTTATGATGGAAAAACTTACTTTTCGTCGTTGTTGAGATCGTAATCTGCCTCGTCGGACAGCATATCGTCGAAATAATCAGCCACGTCGTCGAACTCGTCATCGTCGTCAACGGTGACCAGGATATCCTCGCCGTCCTCGTCCTTCTCGGCCTTGAGGATCACGTACTCGCAGACGCCGTCCTCGGGCTGATCGTCCACAGGCACCATGGCGTAGTAGGTCTGGCCGTTCAGCTCAGCCGCGCCGATGACTTCAAATTGAAGCTCGTTGCCGTCCTCGTCGGTCAGGGTATAGAATTCGCCGCCCAGTGCGTTCTCATCCATCATTTCTTCGTTGTCAAACTTCTTCTCATCCATGGAAATCAAATTCCTTTCTATCGTATTATTAAGGCGCGTAGCCTTTGGAATTGCTATGATATTATTATACACGATTTCATGTAAAAAGTCAACGGGTTTTACGTATTTTTGTAGCTATGCCCAAAAGCCGCAAAAATCCCCCGCGAAACTCGCGGGGGATGGTGGTTTAAGGGGTTACGGGGGTCACTGTAAATTGGCGGAAAATGTCCGCCGTGAGCTTTTGGATCTCCGCGACGCGGAAATAGTAGTACTGTCCGTTTATGACGCCGAAGATGGTTGCATCGCGTCCGTAGGGGTAATCCAGGTGTTCCGGATAGACGTTTGTTTCATCCTGATCGATATTCAAATCGTACAGATCACCGTAAACGAGGAAGAAATATTCACGCGCGTGAGTGTCCTCAGTCAAGCGGATATGACAAAGCACGTATTCGCCTTCCTTGGAGGACGGATCGTGATTGTACTCGTAGAACGTACAGGGCAGACCGTCAAAGGTGCCCTCAGCCACTTGTAGGATGGTGAGCCCATGCTCTCCTTCTTTGAGAAAGCTCTTTTCTCTTTCGGCAAGCCAGCTTTCCTCATCGGTTACTTCAAAGTGAACATCATAGACCATGGTACAATCGTAATCTCTGACGGAGCCGTAATAACGGCCGGTTCCGTCAAGGTAGAAGGTCAACGGCTTTGAATAACGTTCAGGCAAGGAGGGAGAGAGCAGCAGATCATATTGCGGCACACGAATGCGATTTTGCTCGTCGGCATTCAGCATCATCAAAAGCTGACAATAGAGGCTCATGCCCTCCCCTGACAAAATCTTTCGCAGCTGGGACACATCAGAAAAAGAAGGTAACGAAACAGCCGTTCCCTCCGCAGGGCGGAACTCATCGGGAATCGTCCCATCCCATTCGGGGAAGGTCAGATACCACGCGCCATCCTCCTCAACGACCTCGTAAGGCTCCTTATTCATGACAGCCATAGGCTCTACACGGGGCGTATCAAAGGGCTCGATCTTAAAGGAGAGCAGGAAGTCTCTGGTAAATACGAAATCCTCGGGAATACCATTGATGATGTATACCGAGTACTCCATATTTCCCTTCGTAGCGATGATATTTATCTCGCTGGGAGGCATATCGTACACAAAGTTTTCATCTATGACTGTGTCGGGGGGAAACTCATACCGTATTGTCGCGTAAAATTCAGTATCCGTGGTTGCATCAAAGTGAAAAACGTATATGGTCTGCCATTTAATATTTTTGTAATTATTTGTAGCAATCACGGCGGGCATATTGGCGAAAACACCTTCGGTTCGGGTATCCGCATCCGTATCTGCCTTGACAACGGCTTCACTTGCCCATCCGGATCTGCGATTGTGGTTTTTGAAAACCATAGTTCCCCGCTTCGCCAGCCCGGGAATATAAAAATTCACAGAATAGGTATTTCCGAAAAAAGAAATTCTGCCGATCTCGTGGCCTTCCTCCGATACGGGAACAGCCAGATTACAAAGATCAAAAAAGGGATACCCTTGGGAGGTAACATAATAATTTTTCATGTATCCCACCTGCCGGTCGGTGAGATTTCCGTAATAAAGGGTAGAGAACATTTCTTCCATATTGGAAAACTCGATCTCGGGGACAGCGATATCGTCTCCGTAGATCCTTTTCCTGTTGTAAAAGTTCAGATAATACTGCCCATCGATCTCCTCCACCACATAGTGCTTATTGGCAAAGGTAGGAGAAGGCTCCACAAGTCCGTCATCGGGAGGCGTGGTCTCATCCGCAGTTTCATCTGCGGTCTCATCCAAGGTTACCTCCGGGTCGGTCATATCCGTATCATTTGTCCCCTCCCCCGTGACGGCAGGCGATTGCCACTCGCTCTGTCCCAGCCACATGGCACCGAGATACACACCCAAAGCCACCACTGCGCAGACGGCGGCCGCTACCCAACCGCCGAGAGGACGGCGATCCTTGGGAGGCTTTGCAAGGGTTTCGTCGGATGATACGCCTATAGGCGCACTCGTGCTATCGGGTGCGGCTTCCAAAATAAATCGGGCATCCACCCCACCCAGAGTCTCAAATACCAGATCGCCTCTCATACATGAAACCCCCTTTCCGCGAGAAAATTCCGTAATTTGTTTCGTGTTTTATAAAGCCGCACCGTTACCGCGTTCACCGACACCTTGTCCAGCTTGGCGATTTGCGCGGGAGCCATGGCGTACCAATAGCGGCGCATAAAGGTAACGCGATCCCTGAGTTCAAGGTTTTCCAAAAATTCATTCAAAAGCTCCCGCAAAATGGGCGTGTCCTCATCCCTCATGGGAACACATTCCGACAGCTCCTCGAAGGCTACCTCTAAATTTCTGTCCCGCTTGGCGGTGTGCCAACTGCGGTATCTGTCCAACGACAGACGGCGGATGATACACCCAAGGAAAACCTTCAAGGCACTCGGTCTCTCGGGAGGAATGCTGTTCCAAGCCTTGAGGTAAGTGTCGTTAACACATTCCTCGGCGTCGGGAGCGCTTTTCAGAATGTTATGGGCGATACTGTAGCAGTACGCGCCGTATTTCTTGTCTGTTTCTTTGATGGCCTGCTCATTGCGGGCGAAAAACAATTCAATGATCTCGTGATCTGTCATGGCGGCCTCCTTTCGTGGGGAGAAGTCTCTCTTCACTTATCAAGACGGGACATATTTCAAAATATGTCTGTTTTTTCTCTATTTTACTATATTTTCTCTCTTGTGACAAGTAGGATGGGCAGAAAAAACGCAACAAACGGGGATTTTTCGTAAAAGCCCTTGCGGAAAACGCCGCACTGTGTTAAAATATAAGAAGACGAATATAAAGGAGCGCGAAAAATGAAGCACCTGTTGATGCCCCACTATATGTTCAAGACCTACGATGAGATCACTCCCGAGTTTCTTACGTCGCTGGGCGTGAAGGCGGTATTGTCCGATGTAGACAACACCCTGGCTCCCTACGAGCAGCCTGAGCCCGACGAGCGCTTGCACGGGTGGGTCGAGGGACTTGCCAAGGCGGGTATATCCATCGCCTTTATTTCCAATAATGACGGGGAGCGCATTGAGCTGTTCAACAGGACCTTGGGTGTCCCCGCCTACTGGAAGAGCGGAAAGCCCTTTAAAAAGTCCTTGCTGCACGCCATGAAGGATCTTGGCACGGATCAGAGCAATACAGTCATGCTGGGTGACCAGCTGCTCACCGATGCTTGGGCAGGCAACGCCGCTGGACTCAAGGTCATCATCGTTCCTCCCATCCGAGACAAGCGAAATCTCTTTTTCCGCTTCAAGCGGTGGTTGGAGATTCCCACCGTGAAGCGTTTCAAGAAAAAGCATGGTATCGACTGGTAATTTTACAGATATAAGGAGTTATCCATATGGCACATCCAACCTTTGGCCCCGGCGGTAACGGGGATCTTTTCAAGGCAGAGGGGGGCAAGTCCACTTTGCAAATGCCCGGTTGGTTACAGAAAAAGGGCCTGGACGCCTACGAATACGAGGCAGGGAAGGGCATTATGGCAGGAGAGGACGCCTTGAGAGGTATCGGACAGAAAGCTAAGGAGCACGGCATCCTCATGTCCCTGCACGCGCCCTATTTTATCTCTCTTTCAAGCGTTGAGGAAGAAAAGCGGCGCAACAGCGTTACGTATATTCAGAAGTCCCTGTGGGCGGCAGAGCTTTTGGGCGCTGATACCATCGTCATCCACAGCGGAAGTGCGGGTAAGATCGACCGCCGTGAGGCCATGCGCCTCTCCTGCGAGACCTTGTCGTGGGTCATGGGGGCGGTGGGAGATACGCCCGTTCGTCTCGGCATCGAGACCATGGGAAAGGTCAACCAGCTTGGCACCTTGGAGGAGGTTATTGAGCAATGCAAGGTGGATCCTCACTTTCATCCCGTGGTGGACTTCGGCCACCTCAACGCCCGGGCTGTGGGCGGAGCCTTCCCAAATGCCGACAGCTACCGTCGGGTTTTTGATACCATCGGCAACGCTTTGGGCGACACCTACGTCAACAACCTCCATTGTCATTTTTCAAAGATCGAGTACACGGCGGCGGGGGAGAGGAAGCATCTGACCTTTGCTGATCATGTTTTTGGCCCTGCGTATGAGCCCCTTCTGGAGGCTATCGACCTTGAGAACGTGTCCCCCCGCATCATTTGCGAGTCCGACGGCACCATGCCCGAGGACGCCTTGGAAATGAAGCAATATTGGCTGAGCCATTATGGCGAGGCTTGAGCTACTCCATAATTTAATAAGTGGCCACCTCTAAAACCCCTCTCACTGACGAATCGGCGGCACTTTCTTTGGCACTTCTGCACAATCATTCTTCGCGTAGCTCCTGCTACGCGTGCGAATTTTTGTTTGAATTGCCCAACAAATTGCTCGCCGCTCGTTCAGCGATAGAGTTTTTAGAGATGCCCAAGTAAAAATATTTAAAGTTCTTGGGGGTCAAGGGGACCTTCTTTCAAGGCACTGCTTGCAGTGCGGGCTCCCTTGCGTACTCCCTCTCCAAAGGAAACCACTATGATCATCATCAGCGTTACCGACCTGACACTCAGGTTCGGCACCACCACCATACTTGAAAACATCTCCTTTTCGCTGGACGAAAAGGATAAACTGGGCATCATCGGCGTCAACGGCAGCGGTAAGTCTTCCCTGTTCAAAATGATCACGGGCGAGTACGAGCCCACCGAGGGCGAGGTGTATCTATCCAAGGGCAAGACTCTGGGGATCCTGACCCAGGAGGGCGCCTTTGCCGCCGAAAGCGAGGAGGGAAGCGAGGACGAATCTGCCCTTGACCATATGTACCACGCTTTTCCCGCCCTGCTTCGCGACGAAGCACGCCTTGCTGAATTGGAGCGCAAACTGAACGAGGGCATGGAGGCCGCAGGCGGTCAAGAGGCCTACGATATTCTGACCCGTGAGTTTACGGCCCTCAACGAGCGTTTCATCGCCGACGGCGGCTTGGAATTCCGCGGCCGTTGCTTGGGTATTTTGCGCCGTCTCGGCTTTGACGATGCTCTGGTGAATATGCCCGTGCGCCATCTGAGCGGCGGACAAAAGACCCGCCTCGCTCTGGGCATCCAGCTCTCTCGCGAGCCGGATGTTCTGCTTCTGGACGAGCCCACCAACCACCTGGACATCGAGACCCTGGGCTGGCTGGAGCATTATCTCAGCGATTATAAGGGCTGTGTCATGATCGTCTCCCACGACAGATACTTCCTCGACCGCGTGACCAATAAGACCCTCTGCATCCAGAACCACAAAGCCAAGCTGTATAACGGCGGCTACACCCAAAGCATGGAGCAGCGGGAGATTGACCGCGCCCTGGCCGAGAAGCACTACAAGGATCAGCAGAAGGAGATCGCACGCCAGGAGGCCTACATCGCCCAACAGCGCAGGTGGAACCGCGAGCGCAACATCATCGCCGCCGAGAGCAGACAAAAGATGCTGGATCGTATCGTCCGCCTGGAAAAGCCCGAAAACGCCCCCACCCCCATCAAGCTCCGCTTCACCGCCTCCCGCCAGAGTGGTAACGAGGTGCTGGATCTTCGCGATGTGACCATGGGATTTGGGGAACGCATCCTGTTTTCCCATTTGAGCTTTCTTGTCAAGCGTGACGATCACTTGTTCATCCTCGGACAAAACGGTTGTGGTAAATCCACCCTCATCAAGCTGATCATCGGCAAGCTGGAACCACTTGCGGGGGTCATCGAGGCGGGCTATAACGTGGAGATCGGCTACTACGATCAGGAAAACCAAAATCTTTCGCCTGAGAACACCGTTCTTGAGGAGCTTTGGAGCGCCTATCCCAAGCTGACTGAGACTGAGATCCGCAACCGCTTGGCGCAGTTCCGCTTCATTGGGGAGGACGTTTACAAGGAAGTGTCCGTCTTGTCGGGCGGTGAGCGCGCGCGGCTGACCCTGTGCAAGCTGATCCTGTCCAAGATGAACCTGCTGGTGCTGGACGAGCCTACCAACCACCTGGACATTGACTCCCGTGAGGCGTTGGAGGCAGCCTTGGAGGATTTTGAAGGCACCATTATCGCCGTGTCTCACGACAGATATTTTATCGAAAAGCTGGCCACCCGCATGATCGAGATCACTCCCGGTGCGGGTATTTCGGGCGTCACGGGCGAGGCTGATTTTACCGACTACCACGTGGATCGTCCCGGCGAGGGCTATTCTGAGTATCGCCGCTTTATGGAGAACCGCCGCACGGGTGGAATCTCTCCCACCAAGATGGGCGCGGCTGTGATTGAAACCGGTACTCCTTCCACCGCCAAGGAGGACTACGAGAAGGCCAAGCGCTCCGCTTCCGACGAGCGTAAGCGAAAGAATCGAATCCAAAAGCTGACCATCGAGGCCGAGGCCTTGGAAAAGGCCATTGATGACATCGATGCCGAGATGAACGGCGAGGCCGCCACGAATTTCGTTCGCGTGGCCGAGCTGGACACCCTCAAGACCCAAAAGGAGGAGCGCCTCATGGAGGTCTACGAGGAGCTGGAGGCGTTGGAGGAATAAAGAGATAAGAGGAAGCCTTCTTTTGAGAAGGTTTCCTCTTAAACCCCTTTCAAGAACTTTTCAAGAAAAAAGATCCAACTTCACTTGAAGTTGGATCTTTTTGTTATGATAAGAAAATTACTGTGCGGTAGTCTCGTCGGCGGCACCTTGGGAGATGATGTTCAGAGCGCTCTCTGCGGCGTTGATGGTGCCGGGGCAGTTCAGCGCGTTGCCGCCTGCGGTGATGGTCACCGAGGTGCCTGCGCCTACGGTGATGCTCTGGGTGGCCTGAAGTGCGTCGTCGATGCAGTCAATGGTCACCTTGGCGTCGCCGTCAATGAGCACGAAGCCCTTGTCGGTGCGATCGGTGGTGTCGGACTTGATGGCATCCTCACCGCCCGAAAGGGTGATATTGCCGCCCTCGATGGTCACGCTGTCATTACCCTTCAGAATGTTGTTGGGCGCAGTGACGGTGATGGTACCCGACTTGATGCGCAGGTCGTTCTTGCAGCCGATACCGTTGTTGTAGTTACCCGTAACGGTCAAAGTGCCGTCGCCCTTGATGGTGAGGTCGTCTGCGGAATAGATGCAGGCGTTGGGCTTATCGTCAGCGGGGTTGGCAAATACGTAGATGGATGCGTCGGTAAGAGAGTTGACGGTGCCTGCGGCCAACAGGATGGTAGCTTTGTCACAGCTATCAATATAAATGGGCGCAGACTTGGAGGAGGATGCGGTAAAGTTTTTGAAGATGAGGGTGATCTCTTCGGTCTTGGGAACGGCTACCTTGATCTGGCCGTCGCTGAGGTCACCCGTGAGGGTGTAGAAGCCGCCCTTGGAGATAACGAAAGCGCTACCGTCCACAGACAGGGTACCTGCCACGGACTCGTTACACTGAACGCCGTTGAAGGTCAGCACGATGGGATTTTCCTCGGTGCCGGGGGTGGCGGTGTTGTTTCCACCGGGGTTGGTGTTGCCATCGTCGGTGACGGCGGCACTGTTTTCACCGGCAGGGCCAGAGGTCTCGGCACCGTTGTTTGTGGAGGTGTCGGCAGGGTTGTCGGTGCTGTCGCAAGCCACGAGGCCCAGACACAGGGTGGCGACCAGAAGACCCGCGGTGAGGATGGTAAGAATATGCTTTTTCATGGAAATCAAATCCTTTCTGTTGGTTTTGGGATGTGCGATCTATGCAAACCGATACCGCCTTGGCGGTCATGCGGAAGCAATCGTATTTCAAAAATCAGTCCCAAGGGATCAGGGCGCTGTCGGGAACATCGGAGCTGCCGTCGCTGTTGATGATATTGCCCTCGCAGTCGTAATACACGCGGGCGGAGTCCTTGATGGTGATATCGTACACCGCTTGTAGCGCATCATCGGCGCAGGAGATGTAGGCCACGGCCTGTCCACTCATGAGGATGACACCCTCGTCGGGATTGATGCCGTCGCTCTTGATGCCGTCCTCGGCACCCATGACGGTGACCTTGGCGGTGTTGACCAGGCTGACGCTGCCCGAGCCTTTGATGCCGTTGTTCTTGGCATTGACGGTGACGTCGCCGCTCATGAACACGATGTCGTTGTTACAGCCGATGCCGTTGTTGTAATTGGCGTTGACCACCAGCTTGCCGAGCCCTCGGAAGGTGATGTCGTCAGCGGCGTAGACACAGGCGTTGGGCTTGGTCTCGCCGGGGATGTCGTAGACGTAGGTAGCCGCGTCGGTGAGGGTCGCGGTCTTGCCCTCGGGGACTTCCACGTATACACAGCCCGCGTTTACCACGTGCAGAGCTGCCGAATCGGGGCAGGTGATGGAAAAGTCGTCCATGATGAGGGTGACGTGCTCGGTATCAGCCACGCTGACGCGGAGTTGACCGTCGAAATGACCCGTCAGACGGTAGACACCCGACTTGATGATGACCACGTTGTTGCCGTCCTTGGCAACGGCACCGCCGCGGCTGGCAAGGCAGGTCTTGCCGTCAAAGGTGAGGGTGTAGTCCACCGCGTCGTCGGGGGTGGAGATCATGCCCTCGGCACCGTGATCGTGATCCTCGTGGAGGGTGGTGCCTGAGCAGGAAGCCAGACAAATGAGACTCGTCAGCAGGAGTGTGAGCATTGTGATGAGCAGGGATGATTTACAGATACCGCGAGACATAGAAGGGCCTCCTTTCTTTAAATGCGTAGAGAATACAATCTATGCGTATAGTTTACTGGATAATTGTGTATGTCGTGTGAATATAAAAAGACTTTTTTTAAAAAAATCAGGCGTTGGCGTCTGATAGGGTATAAATCAAGGTAAAAACACCCAAAAATCCCGCCGCGGTCACCGCAGCGGGATTTTTGGGTGCAGGGGAGACGATGGCTTACAGCAATTCCACCGTGATAATTTTCTTCCCGGGAATATTCAGAACCATTTTCCCGTCGGTGATGGTCAGATCAGTCTGCCGTACCTCGGCCAGATTGGTGAGCTTTGCTTCCTTGAAGATTGGTGCGATCTCCACCGTCAGGGTGATGGTCTCGGCGGTGGTGTTAAACATGCGCAGGATGACGGTGTCCCGATTCTCTGCCTTCTTGAAAGCGGTCATGCGGACATACTCGCTGTCAAAGCGGACGTAATCGGCGGCGGCGGGCAGGGCTCCCGCGTGCTTGGCGGTTCCGATGGCTACGACGGGAGGATAGGCAAAGGTATAACCCTCGGCGTAAGCGGAAGCACGGCAGTCTGTGCCGTAGGGAATGAGGGAATATTCCAGGGTCCAGGTACCCTTCTTCTGACCCAGAGGGGTAGGGAACACACCCCAGTCGCCGATCTCACCCACGGCACGGAGCAGGGTGACAGCCAAGGTGTTGCGGCCGTCGCGAAGCACCTCATACTCGCAAAGTCCTCGGTTGGCCACCATGAGAGCGTCGGTGGCGTTGTCGGATTCCAGGGCCACGAAGGCCTGAACGCGCTGAGCGTTGCAGGGGTTCTTCCAGAACTCGGAAGGCTGAATGTCACGGCGCACTACGTCGAACTGTCCCTCGGCGTAGACCGAGTCGGTTTGGATCTCCGAGGGGAACAGGGCGCGGAGACGGTGGTTCTCCATGCGGTTGGTTACCACGGTTCTGAAGTCCACACGGGCCACCTTGTCCGAAAGGGTCACATAGGTGATGATATCGGCATCAATATCCATGGGAACCGCAGCCTTGAAGGTAACAGACCAAGGGGTGACCTCGTGGAGAGAGATCTCCGCACGGGAATCAGCGGTAGTCACGGCCACGTCGTCCACGGGTTGAACGTAGTTGTAGAGATTGCCTTTGTCACGGGTGTCCTCAAATAGGTTCTGACCGGCATAGACACGGCCTGTTCTCTTATCGGTCACGTCCACGGTGCCGTTTTCGTTGAATTTTACCATCAAAAACCCGTTTTCCATGCTGTTCTCGGTATAGCGGACAGCAGTTTTGACCGAAGCAACCTGCTTCTTGACGGTAAACGTGCGGTAACCGATGCCGTGAGATTCCACCTGCATCTCCACCTCAAAGCGGTTGACGTAGCGGGGCTGGCGGAAGCGATCTTTGGGGAGGGTGTAGGTGAACTGATTGGGCATGTATGTAAATGCAGCGGGAACCTCGCGGCTATGCTCGTCGAAGATGGCGATTTCAGTCGTGGTATCGGTCAGGTCGAAGTCCACGTTGGCCTTCACCGTCATCACCGACTTGTTAGGCTCCAAGGATAGCACAAGGATAGCGGCATCCCCGTCCACATCGGAGCTGTCTACCGCGGCGGCGAGATAGTTCAGAGCGCTGTCCCGCAATTCCTCGCCGCAAGCGGATGCCTTGGCAAAGCGGGTCTTCATTTCCTCGTAGATCTCGTCGCAGGAGCAGGAGCAGATGGAATCATGGGGGTGATTCTGCATGAGCTTTTTCCAAGCGTAGAGGAGCAGATCGCTTTCATACGTACCGCCGTTCAGCTTGGAGATCAGGCTGACAGGCTCGGCGACTCGCTCCAAAAGATGCTGCACGTCGTGGTTCATCTGCTTGATGTCCACGTGGGCGGAAGCGGTGCAGATCAGGGGGCAGGCACCCGCCGAAAGCTGACCGTTGATCTCCCCCTCAAAGACGGGGAATCTGTCTCTGTAGGGACGGACGGCCTCAATATAATCCTTGAAGTTGGATTGTTTTACCTCTACCTCGTCCTGCACCTCATTGGCCAGAGCGATGACCTTGTGCAGATCCATCTGAATGGGCTGATGATCACAGCCGTTCATGCCCAAAAGGTGATCTGTCAGCGCAAAGCGGGAGGTGGAGGCCACGATCCCCGCGAGGCGGTCGCGGAGGGCGTCGGGTTCAGCAGGCAGCTCCATGGCGTTGTGATACCAGCCCGCGAACATAACGCCCATGACCTCAGAGCCGTCGGGCGCGCGCCAGATCAGCTCGCTTGTGGTGATGCCGTTCTGCTTGATGATCTGATTGTCCGCGCCCACGTCATTCAGCCCTCGGCCGAACACGGCGTTGTCAAAGCCGAAGCCGCGGACGATCTGAGGCGCCTGGGAGATATTGCCGAAGGCATCGGGGAAATAGCCGGTCTCCACGGGCTCAGCCCCGATCTCGCGGCAGAGCTTCAAGCCGTAGAGCATATTACGGACATTGGCCTCTCCCGAGGTGAGGTATTCGTCCTGCAGGATGTACCAAGGGCCTACCTGAATGCGGCCGTCACGGATGAGCTTCATGAGGCGATCCCGCATATGGGGCTTTACCTCCAGGTAGTCGTCGATGACGATATACTGGCCGTCCAGATGGTAGTATGTATAATCCTCGTTCTCCTCCATGACCTGAATGAGGCGGTCGAAGAGCTCCACGAGACGAACGCGATGCTTTTCAAAGGGGAGGTACCACTCTCTGTCCCAGTGGGAGTGGGGGATGATGTGGAGGGTCTTTTTCATGGTAATGCGTTCCTTTCGGCGGGATTTCATGCGGTTTTATTGTAGCATGAAATGGAGGATTCGTCAACAGCTTTTGCAATTTTTGAAGGGACGGAAATTGTTGTTTAGCGGAGGAGGCACGAAGAAAGGCTCTCCCTCTGGGAGAGCTCCCGCCCAGCTTTGCGACGGGCGGGTGAGAGGGTAAAAACGCGAAATGCCGCTAAATACCCTCTCCGTCACGCATGAAGCGTGCCAC